>DATDNR010000095.1:0-17678 GCA_036518175.1 Marmoricola sp.
AGGCCCGCATCGAGGCGATCGCGCTTCCCGCGACGGTGCGCTGGCACCCGCGGGCGGCATCGACCGCACGCGCGATGCTGGCCTCGACGTACCCGCAGACCCGGGTCTACCGCTCGGCGCGGCAGATGTGGCGGGACCATCCGCCGCCCGACGTCGGGACGCTCGGCATCCATCCTCCTGTCGACCGCACCCGCGGCTACCGGAAGGCGGCGGCCGCGACGTACGCCACCGGCCTGCTGCTGACGCTGGCCATCTCGGCGATGCCGCTGCTCGTGGTGGCTCATGGATCGGACTGGCTGCTGCTCCTGGTGCTCTTCGTGATGGCCTGGCAGGCCGCCCTGGTCTGGTTGATCGCCCAGCTCGCGAAGGCGCAGGTCCCCCGAAGGCCGCCGACGGAGGGCAGGCGTCGGTGAGGGTCCCCGGTCAGGGGCCCAGGCAGTCCGACCCCGAGCAGTCCTGCAGGGCTGCGAGTCGCGCGGCGAGCAGCTGCCGGACCAGCGCGTAGCCAGGATCGGCGGCCACGTTGGTCAGCTGTGCCGGATCCCGGAGCAGGTCGTAGAGCTCCTCGAAGCCGTCGGAGTAGCGGACGTACTCGTAGCGCGCGGAGAGGACGCCGCGCCACCACCAGTCCTCGCCCGCCGACCCCGCCTGGATGAGGTAGGAGCCGTAGCCCGGAGCGCCGTGTCGCAGCGTGCCGAGCATGGAGCGTCCGTCGATCGGCCGGTGGGCGTGCGCGCGGGCCAGGGCGAGGAAGGTGGGAGCGAGGTCCACCATGCCGTACAACGCCGGGCGCGACACCCCGGCAGGAACACCCGGGCCACGGACGAGCAGCGGCACCCCCAGTGAAGGCAGGTAGGGCACGTTCTTGATGTCGACCAGCCGGTGCTCACCCAGCATGAAGCCGTTGTCGGAGGTGAAGAAGAGGTAGGTCCGGCGCAGCTCGCCGGCTCGGCGCAGGGCAGCAACGGTGGCCTCCACCTGCTGGTCGACGGCCTGCAGCGAACGGATCCGCGCACGGTGCAGCGCGATGACGCGTTGCACCGCCACCGGCGGCCGGCGCTGGACGTAGGCAGGCTTGTCGGTGACGTCGGCCTCGTCGAAGGCGGGGTCGGAGAGCGACGGTGGCAGCGCGCCGGGGTAGGCGGTGCGGTCCCGGGGAGCCGGCACCGGTGGCCCCCACCGGCCGGCCACGTGCATGTCGTGGGGTGCGATCTGAGAGCTCCAGATGAAGAACGGGGCACGCGACGCCGAGTAGCGCCGGATGAGCCGGTTGGTGAGCGTGGTGACCAGGTGCCCGGTGTACACGCCGCGGAAGCGGTGCGGCCGGCCGTTGCCGAACATGGTCTGGCCGAAGGGGGAGTAGACCCGGCGCAGCATCGGGTCGAAGAAGGTCCAGCCCCTGTCCGGCTGCGCGGTGAGCTCCCAGCCGTTGAGGAACTTGCCCACCAGGGCGGTGCGGTAGCCGGCGCTGCGCAGCCAGGCGCCGATGTGGTCGAGCCGTTGCACCAGCGCCTTGTAGCCACCCCATGGCGCCGCGTCGTTGGCGTGCACGCCGTTGTTCTGCCCGTACTCGCCGGTGAGGATCTCGGCGCGCGACGGGCAGCACATCGGCTCGTTGGCGATGAAGTCGGTGACGGTGGCGCCGCGGGCACGCAGCAGCCTGCGGGTCCGGGGCATCCAGCGGAGGTCACCGCGGGTCATGTCATCGGTGGTGATCAGGATGATGTTCGGCCGGACGACGGCGCGCGCCTCCTCCACCGCCGGGGCAGCCGTGACCGGTCCGGCGAGCACCGCTGCGCCGAGCACCAGGGCGAGCAGGGGACGTATCCGCGAGGAGATGCCCGAGGAGAGCATCACGCCACCTCCTTCTTCATCCACCTCCTTGGTCCAAGGCAGCCCAGCACGGCGGCAGTCGGCTCGACAAGGGACAACGGCCGTTGCCCTCCGTGGCCCTCGGCGTAGCCTCCGGGGCCATGGACGGCGACTTCGACGAGCTCCTGCACCTGACCGCCGAGGAGGTGGGACGCTTCCGCGCAGGTCTCGCCGACCGACCGGTCACTCCCAAGGCCGGCGTCGACGAGATCGTGTCGGCGCTGGGCGGGGGGCTGCCGGACCGGCCTACGGCGCCGGCAGAGGTGCTGCGACGGCTCCGGGACGGTGCTGACCCGGGGCTGATGGCCAGTGCCGGGCCGCGGTTCTTCGGCTTCGTGACCGGAGGAGCCCTGCCGGCCGCCACCGCCGCGGACATGCTGGCGGTCGGCTGGGACCAGTGCGCCTTCAACCCGGTGCTCTCCCCGGCGGCCGCGGCCGCCGAGCAGGTGGCCGGCGGCTGGCTCAAGGAGCTGCTCGGCATCCCGGCAGGCGCCTCGGTCGGCTTCGTCACCGGAGGGCAGGAGACCAACACGGTCGGGCTCGCCGCGGCGCGGCACCACGTGTTGCAGCAGGCCGGGTGGGACGTCGAGCGCGACGGGTTCCCGGGGGCACCCCGGGTGCGGGTCGTCGCCGGCGCGGAGCGGCACGCCACCATCGACCGGGCGCTGCGCCTCCTCGGGTTCGGCACGCGCTGCGTGGAGGAGGTCGCGGCGGACGCGAACGGGGCCCTCGACATCGACGACCTGGAGCGCGTGCTCGACACCGGGCCGGCCGGCCCGGTGATCGTCTGCCTCCAGGCCGGGAACGTCAACACCGGCGCCTGCGACGACCTGGCCGCCGGCTGCGAGCTCGCCCACGCCCACGGCGGCTGGGCGCACGTCGACGGCGCCTTCGGACTGTGGGCGGCCGCCAGTCCCCGGACCCGGCATCTCGTCGCCGGCATCGACCGGGCCGACTCCTGGGGCTGCGACGGCCACAAGTGGCTGAACCTGCCCTACGACAGCGGCTTCGCGTTCTGCGCCCATCCGCGGGTCGCCCAGGCGGCCGTGTCGTACGTCGCGTCGTACCTCGTCGGCTCGGGCGCCGGTGAGCCCGCGCTCGCCGACCTGACCCTGGCCTCCTCGCGGCGGGCCCGGGGCTTCGCGGCGTGGGCCGGCCTCCTCGAGCTGGGCCGCGACGGCGTCGCCGACCTGGTGGACCGCTTCTGCAGACTGGCCCGCAGGTTCGCCGCGGGCCTCGAAGCCGGCGGTGCCGAGATCGCCAACGACGTGGTGCTCAACCAGGTGCTGGTCGGCTTCGGCGACGACGAGCGCACCGACCGGGTGATCGCCGCCCTGCAACACGGCGGCGAGGCCTGGTTCGGCGGTACGACGTGGCGCGGCCGACGGCTGGTGCGCATCTCCGTCTCGAACTGGACCACCACCGAGGACGACGTCGACCGGTCCGTGGCCGCGATCCTCCGGACGGCCGGACTGTGACGGCCGGGCTGCCCGGCGTGCCGGTCGCGAAGGACGCCGACTGCCTCTTCTGCCGGATCGCCGGAGGAGAGGTGCCGGCCGAGGTCGTCTGGTCCGACAACCTGCTCGTGGGCTTCCTCGACACCCGGCCGGTGTTCAAGGGACACACCCTCCTGGTGCCGCGCGAGCACGTCCCCACCCTGCTCGATCTTCCGGCAGCACTGCGCGACCCGTTCCTCGCGGCGGGTCAGCGACTGGCCGGGGCGATGGTCGACGGGCTCGGCGCCCAGGGGTCCTTCGTGGCGATGAACAACGTGGTCTCGCAGAGCGTCCCCCACCTGCACCTGCACGTGGTGCCCCGCACCAAGGGAGACGGGCTGCGCGGCTTCTTCTGGCCGCGCACGAAGTACGCCGACGACGGCGAGCGGGCGTCGTACGGCGACCGGCTGCGCGCCACCCTGGCGGCGGCGGGGCGCTGAGCCGTCCCTACAGTGGGCCGGTCAACCCCTCACCTCTCAAGGAGCACCCATGGGTCGTTTCGACGGACGAGTTGCCATCATCACCGGCGCCGCGCGCGGTATCGGCGCCGGCACCGCCAAGCGGTTCGCCGACGAGGGCGCCGCGGTCGCGGTCCTCGACCTCGACGAGTCGCAGGCGCAGGCGACGGCGGAGTCGCTGGGTGCGACGAAGGCGATCGGCGTCGGCTGCAACGTCGCCGACGAGGGCTCCGCCCAGGCGGCCGTCGACCGGGTCGTCGAGGAGCTCGGCGGGCTGCACATCCTGGTCAACAACGCCGGCATCACCCGCGACAACCTGCTGTTCAAGATGAGCCTCGAGGACTGGGACTCGGTGATGGGCGTGCACCTGCGCGGCGCGTTCCTGATGAGCCGCGCGGCGCAGAAGACCTTCGTCGAGCAGAAGTACGGCAAGATCCTGAACACCTCGAGCACCTCGGCCAACGGCAACCGTGGCCAGGCCAACTACTCCGCCGCCAAGGCCGGCATCCAGGGCTTCACCCGCACCCTGGCCCTCGAGCTGGGCCCCTTCGGGATCAACGTCAACGCGATCGCGCCGGGCTTCATCGCCACCGACATGACCGACGACACCGCCCGCCGGCTGAAGCTGGACGTGGAGGAGTTCCGCCGGCTCAGCGCCGAGGCCAACCCGGTCAAGCGGGTCGGGACACCGGAGGACATCGCCGCCGCGGCGGCGTTCCTGTGCAGCGACGAGGCGTCGTACATCACCGGGCAGACGCTCTACGTCGACGGCGGCGCGAAGATCTGAGACCAACACGACGGGGGGCCTGCGCGGATCGCAGGCCCCCCTCCGTCACACTGGGGCGCATGACTGCTGTCCCCCCGCGCCGGCCTGCCCTGCGACGGGCCTCGACGTACGTCGCGGCGACCCTCGCGCTGCTCGTCGGGATCACCCTCGCCGGCTGCGGCGGCTCGTCCTCACCGTCGGCCAAGTCCTCCCCGACCCCCACCCCCCGGTCCCAGCCCATCCAGGGCGGGAGCACGCTGGCCGCCCTGTGGCCGCTCACCGGGCTGCCGGTGCACACGAGGACTCCCAAGCACCCGGTGCTGGCGGTGAAGATCCCGAACACCGCCGAGAGCTACCCGCAGACGGGGATGGCGAAGGCCGACATGGTCAGCGAGGAGCTGGTGGAGGGGGGCATCACCCGACTGGCGGTCTTCTACTACCAGAAGATCCCCGGCCTGGTCGGGCCGGTGCGGTCGATGCGCGCCTCCGACATCGGCATCGTCAAGCCCCTGCACGCCACGATCATCTCCAGCGGCGCCGCGCCGCCGACCCTGCACCGGCTGCAGCGCCAGCACGTGCCCTACTGGACCGGCGGGCCGGGCTACTTCCGGGACAGCTCCGCGTCGCCGTACAACCTGATGGTGCACCTGCCCGAGCTGGTCAGGCACATCAAGCGCAAGCCGGTGGTGCCGGCCAACTACCTGCCCTGGGGCACCGAGAAGGACTTCTCCGGCACCCACAAGGCCCGGCACGTCGCGGTCCGGTTCAGCCCCGGCCACACGACCGAGTGGGTCTACCGGGGTGGCCGCTACACCAACACCAACTCCTACGCGCCCAAGAACGACCAGTTCCACCCCGACAGCGTGCTGGTGCTGCGGGTGCACGAGGGCAACGCCGGCTACCGCGACCCGGCCGGCAACCCGGTGCCGGAGACGATCTTCCAGGGCACCGGCGACCTGATGCTCTTCCACAAGGGCCAGGTGGTGCGCGGCACCTGGCACAAGAAGAAGCTGGCCAGCCGGCTGCAGCTGCGCACCGCCGCCGGGCCGCTGAAGGTGCCGGCAGGCCACGTGTGGATCGAGCTGACGCCGGTCGACGGCCAGGGCGGGGGCGTCTCCTTCGGCAAGTGAGGAGCGCGTGAGCCTCAGACCGCGCCGGGCTCCCCGCGGCCAGGAGCGAGGAGCCCGGACGGGTCGGGCAGCTGGACGCCGTTGTCGGCCAGCGCGCGGAAGCCGCTGATGATGAAGGTGATCGCGGTCTCCACCTGCGCGACCGCCACCTTCGGGTCCGCGGCCGCCGTGACCGTCTCCCCGGCCGCGGACATCGCGCCGAAGAAGATCCGGCTGAAGATCCCCACCATCGCCTCGTCGAGGTCGAGCGTGCCGGCCTCGAGCACCGACCGCACGATGTCCTGCACGATCGCGTAGCTCGACCGCTCCTCCTGCTCGCGGAAGCGCTCGTAACCCAGGATGGCCGGGCCCTCCTGCACCACCACGCGCTGGTAGCCGGGCTCCTGCACCACGTCGAGGAAGGCCCGCAGCCCGGCCAGGGCCTTCTCCCAGGGGTCGCTGGTGCCCTCGAGGGCAGCCCTGATGCGGCGCGCGGCGTCGCCCTCCACCCTCGCGAAGACGGCCTCGAAGAGGGCCTGCTTGCCGGTGAAGTGGTGGTAGAGCGCCCCCTTGGTGACGCGAGCCCCCGCCACGATGGCATCCAGGCTGGTGGCGGCGTAGCCGTGTGCGGTGAAGAGGCGGGCGGCCACGTCCACCAGCGCCCGCTTGGTGGCGCTGGAGTACTGCTGCCGGCGCCCACCCTTCGCCTGGGGCGGGGCGGCGAGGAGCTTGTCGGAAGGACGGCGGGCCACCTCCGCAGTGTAGGTGGGCCTGATCCGCCCTCCCTTCGTGCCACGATGGAGCCATGGAGCTCGCTGCCGGCAGGTTGCTGATCGCCTCCCCGCTCCTGGGGGACCCGAACTTCGCCCGCTCCATCGTGCTGCTGCTCAACGTCGACGGCGACGGTGCGCTCGGGGTGATCCTCAACCGCCCCTCGACGACCCCGGTGGGGGAGGTGCTCGAACCGTGGGCCGAGCTCGTGCACCGCCCGGACGTGCTCTTCCAGGGCGGGCCGGTCGAGACCGACGCGGCGCTGGGCGTGGCCCGCGTCACCGCCGTCGACGACGAGCTCGTCGGCTGGCGCCCGCTCTTCGACCGCACCGGGCTGGTCGACCTCGACACCCCGGTCGAGCTCCTCGAGGACGGCCTCGACGAGCTGCGCATCTATGCCGGGTACGCCGGATGGTCGGCGGGCCAGCTGGAGGCCGAGATCGAGTCCGGCGCGTGGGTCGTCGTCCCCGCCGAGGCCGGTGACCTCTTCCACCCCGAGCCCGACCGGCTCTGGGAGCACGTGCTGCGCCGGCAGCCGGGCGAGCTGGCCATGCTGGCGACCATGCCGGCCGACCCGAACTGGAACTAGAGGTGCCGAGAGCCGCCGCCCGGTCGTTACACTCGCTGGGTGAGCACTCAGTTGACCCCGGGCTTCGGGACCGGCGTCCTGGAGGACACGCGCCTCGACGAGCGGACCCGCACCAACGACGGCGGAGACCACGAGCGGCTGTCGCACTACGTCCCCAAGGACAAGCTGATGGACGCGATGATCAACGGCACGCCGGTGGTCGCGCTCTGCGGCAAGGTCTGGGTGCCGAGCCGCGACCCGGAGAAGTACCCCGTCTGCCCGGAGTGCAAGGAGATCTGGGACAACCTCAAATCCGGGGACGGTGAGGAGTGACGCGGTCCCGCCGCCTGACCTCCCTCCTCCTCACCGCCGCCCTCGCGGGCGGCGGAGTGCTCTCTGCTGCTCCCGCGCACGCACGCGTCGACGCCGCCCGCCCGCTCGGAGCTGCCGCGCCGTGCAAGCGCGCCGCGGCGGGGGAGAGGGTGCCGGTGGTGCACCGCGAGCGCGACACGCCCCCGGTCACCGCCGGAGCCCGGGTCGCGTTGGCGCGGGTCGCCGGTCCTCGGGCCGGGGCCCGCAACCCCGCCGTCGTGCTGCCCCGGCAGGTCCGCATCCCGGTCCGGGTGCACGTCATCCGCGGCACCCGCCCGGGCGAGCACCCCAACGCCTCGCGTGCCCGGCTGCACCAGTGGATCGGCCTGCTCAACCGCGGTTTCGCCGGTAGGCAGGTGGCCGGCGGCGAGAGCACCCGCTACCACTTCGCGCTCGCCGGGGTGGACCACACCACGCGCGAGGCGTGGTGGCACGCCTCGAGCTTCGACGCGCGCGACACGCAGATGAAGCAGGCCCTGCACGTCGGCAGCGCGCGCACGCTGAACCTCTACATCACCGGAGGGCCGCGGGATCTGCTCGGCTGGTCCCGCTTCCCCTGGCAGTACGCCCAGCGCCCGCGGCTCGACGGAGTGACGATCACCCGCAAGGCACTGCCGGGCGGCGGGCTGCCCGGCTACGACCTGGGCGACACGCTGATCCACGAGACGGGCCACTGGCTCGGCCTGCTGCACACCTTCCAGGGCGGCTGCACCGGTGCCGGGGACCTGGTCGCCGACACCCCCGCCGAGGCGTCGCCGTCCTACTACTGCGACGAGAGCCGCGACACCTGCCCCTCGCCCGGGAGCGACCCGGTGCACAACTTCATGGACTACTCCCCGGACCGGTGCATGGACACCTTCACCCCCGGCCAGGCGGTTCGCATGGACCGCGCCTGGCTGCGGTGGCGGGCCCCGTGACGGGGCCGGAGGATCCGCACGCGCCACAGCTGGAGCTTCCACCCGCCTATCCCGACCGCGCGGCCTGGGGTACGGCGACCAAGCTGCGGGCGTGGCAGACGGCGGCCCTGTCGGCCTACTTCGAGCGCTCGCCACGCGACTTCCTCGCCGTCGCGACGCCGGGAGCCGGCAAGACCACCTTCGCGCTGACCGTCGCCTCGGAGCTGCTCAGCCGCCGGGTCGTCGACCGCGTCACGGTCGTCGCGCCGACCGAGCACCTCAAGACCCAGTGGGCCGAGGCCGCCGGCCGGGTGGGGATCCCGCTCGACCCCACCTACTCCGGCGGCAAGGGCCGCACCAGCGGCGACTTCGTCGGCGTCGCGGTGACCTACGCCGGTGTCGCGACCAACCCGCTGGCGCACCGCATCCGCACCGAGCGCTCCAAGACGCTGGTGATCCTCGACGAGGTGCACCACGCCGGTGACGCGCTCTCCTGGGGCGAGGCGATCCGGGAGGCGTTCGAGCCGGCCCGGCGGCGCCTGTGCCTGACCGGCACCCCGTTCCGCTCCGACGTCAACCCGATCCCGTTCGTCACCTACGCACCCGGCCCCGACGGGATCCCGCGCAGCCTGGCCGACTACAGCTACGGCTACGCGCGGGCGCTGGCCGACCACGTCGTGCGGCCGGTGCTGTTCCTGGCCTACAGCGGGGAGATGCAGTGGCGCACCCGCGCCGGCGACGAGGTCGCGGCCCGGCTCGGCGAGCCGCTGACCAAGGACATGGCGGCGCAGGCGCTGCGCACCGCCCTCGACCCCGGGGGCTCGTGGATGCCGTCGGTGCTCGCGGCGGCCGACCGGCGGCTCTCCGAGGTGCGGCGGCACGTGCCCGACGCCGGCGGCCTGGTCATCGCCACCGACCAGGACTCCGCACGCGCCTATGCCCGCCTGCTGCACGAGGTCGCGGGCGAGAAGCCCACGGTCGTGCTGTCGGACGAGAAGGCCGCGTCGCGCAAGATCGCGAAGTTCTCCGCAGGCGACGGCCGGTGGATGGTCGCCGTACGGATGGTCTCCGAAGGGGTCGACGTGCCGCGCCTGGCCGTGGGGGTCTACGCCACCACCACGGCGACGCCGCTCTTCTTCGCCCAGGCCGTGGGCCGCTTCGTCCGGGCCCGGCGGCGTGGCGAGACCGCGTCGATCTTCCTGCCCTCGGTGGCCACCCTGCTCGGCTTCGCCGCGGAGATGGAGGTCGAGCGCGACCACGCGCTGGGCAAGAAGGTCACCGACGACGACGACATGTTCGCCGACGCCGATGCCCTGCTGCAGCAGGCGCAGCAGGCCGAGGCGGCCTCGGCCGAGGAGGCGCTGCTGCCCTTCGAGGCGCTCGGCTCCGAGGCGCGGTTCGACCGGGTGCTCTACGACGGCGCGGAGTTCGGGCACGCCGGCGAGGTGCACGTCGGCTCGGAGGAGGAGATGGACTTCCTCGGCATCCCGGGCCTGCTCGAGCCCGACCAGGTCCGGGAGCTGCTGCGTCGCCGGCAGTCCGAGCGCGCCCGCCGTACGACGCCGCCCTCGGGGCCGGCCGCTGCCGACGAGGCCGACCCGGTGTCGGCGATGATGAGCCACGAGCAGCTGGCGCTGCTGCGCCGCGAGCTGAACTCGCTGGTGGCGGCGTGGCACCACCGCACCGGCACGCCGCACGGGGTCACGCACGCCAAGCTCCGCAAGGAGTGCGGTGGGCCGGCGGCCGCCGTCGCCACGGCCGACCAGCTGCGCGAGCGCATCGACACGCTGCGGCTGTGGGCGACCCGCAAGTCCGGCTGAGGCAGGACACCGGGACCCGCTCGGCATTTGCACTGGGCAACGAACCCTCTGTGCTGGTAGAAACAGCGCGCCACCACGCTCGCAGAGGGAGTCCGGGATCCATGACCGAGTCGCAGACGCAGCCGCAGCAGCTGCTCGAGAAGTCCACCAGCCGCCGCGCCGTGCTCGCCGGTGCCGCCGCGCTGGCCGCCGCCGGCTTCGTGCCCACGCCCGCCTGGGCCGGCACCGGCAAGGGCGTGCCGCGCGTGCGTCTGACCGTGCTGGGCAGCACCGACCTGCACGGCCATGTCTACAACTGGGACTACTACAAGGACGCCGAGTACGACGACGCCGCGCACAACGACGTCGGCGTCGCCAAGGTGGCCACGCTGATCGAGGCGATGCGTCGCGAGCGTCGCGGCGAACCGCTCCTGACCCTCGACGCCGGCGACACCATCCAGGGCACGCCGCTGGCCTACTACTACGCGCTCAAGGAGCCGATCGGGCCGAAGGTCGAGCACCCGATGGCCAAGGCGATGAACCTGATGGGCTACGACGCAGCGGCGCTCGGCAACCACGAGTTCAACTACGGCATCGACCTGCTGCGCACCTACGAGGGGCAGGTGAACTTCCCGCTGCTCGGCGCCAACGCCGTGGACCCGGCGACCGGGCGGCCGGTCTTCCCGCCGTACCTCATCAAGCAGTTCCAGCCGCCGCACGGTCCCCGGCTGACCGTCGGCGTGCTCGGGCTGACCAATCCCGGCATCGCGATCTGGGACAAGGCCAACGTCTCGGGCCGCATCGAGTTCCCGGGCCTGGTCGAGCAGGCGCAGAAGTTCGTGCCCGAGCTGAAGAAGCGCGGCTGCGACGTCGTCGTGGTGGTCGCGCACTCGGGGATGGACACCAGCTCGTCGTACGGCGACACGCTCCCGCCGGAGAACGCCTCGAGCCTGGTCGCCGCGCAGGTGCCCGACGTCGATGCGATCCTGGTCGGCCACGCACACGTCGACATCCCGCAACGGTTCGTCCCCAATGAGCGGACCGGCAAGCCGGTGCTGCTGTGCGAGCCCGACTACTGGGGCATGCGGCTGGCGGTGATGGACCTGAACCTCGAGCTGGTCCGCGGCCGCTGGCAGGTGGCCTCGGCGAGCTCGCAGAACCTCAACTCCAACGTGGTCCCCGAGCGGGCTGACGTGGCTGCCGCGGTGCGCCAGGAGCACCAGACCGTGGTCGGCTACGTCAACTCGGTCATCGGCACCTCCAAGGAGCAGATGAGCGCGGCGCGGGCCGTGGTCGCCGACGTGCCGATCATCGACTTCGTGAACTACGTGCAGGCCGACGCGGTGCGCCAGGCGCTGGGCAGCGGCAACAGCCTGCCCGTGCTGAGCATCGCCGCGCCGTTCAACCGGCAGGCCAGCTTCAAGGCCGGCGACGTGACCGTGCGTGACGTGGCCGGGCTCTACATCTACGACAACACCCTGCTCGGGATCGAGCTCGACGGCGACCAGATCAAGGACTACCTCGAGCAGTCCGCCCGCTACTTCCAGCAGGTCAGTGGCACGGGTCCGTTCACGATGGACCAGGTGACCAACGCGAAGTACGCCGGATCCGCCCCCAACGGGGTGCCGGACTACAACTTCGACTCGATGGCCGGGGTGGACAAGCCGCTCACCTATGACATCGACATCGCGCAGCCGGTGGGCAGCCGGATCAAGAACCTGGCCTACGGCGGTGCCCCGCTGACCGGGGCGGACCGGTTCGTGGTGGCGATCAACAACTACCGACAGTCCGGCGGCGGCGGCTTCCCGCACGTCACCACCGCGCCGGTGGTCTACAACCGTCAGGTGGCGATCACCCAGCTCCTCATCGACTGGGTCAGCGCCCACCAGGTGATCGACCCTGCCGACTTCGCCTCGATCGACTGGTGGCTGGTCTCCAACGGCACGCGGATCACCGTGAGCTGAGCTCCGGCCCGGGCGTCGCTGCGTCGGCGGCGGCCCGGGCCAGCGGCAGCACCCGGTAGCCGATCTGGGTCGCCAGCGCGATCACCGTGGAGCTGCGCACGATCGCGGGGTCGGCGAGGGCCTGGTCGATGACCCTCTGGAGGTCTGCGTTGGAACGCGCGACCACGCGGGCCCACATGTCCCCGGCACCGGTGATGGTGTGCGCCTCGAGCACCTCGGGGATCTGCGCGAGGTGCCGCGCCACCGCCTCATGGCCCGCGCCCTGGCGGATCTCCAGGGTCAGGAACGCCGTGACCGGGTAGCCCAGCGCCTCAGGGGAGAGGGCGGGCGCCCAGCCGGAGATCACCCCGGACCGCTGCAGCTTGTCGAGCCGGGACTGGGCGGTGCCCCGGGCGATGCCGAGCCGCCGGGACGCCTCGAGCACGCCGATCCGCGGCTCGGCGGTGAAGAGCTCGATCAGGTTGCGGTCGATGTCGTCCATGAGGGCGCCTCAGACTGTGCAAGTTGTCCAGTGTTTCGTCGTACTGTTGCACACAATGCGCGATCCCGACATCCTCGGCGCCATGACCCAGGCAACCGAACGTCCCAGCACCCCGTCCATCCCCTCCACCGGCGGCGCCCTCACCGAGGACGAGCTGCGCGCCGACCTCACCATCGACCAGCTCAAGCAGCTCGTCGGGCTCGTGGAGTACGACGAGGCCGGCGACCCGTTCCCCGTCACCGGGTGGGACGCGATCGTCTTCTGCGTCGGCAACGCCACCCAGACCGCGCACTACTACCAGTCGGCCTGGGGGATGCAGCTCATCGCCTACTCGGGTCCGGAGAACGGCAACCGCGACCACAAGTCGTTCGTGCTCGAGTCCGGCTCGATCCGGTTCGTGATCAACGGGGCCGTCGACCCCGACAGCCCCCTGGCCGACCACCACCGTCGCCACGGTGACGGCGTCACCGACATCGCGCTGGAGGTGCCCGACGTCGACAAGTGCGTGGAGCAGGCGCGCCGCGCGGGTGCCACCGTCGTGCAGGAGCCCACCGACCTCTCCGACGAGCACGGCACCGTCCGCGTGGCCGCGATCGGCGCCTACGGCGAGACCGTGCACAGCCTGGTGCAGCGCGTCGTCGACGGGGTGAAGTACTCCGGCCCCTACCTGCCCGGCTACGTGGCCCGGCAGTCGACCTGGCGCAGGCGGGAGGGGCAGCCCAAGCGCCTCTTCCAGGCCCTCGACCACGTGGTCGGCAACGTCGAGCTGGGCCGGATGGACGAGTGGGTCACCTTCTACAACAAGGTGATGGGCTTCGCGAACATGGCGGAGTTCATCGGTGACGACATCGCCACCGACTACTCGGCGCTGATGAGCAAGGTGGTCGCCAACGGGAACCACCGCGTGAAGTTCCCGCTCAACGAGCCGGCGATCGCCAAGAAGAAGAGCCAGATCGACGAGTATCTCGAGTTCTACCGCGGCCCCGGTGCCCAGCACCTCGCGCTGGCCACGAACGACATCCTGGCCACCGTGGACGCGCTGCGCGACAACGGCGTGGAGTTCCTCGACACCCCGGACTCCTACTACGAGGACCCGGAGCTGCGCGCGCGGATCGGTCAGGTCCGCGTGCCGATCGAGGAGCTGCAGAAGCGCAAGATCCTCGTCGACTGCGACGAGGACGGCTACCTGCTGCAGATCTTCACCAGGCCGATCGGCGACCGGCCGACGGTCTTCTTCGAGCTGATCGAGCGGCACGGCTCGCTGGGGTTCGGCAAGGGCAACTTCAAGGCGCTCTTCGAGGCCATCGAGCGCGAGCAGGAGCTGCGCGGCAACCTCTGAGGCCCGACGCCGTTGCTCAGAGGCGGCGCGGCTGGGGTGGCTCCACGTGCTCCCAGCCGCGCCGCTCGGGTCGGGTGCCGGCGGCCGTGACGTCGCGGGAGCGGTAGACGATGTAGGGACGGGTCAGGTAGCCCAGCGGTGCGCTGAAGACGTGCACCAGCCGGGTGAACGGCCACAGCGCGAAGAGGAACATCGCCAGCAGGCCGTGCAGCTGGAAGCTCAGCGGGGCGTGCTCCATCAGCTGCGGGTGGAGCGCTCCGCGCCAGATGCCGCGGAACCAGATCGAGACCCCCTGGCGGTAGTTGTAGTCGTTGATGACCTGGCCGGCGGTGTTCACCAGGCCCAGCAGGATCACCGCGGCCAGGACGGCGTACATGAACTTGTCCATCCGGGTGGTCACGCTGAAGACCGGGCCGACCGTGCGCCGACGGTAGATGAGGATGACCATCCCGACGATGGTGGAGAAGCCGGCGACGGACCCGATGCCGATGGCCAGCACGTGGTACCAGCGCTCGGACAGGCCCACCGCGGACGTCCACGACTCCGGCACGCCGAGGCCCATCACGTGGCCGAGGAAGACGAAGAGGATGCCGAAGTGGAACAGCGGGCTGCCCCAGCGCAGCAGTCGGGCCTCGTAGAGCTGCGAGGAGCGGGTGGTCCAGCCGAACTTGTCGTAGCGGTAACGCCAGATGTGCCCGAGCACGAAGAAGGTCAGGCAGATGTAGGGGTAGACCACCCACAGGAAGGTGCTCACGACCGGGCTCCTCTCTCCTCGAGTGCGGCGTCGAAGGCGGGCGTGCCGTACGGCGTCAGCCCGACCTCCTCGGCCGGCGGTCCCTCCGCCGCGAGCCGCTGCACCGCCGCCATCTCCCCACCCCGCAGCGGGGGCAGCGTCGCGCACACCGCCTCGACCGCGCCTGCCCACGGGGAGCCGTCGTCGGCCAGCGCCAGGCGGAGCAGCTCGAGCCCGGCCCGGTGGTCCAGCAGCAGCCCCCAGCCGAGGCGCCGGTCCACGGTGGCGGCGTACTCCAGCACCACGCACAGGTGGTCGGGCAGCTCCCCGCCGGTGGCCTCGCCCGCGTCGAGCACGAAGCCCGAGCGCAGGTAGGTCTGCTTGAAGCGGAGCAGCGCGAGACCGCGCTTGCGGGTGTCGCCGTGCACGAAGTAGGTCAGGAACAGGTTGGTGCGCCGCCGGGTGTCGAAGGTCTCGACGTACGCCTGCTGCAGCTGCACCAGCCCCGTCCGCTGCAGGTGCGCGACCACGCGCCCGATCGGCTCGCCGACGCGGGTGGGCAGCCGGCGGGCCGCCGTGCGGACCAGATCCAGCCGCCCGAGGAGCTCCTCGTCGGGGTAGCCGAGCAGCAGCGAGGCCGACTGCCACGCCAGGGTCAGCTCGTCGTCGGCCAGCGCGGGCTCGGGACGCCTGCTCACTTGTAGTCGGCCCCTCCGGTCAGGCCGCCGGTGCCGCCCGGCCCGGTGGCTCCCTCGTCGGAGGTGTCCGGGGTGCTGCCCGGCTCCCCGTCGGGGGTGGGAATGGTCTCGCGGGGTGGGAACATCCCGCTCGGCACTCCCTTGCCGTCCCAGTTGAGGAGGTTCACGCGGGTGCCCTTGTCCGCCGGCGCCGCCAGCGAGTCGGCGGTCTGCCGGTCGCGCAGCATCGCGAAGTTCTCCACCGCGATCGGCGTCGGCGCCCCCGAGCCCTCCCCGAAGGGACCGGAACCGACCGGGCACTCGGTGCCGAGCGCCTCGAGCGCGTGCGCCTGCTCCGCGTGCGCCGGCGGGATCACGTAGCGCTCGTCGTACTTGGCCAGCGCCAGCAGGCGGTACATGTCGTACATCTCCTCCTCGGCCATGCCCACCGCGGCCGGGATGGAGCCGTCGGGGTCGCGGCCCAGGTTGATGTCGCGCATGTAGGAGCGCATCGCCGCCAGCTGGCGCAGCACCCGGTCGACGGGCGCGGTGTCGCCGGCGGTGAAGAGGCCGGCGAGGTACTCCACCGGGATGCGCAGCGCGTCGATCGCGGCGAACAGGTTGCGCTCGTCCTCGGCGTCCTCGCCGGTGTCGCGGACCACGTCGACGACGGGGGAGAGCGGCGGGATGTACCAGACCATCGGCATCGTGCGGTACTCCGGGTGCAGCGGCAGCGCGACCTTGTACCTGCTGATCAGCGCGTGCACCGGGGAGCGCTGCGCCGCCACGACCCAGTCGTGCGGGATGCCGGCGCGCTCGGCCTCCCGCTGCACCTCGGGATCGTCGGGGTCGAGGAAGACCGAGCGCTGCGCCTCGTAGAGGTCGTGCTCGTCCGCGGTCGACGCGGCCCCGAGCACCTTGTCGGCGTCGTACAGCATCAGGCCGAGGTAGCGCAGCCGGCCGACACAGGTCTCGGAGCAGACCGTCGGGATGCCGACCTCGATGCGGGGGAAGCAGAACGTGCACTTCTCGGCCTTGCCGGTGCGGTGGTTGAAGTAGACCTTCTTGTACGGACAGCCGGAGACGCACATCCGCCAGCCACGACAGCGGTCCTGGTCGACGAGCACGATGCCGTCCTCCTCGCGCTTGTAGATCGCGCCGCTGGGGCAGGACGCCGCGCAGGAGGGGTTCAGGCAGTGCTCGCAGATGCGGGGCAGGTAGAACATGAAGGTCTCCTCGAAGGAGCGCTGCACCTGCGCCGAGACCTTCTGCAGCACCGGGTCGTGCCGGTAGCTCGCCTCGGAGCCGCCGAGGTTGTCGTCCCAGTTCGCCGACCAGCTGATCTGCATGTCCTTGCCGGACAGCAGCGACTTCGGCCGGGCCACCGGGGTGTGCTCCTGCGCCGGGGCGTCGGTGAGCGTGGCGTAGTCGTAGGTCCACGGCTCGTAGTAGTCGCTGATGCTGGGCAGCTTGGGGTTGGCGAAGATCGTGAGCAGCTTCTTGAACCGCCCGCCCGCCTTGAGCCTGAGCCGGCCTCGGCGGTTCAGCTCCCAGCCGCCCTGCCACTCCTCCTGGTCCTCATAGGTGCGCGGGTAGCCCTGGCCGGGGCGGGTCTCGACGTTGTTGAACCAGACGTACTCGGTGCCCGACCGGTTGGTCCACGCCTGCTTGCAGGTGACCGAGCAGGTGTGGCAGCCGATGCACTTGTCGAGGTTCATCACCATCGCCATCTGGGCCATGACGCGCATCAGTAGGTCACCTCCGTGGAGCGCTTGCGGATGACGGTGATCTCGTCGCGCTGGTTGCCCGTCGGGCCGAGGTAGTTGAAGGCGTAGGACAGCTGGGCGTAGCCGCCGATCAGGTGGCTGGGCTTGACCAGCAGCCGGGTCAGCGAGTTATGGATGCCGCCGCGTCTGCCGGAGGTCTCCGCGATGGGTACGTCGATCAGCCGGTCCTGCGCGTGGTGCATGTAGACGGTGCCCTCCGGCATCCGGTGGGAGACGATGGCCCGCGCCGCGACGACGCCGTTGCGGTTGACCGCCTCGATCCAGTCGTTGTCCCGCACGCCCACCTTCGCGGCGTCCACCTCCGACATCCAGATCGTCTGCCCACCACGGGAGAGCGACAGCATGAAGAGGTTGTCCTGGTATTCCGAGTGGATCGACCACTTGTTGTGCGGGGTCAGGTAGCGCACGGTCACCCCCAGCTCACCCACGGCACCGATGCCGGGCTCACCGAAGAGCGACCCCATGTCCACCGGTGGCCGGTAGACCGGCAGGCCCTCACCCAGCTCGCTGATCCAGTCGTGGTCGAGGTAGAAGTGCTGCCGTCCGGTCAGGGTGTGCCAGGGCTTGAGCCGCTCGACGTTGACCGTGAA
>DATDNR010000096.1:0-2709 GCA_036518175.1 Marmoricola sp.
GATGTCGGCTCGTCGCATCCTGGGGCTGGAGTAGGTCCCAAGGGTTGGGCTGTTCGCCCATTAAAGCGGTACGCGAGCTGGGTTTAGAACGTCGTGAGACAGTTCGGTCCCTATCCGCTGTGCGCGTAGGAAACTTGAGAAAGGCTGTCCCTAGTACGAGAGGACCGGGATGGACGAACCTCTGGTGTGTCAGTTGTCCTGCCAAGGGCACCGCTGATTAGCTACGTTCGGAAGTGATAACCGCTGAAAGCATCTAAGCGGGAAGCACGTTTCAAGATGAGGTTTCCAGACCCGCGAGGGTGAGAGGCTCCCAGCTAGACGACTGGGTTGATAGGCCGGATGTGGAAGCACAGCAATGTGTGGAGCTGACCGGTACTAATAAGCCGACAACTTGACCATCAAAGATGCTACGCGTCCACTGTGCGGTTCCCGAGATACAAACGGGAACACGCCACGAACCCCCTACCACCACCCGGTGGTGTGCGGGTTCCGCGTCCACACCACGTTTGATACATCTCCATAGAGTTTCGGCTGTCATAGCGAAGGGGAAACGCCCGGCTCCATTCCGAACCCGGAAGCTAAGCCCTTCAGCGCCGATGGTACTGCACTGGTGACGGTGTGGGAGAGTAGGACGCAGCCGGACAACCATTCACGACAACCCCGCCAGAGAGCCTCCGGCGGGGTTGTCGCATATCCACGTCGGATATCCAGGTCCCACAACCAGGGGGCTAGGGTTGGACTCGTGCCTGAACTCATCGCCTCTCCAACCCGCATCCCCGTCCCCGGCGGGAAGGTCATCGACGAGCACGTCGGTGCGGTCAACACCCCTGATGCCGGTCTGCAGACGTCGGTGTCGGTCGCTCGTATGGTCGCTCCTGCCGGCTGGTCCGAGCCCTTCCAGACGCCCGAGTTCGACGAGATCACCGTGGTCCTCGCCGGCACCGTGGTCGTCGACCACGACGGCGGCTCGCTGGAGGTGCAGGCCGGCCAGACGGTCGTGACCCGGGGCGGTGAGCGTATCCGCTACTCGTGCGGTCCAGAGGGCGCCGAGTACGTCGCCATCTGCCTGCCCGCCTTCAGCCCCGACACGGTGCACCGCGAGGACGAGGACGCAGACGCCGCCGACACCTCCGCTGGTGACGCGCGGTGAGCGACCACCTGCCCGACGACCTGCGACGCGCCCCCAAGGTCCTGCTGCACGACCACCTGGACGGTGGCCTGCGCCCTCAGACCATCATCGAGCTGGCCGACAGCGTCGGCTACGAGGGCCTGCCGGCGAAGGACGCCGACGCCCTCGGCACCTGGTTCCGCGAGAGCGCGGACTCGGGATCGCTCCCGCGCTACCTGGAGACCTTCGACCAGACCCTCGCGGTCATGCAGACGCGCGAAGGCCTCTTCCGGGTCGCCAGCGAGTGCGCGCAGGACCTTGCTGCCGACGGCGTCGTCTACGCCGAGAGCCGCTACGCCCCCGAGCAGCACCTCGTGCGGGGCCTGACCCTCGAGGGCGTCGTCGAGGCCGTCAACGCCGGACTGCGGGACGGGGAGGCCAAGGCCGCTGCCGCCGGTCACCCCATCCGCGTCACGGCCCTGCTGACGGCCATGCGGCACGCAGCCAACGCCACGGAGATCGCCCGCCTGGCGATCCGCTACCGCGACGAGGGGGTGTCCGGCTTCGACATCGCCGGTGCCGAGGCCGGCTTCCCACCCACCCGCCACCTCGACGCGTTCGAGTACCTCCAGCGCGAGAACTTCCACTTCACCATCCACGCCGGTGAGGCGTTCGGCCTGCCCTCCATCTGGGAGGCGATCCAGTGGTGCGGGGCCGACCGCCTGGGTCACGGGGTGCGCATCGTCGACGACATCACGGTCGACGGCTCGCCCTTCTCCGAGTGGCTCGAGGGCCACACCGACGACCCGCAGGCCCTCACGGCGCTGGAGCTGGACCGGGTGCGCCTCGGCCGGCTGGCGGCGTACGTCCGTGACAAGCGCATCCCGCTCGAGATGTGCCCGAGCAGCAACCTGCAGACGTCCGCGGCCGTGTCGATCGCGCACCACCCCATCACGCTGCTGCGCCGGCTGCGCTTCCGCGTGACCCTCAACACCGACAACCGCCTCATGAGTGCGACGTCGATGACGAGGGAGGCGACGCTGCTGTGCGACGAGGCGGGGTGGACGCTCGAGGACCTGCGATGGGTCACGATCAACGCCATGAAGTCGGCCTTCATCCCGTTCGACGAGAGGCTCGCCCTGATCGACGACGTGATCAAGCCGGGTTACGCAGCGCTGGGTCAGGCGGCGCCGCTCGCATGAGGCGCTTCGGTGGGCGTGACGTACGCACACCCACTCGCGCGCTCAGCTCGTGACGGAGGCGCTGAGCGCAGCGAGCTCCGCCTCGGCCTCGCGGGGGTGGACGCAGCGCGCGCCCTGCGCCGTCGCCTCCGCGATGACCCGGGGCTCGTCCCGCCACAGGATGAGACCGCGGCGCACCAGGATGTGCGGAGCCTTGCGACGCTCCGACAGGTCACGCACGAACCGGCGGGCTGCCGTGAGGGAGCGGTTCTGGCGCACGCACAGCGCGTCGGCGAGCAGGCCCTCCCGGTCGAGCGGCTCGATGAGCCGTCCGGCGAAGAGGCCCTCGGCGAGGATGTGGTCGGTGGGCGCGGCCTCGAGCACGTGCCGGCCGGTCACCGCCGAGGCGCCGATGTCGTA
>DATDNR010000097.1:0-7212 GCA_036518175.1 Marmoricola sp.
CCGGCGACCACCTTCGCCCACCTCGACGCCACCACCGAGCTGTCGCGCGAGATCGCCTCGCTCGGCATCTACCCCGCGGTGGACCCGCTGACGTCGACCTCGCGGATCCTCGACGCGCAGTACATCGGCAAGGACCACTACGACTGCGCGATCCGGATCAAGCAGATCCTCCAGCGCAACAAGGAGCTCCAGGACATCATCGCGATCCTCGGTGTCGACGAGCTGTCCGAGGAGGACAAGATCATCGTCTCCCGGGCGCGCCGCATCCAGCGCTTCCTGTCGCAGAACACCTACGTCGCCAAGCAGTTCACCGGCATCGAGGGCTCCACGGTCTCCGTCAAGGACACCATCGAGGCGTTCAACAAGATCGCCGACGGCGAGTACGACCACGTCGCCGAGCAGGCGTTCTTCATGTGCGGTGGGCTCGACGACGTCGAGCGCAAGTGGGACGAGATCCAGAAGAGCCTCTGAGCCGGGAGACCATTGATGGCAGCGACGATGCAGGTGGCGCTCGTCTCGGCCGACCGCGAGCTGTGGTCGGGCGAGGCGACCGTGGTCAACGCCCGGACGCTGGCCGGCGAGATCGGTGTGATGGCCAACCACACCCCGATCATGTCGGTGCTGGCTCCGGGGCGGATCGACGTACGCACCGCCAACGACGGCCACTGGGTGGCCGCGATCGACGGCGGTTTCATCTCCGTGGCCCACAACGAGGTGCGGCTGCTCTGCGAGCGCGCGGAGATCTCCCACGAGAGCGACTACGAGGAGGCCAAGCGGCTCCTCGACGAGGCCGCAGAAAGAGCAGAGGGATAGCCTTTTCCAGCAGCGAGAGGGTGTCCCATGGCGGTCTGGCAGTGGCTGGTCGACTCAGCCGGTGCCGTGCTGCTGCTGGTGCTGCTCTACGGCTGCGCCCTCGTCGTCCGCCGCCGCTGGCTGTCCCGTCACGGCGGCACCTTCGAGCTCAGCTACCGCGTCCGGTCGTCCTCGACCGGGCGCGGTTGGGTTCTGGGCGTGGGCCGCTACAGCGACGGCACCCTGGAGTGGTTCCGGATCTTCTCGCCGGCGCTGCGCCCCAAGCGGCGCTGGGAGCGCACGCACCTGCGCCTGGTCGGGCAGCGGGTTCCGTCCGGCACCGAGTCGCTGGCGCTGTACGCCGGACACGTGATCGTCGAATGCCGCTCCGACGCCGGCCCGGTCGAGCTGGCGATGAGCCCATCGGCGCTCACCGGCTTCCAGTCGTGGCTGGAGGCGCGGCCCCCCGGCACCAACTGGTCCCAGGCGCCGGTGCGCTGAGGTCCTCGCTGGTGGCCTGCCTCGGGATCGCGGCCGCCGCGCGGCTCAGCGCTGCTGGCCCCCGCGCTCCCCGCCGGGCACCCAGAGCACGTCGCCCTGACCGCGGTTCGCATGGCGGGCGAGGATGAAGAGCAGGTCGGAGAGCCGGTTGAGGTACTTCAGCGCGAGCTGGTTCATGGTCTCGGAGTGCTCGGCCCAGGCCTGCCATCCGGCGCGCTCGGCACGCCGGGCCACCGTGCGTGCCACGTGCAGGTGCGCCGCCGCCGGGGTGCCGCCGTTGAGGATGAAGGAGCGCAGCGCCGGCAGGTCCTCGTTGAACCGGTCGCACCACGCCTCGAGCCGGTCGACGTAGTCCTGCTCCACCCGCAGCGGTGGGTACTTCGGGTCCGCCACCACCGGGGTGGCCAGGTCCGCACCGACGTCGAAGAGATCGTTCTGCACGTGGGTCAGCACCGCCCGGACCTCGTCGTCGAGCCCCGAGGTCGTCAGCGCCACGCCGATGTGGGCGTTGGCCTCGTCGACCGTCGCGTAGGCCTCCAGCCGGAGGTCGTTCTTCGACGTCTCGCTCAGGTCGCCGAGGCGGGTGCTGCCCGCGTCGCCGGTGCGGGTGTAGATCCGGGTGAGGTTGACCATGGCGCCAGCGTAGGGCGTGTGCCGTCCTGCAACTTCTGGCACTGCACGACTCTGCAGCGCGTGGCGGACGATGCCGACGCAACCTTTCCGGCATCCTCGACGTCCTAGGGGGTACCGCCGCGTGAGGGAGGGAAGCGATGGACCTTCACAGCGAGGGAGCCACTCTCAAGGTTTTCGGGCAGGTCGACGTGCGCACGGTGGGGGAGCTGCGCGAGGCGTTGTACTCCCACCTGGAGCACCACTCCGGTGACGTGGTGCTCGATCTCTCCGGCGTCGAGTCGGCCGACCTCGCGGCCCTGCGGATGATCGCGGTCGCGAGCCGGCTCGCCGTACGCCAGGGTCGGGTGCTGCTGGTGCACGGCTGCCCCCCGCTGGTGCGGCGGCTGCTGCACCTCGCCCACCTGCGCGGCCTGGTCGCCGTCGAGGACTCCGTGGCGGCCGGCCTCTGACTCACGCGCGGCCGCGTGAGACTGCCCACTTGGCATACCCAGTTACTCGCCAGTCGCCCTAACCTCCCCCTATGAGTGCTGAGAAGCGCGCCAAGGACCGCCCCTGGGTCATGCGCACGTACGCCGGCCACTCCTCGGCCGCGGAGTCGAACAAGCTCTACCGGGGCAACCTCGCCAAGGGGCAGACCGGCCTCTCGGTCGCCTTCGACCTGCCCACCCAGACCGGCTACGACCCCGACCACCCGCTGAGCCGTGGCGAGGTCGGCAAGGTCGGCGTGCCGATCCCGCACCTGGGCGAGATGCGTCGGCTCTTCGAGGGCATCCCGCTGGTCGAGATGAACACCTCGATGACGATCAACGCGACCGCGATGTGGCTGCTCGCGCTCTACCAGGTGGTCGCCGAGGAGCAGGCCGTGCAGTCCTCGGACGGCGACGTCGACTTCGCCGAGGTGCACGCACGCCTGGCCGGCACCACGCAGAACGACATCGTCAAGGAGTACCTCTCCCGCGGGACCTACGTGTTCCCGCCCGAGCACTCGCTGCGGCTGACCGCGGACACGATCGCCTACACGGTGCACAGCATCCCGAAGTGGAACCCGATCAACATCTGCAGCTACCACCTCCAGGAGGCCGGCGCCACCCCGGTGCAGGAGCTCGCCTACGCGATGTGCACCGCGATCGCCGTTCTCGACGCGGTCCGGGCCTCCGGCCAGGTCTCCGAGGAGGACTTCGGCAAGGTGGTCGGGCGGATCTCCTTCTTCGTCAACGCCGGCGTGCGCTTCGTCGAGGAGATGTGCAAGATGCGCGCGTTCGTGCAGCTCTGGGACGAGATCACCCGCGAGCGCTACGGCGTGCAGGACCCGAAGATGCGCCGCTTCCGCTACGGCGTGCAGGTCAACTCGCTCGGCCTGACCGAGGCCCAGCCGGAGAACAACGTGCAGCGCATCGTGCTGGAGATGCTGGCCGTGACGCTCAGCAAGGACGCCCGCGCGCGGGCCGTGCAGCTGCCGGCCTGGAACGAGGCGCTCGGACTCCCGCGTCCGTGGGACCAGCAGTGGTCGTTGCGGCTGCAGCAGGTGCTCGCCTACGAGTCCGACCTGCTGGAGTACGACGACATCTTCGACGGCTCGCACGTCGTCGAGGCGAAGGTCGGCGAGCTCGTCACCGCGGCCCGGGAGGAGATCGACCGGGTGCAGGCCATGGGCGGGGCCATCGCGGCGGTCGAGTCCGGGTACATGAAGCAGCAGCTGGTCTCCTCCCACGCCGCCCGCCGGGCCCGCATCGAGAACGGTGAGGACGTGGTGGTGGGGGTCAACAGGTTCGAGACCACCGAGCCGTCCCCGCTCACCGCAGACCTCGACGCGGCGATCCAGGCGCCCGACCCGGAGGCCGAGCGGCAGGCGATCGCGAGCGTGGAGGCGTGGCGGGCGGAGCGCGACCAGGCCGGGGTCGACGCCGCGCTGCAGAGGCTGGCCGCGGACGCGAAGTCGGGGGCCAACCTGATGGAGGCGACGCTGGCCGCGGCCCGTGCGGGTGCGACGACAGGGGAGTGGGCCGGCACGCTGCGCGAGGTGTTCGGCGAGTTCCGGGCGCCGACGGGTGTCTCCGGGGCCGTGGGGGTGGGGGAGGCCGGTGCCGAGCTGACCCGGGTGCGGGAGCAGGTCAAGCGCACCGAGGAGGACCTCGGCGGTCGACTCCGGCTGCTGGTCGGGAAGCCCGGGCTCGACGGGCACTCCAACGGTGCCGAGCAGGTGGCGGTCCGCGCCCGCGACGCCGGCTTCGAGGTGATCTACCAGGGCATCCGTCTGACCCCCGACCAGATCGTCGCCGCAGCGGTGGCCGAGGACGTCCACTGCGTGGGCATCTCGATCCTCTCCGGCTCGCACATGGAGCTGGTCCCCGACATCCTCGACCGGTTGCGCGAGCAGGGGCTGGAGGACGTGCCGGTGATCGTCGGGGGCATCATCCCCGGCCGGGACGCGGCCCGGCTGAAGGAGCTCGGGGTCGCGGAGGTCTTCACACCCAAGGACTTCAGCCTCACCGAGGCGATGGGCGGCATCGTGGCCGCGGTCCGCCGGGCGCACGGGCTGGCCCCGCTGGAGCGCTGAACGCCGCGGTGGACTAGACACACCGCGTCGTTGCGCCCCCACCCGAGCCGAAGGACGGGCAGGATGGGGTGCCGGGCCCGCTCAGCGGTGAGTGGGCGCGGACAGAGCAGACCGAGGCCCGACCATGGCGCACAAGACGGTGAGTGCCGGCTGGGACGACCTCGCGTTCGCGGGGCTCCTCGATGCGGCGCCGGACGCGATGGTGGTCGTCGACGAGACCGGCTCGATCGTGCTGGTCAACGAGCAGACCGAGCGGCTCTTCGGCTACAGCCGCGCCGAGCTGCTGGGCCGGTCCGCCGACCTGCTCGTCCCGGTCGGCAAGCGGGAGTCCCAGCCCGCACGGCGCGAGGCCTACCTGGCCGACCCGGCGGCCCGCCGGATGGGGGAGGAGCTCGACCTGAGGGCGCTGCGCAAGGACGGCACCGACTTCCCGGTGGAGGTGACCCTCTCGCCGGTCCCGAGCCGGCACGGCCGACTGGTCTGCGCAGCGATCCGGGACATCAGCGAGAAGCGGCGCGAGGAGCGCCTCTTCCGCGGCCTGCTCGAGGCCGCGCCCGACGCGATGGTGATCGTCGATCGTGCCGGACGCGTCGTGCTGGTCAACGCCCAGGCGGAGCGGCTCTTCGGCTACGACCGCGACGAGCTGGTCGGCCATGAGGTGGAGCTGCTGGTCCCGGATCGGCTCGCGGCGCTGCACACGTCCTTCCGGAGTGGGTACGCCGGTGAGCCGCGGACCCGTCCGATGGGTCTGGCCGGCGACCTCTACGCGCGGCGCAAGGACGGCTCGGAGTTCCCCGTGGAGATCTCGCTGGCCCCGCTGGAGACCGACCAGGGCCTGCTGATCTCGGCGGCCGTGCGCGACATCAGCGAGCGCCGCCGGGTGGAGGAGGAGGCCGGCCGGGTGAAGTCGGAGTTCTTCGCCACCGTCTCGCACGAGCTGCGCACGCCGCTGACCTCGATGATCGGCTACGCCGAGATCATGGAGGAGCTGGAGGACCTCACGCCGTACGGCAAACGGTTCCTCTCGGTGATCCGTCGCAGCGCACAGCGGGAGCTGCGGCTGGTCAACGACCTGCTCACCATCGCCGCGATCGAGGACAGCGGCCTCGCCATGCAGATGGACCACCTCGACCTGGAGGGCGTCGTACGCGAGGCCGTGGAGGCGGCCCGCCCCTCGGCCGAGGAGGCCGCCCTCGAGCTGTCGCTGGAGACTCCCGGCTCCGCGGTGCCCGTGCGCGGCGACCGGGACCGGCTGGGTCAGGTGCTCGACAACCTGCTCGGCAACGCGGTCAAGTTCAGCCGGCCCGGCGGGCGCATCCGGGTGCAGCTGCGGGTGGTCGGCCAGCACGCCGAGATCGATGTCGTCGACAGTGGCCCGGGCATCGGCGACGTCGCGCCCGAGCGGCTCTTCGAGCGGCTCTTCCGGGCGGCGGAGACCGTCCGCCAGCAGGTGCCGGGCGCCGGGCTGGGCCTGGCCATCGCCCGGGCGATCGCCGAGGCGCACCAGGGCACGATCCGTGTCGCCTGCACCGGTCCGACCGGTACGACGTTCCGCCTCGCGCTGCCCCTCTGACGAGGCGGGGCCGGCCGCGCCTTCAGAACAGTCGCTGGGAGGGATCGTCGATCCCGCGCAGCGCGTCGTAGTCGACGACCGCGCAGGTGATGCCGCGGTCCTCGGCCAGCACCCGCGCCTGCGGCCTGATCTCCTGGGCGGCGAAGATGCCGCGCACCGGCCGCAGCTTGGGGTCGCGGTTGAGCAGCTCGAGGTACCTGGTCAGCTGCTCGACCCCGTCGATCTCGCCGCGCCGCTTGATCTCCACCGCGACGGAGCGGCCGTCACCGTCGCGGCACATGAGGTCGACCGGCCCGATCGCGGTGGGGTACTCCCGGCGTACGAGCGTGAGCCCGGCGGCGAGGGTGGACGGGTGCTCGGCCAGCAGCTCCTGCAGGTGCTTCTCGACGCCGTCCTTCTGCAGCCCCGGGTCCACGCCGAGCTCGTGGCTGGAGTCGTGCAGCACCTCCTCGATGAGGATGCGTAAGGTGTCGTCGCTCCTGGCCGTGCAGACGGTCCACTCCAGGGCGCCGTCCTCGGTGGTCGCCTCCGTGACCGTGCAGGGCGGGGTCATCCAGTTCAACGGCTTGTAGGAGCCGCCGTCGGAGTGCACGAGCACCGAGCCGTCGGCCTTGAGCATCAGCACCCGGGTGGCCATCGGCAGGTGTGCGGTGAGCCGGCCCGCGTAGTCGACCTGGCAGCGCGCGACGACGATTCTCACGGGGCGGCAATCTACCTCGCGGCGCCGGCAGGTGCGTGAACCCGGTCACGGCGGTGACCATGGCGGAGTGCGATGATGCCCGGCATGGCACGTGACTTCCACACGATCGGCGTCGTCGGACTCGGCACCATGGGGGCCGGCATCGCGGAGGTGTTCGCCCGGCACGGCTTCGACGTGCGCGGCGTCGAGCTGAACGACGAGGGCATCGCCCGGGGCCGGCAGCACCTGGAGCACTCGACCGGACGCGCGGTCAAGCGCGGGAAGCTCAGCGAGGAGGAGCAGCAGTCGCTGCTCGGCCGGATCAGCTACAGCAGCGACATGGAGTCGCTGGCCGGCGCCGACTTCGTGATCGAGGCGGTCGTGGAGTCGCTGGAGGTCAAGAAGGACATCTTCCGCAGGCTCGAGGCGATCGTCCCGCCCGAGGCCATCCTGGCCACCAACACCTCCTCGCTGTCG
>DATDNR010000098.1:0-3823 GCA_036518175.1 Marmoricola sp.
CCAGACCGGCCCGGTCGAGGGCCTGCTCCTCGGTGTCGCAGGTGAGCACGCCGAAGCCGACGGCGATGCCGCAGTCCAGGGCCACCCGGCCGAGCCCGTCGGTGGCCGCGCGGCAGACGTACTCGAAGTGCGGCGTGCCTCCGCGGATGACCACGCCCAGCGCGACGACGGCGTCGAAGCCCTGCCCGGCCAGCGCCTCGGCGACCACCGGCAGCTCGAAGGAGCCGGGCACGCGTACGACGACGGAGTCCTCCACCCTGTGGTCGGCCAGCGCCCGCTCGGCCCCGGCGACGAGCCCGTCCATCACCTGCTCGTGCCAGCTGGCCGCAACCACGGCGACCCGCAACCCGTGGCAGTCGACCGGCTCGGTGGCGGGCGCCCCCTGACGGCTCATCCGAGGTCTCCTTCCACGGGCGCCAGGTGGGGCAGGTCGTGCCCCATCCGGTCGCGCTTGGTCTGCAGGTAGGCGAGGTTGTGGTCGTTGGGTCGCGGAGTGAGCGGCACCCGTTCGGCCACCCGGATGCCGTAGCTCTCCAGGCTGCGCGTCTTGTCGGGGTTGTTGGTCATCAGCCGCACGCTGCCCACGCCGAGGTCGCGCAGGATCTGGGTGGCGGCCCCGTAGTGCCGGGCGTCGGCGGGCAGGCCCAGTTCGAGGTTGGCGTCGACGGTGTCGCGACCGCCGTCCTGCAGCTGGTAGGCCTGCAGCTTGGCGAGCAGGCCGATGCCGCGTCCCTCGTGGCCCCGCAGGTAGATCAGCACGCCCCGCCCCTCGGCGGCGATCCGGTCCATCGCCTCGGCCAGCTGGGGGCCGCAGTCGCAGCGGGAGGAGCCGAAGACGTCACCGGTGAGGCACTCGCTGTGCACCCGGGTGAGCACCGGCGTGCCGTCGCGCAGGTCCGCGGGGTCGCCGTACACCAGGGCGACGTGGCCGGAGTCCTCACGCGACTCCCCCACGGTGATCCGGTAGCCGAAGGCGGTGAAGCTGCCGTGCTCGGTCGGCAGCCGGGTCTCGGCACGGCGCTCCACGTGCATCTCGGTGCGCCGCCGGTAGTGCACCAGCTGCTCGATGGAGACCAGCCGCAGCCCGTGCTCGTCGGCGAACTCGCGCAGCTGCTGGCCCCGCTTCATGGTGCCGTCGTCGTTGACCACCTCGACCAGGACGCCGGCCGGGGTCAGTCCCGCCAGCCGGGCGAGGTCGACGGCGGCCTCGGTGTGGCCGCGGCGGACCAGCACCCCGCCCTCGCGGTAGCGCAGCGGGAAGATGTGCCCGGGCCGGGTGACCTCCCACGGCTCGGTCGCCGAGTCGGCGAGCACCCGCGCGGTGTGCGCCCGGTCGGCCGCGGAGATGCCGGTGGTGACGCCGTCGCGGGCGTCCACCGAGACCGTGTAGGCGGTGCGCATCCGGTCGCGGTTGTGCGGCGTCATCAGCGGGATCTCCAGCCGGTCGAGCATCTCGGCCGGCATCGGCACGCAGATGACGCCACTGGAGTGGCGGATCGTGAACGCCATCAGCTCCGGGGTGGCCTTGCTGGCAGCGAAGATGATGTCGCCCTCGTTCTCGCGGTCCTCGTCGTCGGCGACGACCACGGCCCTGCCGGCCGCGATGTCGGCGATCGCGTCCTCGACCCGGTCCAGGCGCAGGCCCGGCCGGCCGGCATCGATCTCGGTCATGCGCTGATCGCCTCCCTCTCCTGCTCCCCGGCGGGGCCGGCCTCGCGTCGGCCGGCGCGCAGCCAGACGACGAAGCCGGCGACGACGAGGGCGCCGTAGACGACGTAGAGGATCGCCGTCGGGTAGTACTGCGAGTGCCACAGCAGCGGCACGCCCACGGCGTCCACCGCGATCCAGGTCAGCCAGAAGTCGGTCCAGCCGCGCGCCATCGCGAAGGTCGCCAGCATCGAGCCGACGAAGATCCACGCGTCGCACCAGAAGTACCACCGCGGTGCCGGCCAGCCCGCGCCGATGACCGCGAAGGCCCACTGGCAGACCAGCACGCCGACCACCGCGGCGAGCAGGTACGCCGCCCGCTCGCGGGCCGTCGCCCAGCGGGGCGTGACCGCCGGCCGGTGGGCGTCGCCGCCCGCCGCGGCGCGCACCTGGCGCCAGCGCCACCAGCCGTAGACGCTGGTGATCACGAAGAAGACCTGGCGACCCGCCTGCCCGAAGAGCGGCACCTGGGCGTCGGCCTGGAAGGTCGCGGCGATGAAGACGGTGAACAGCAGCACGTTGCCGACGATCCCGACGGGCCACGCCCACACCTTGCGGCGCAGGCCACCGACGGCGGAGGCGAACCCGAAGGCGTTGCCGAGGATCTCCCGCCAGGTGATCGGATGACCCGCGACGGTCACCTGGGCGTCGTACAGCCAGTTGAGCACGCTCATGGCAGCAGCTTCTCGACGTACTTCGCGATCACGTCCACCTCGAGGTTGACCTGCTCCCCCGGCTGCTTGCTGCCCAGCGTGGTGCGCGCCAGGGTCTCCGGGATCAGGCTGACCGTGAAGGACTCCTCGCCGACCTCGACCACGGTCAGCGACACGCCGTCGACGGTGATCGAGCCCTTCGGCACCAGGTAGCGGGCCAGGTCCGGCGGCATCGAGATCTCGACCACCTCCCAGTGCTCGCTGGGGGTACGGCGCAGCACGGCCGCAGTGCCGTCGACGTGGCCCTGCACCAGGTGTCCCCCCAGCCGGCCGGTCGGCATCACTGCCCGCTCGAGGTTGACGCGGGTGCCTTCGACCAGCGCGCCCAGCGAGGTCTTGTCGAGGGTCTCGCGCATCATGTCGAAGGTCAGCTGCTCGCCGTCGCGCACGGCCACGGTCAGGCAGCAGCCGTTGACGGCGATCGAGTCACCCAGCTTGACGTCGGTGGTGACCAGCGGCCCCTCGACAGTGAGCCGTACGGCATCGCCCTGGTCCTCCAGGGAGACCACCGTGCCGAGCTCCTCGATGATGCCGGTGAACATCGCTCTCGCCCTGCCTCTCCCGCGCGGCCTCTCGCACCGGCGGTCCGGTCGCGGACCCTGGGGAGGAGGCGTGCTGGCGGCGGCGGGCGACGAAGCCCACGAACCACCCGGCGTGCTGCTTCCCATCCGGACTCTCACCGTCGGTCCAGGATTTCCACCTGGTCAACCGGTCACTGGCTGTGGCCGGGTCGCGGACTGTCACCGCCGGTTCGGAATTGCACCGATCCCAGAGCACGCGAGTCTTCACTCGTCTCCCCCAGCCTGCCACACCCGCGCCCGCGCGGCCATGTCGCCCGGATCACGAAGGGGGCGAGCGCCGACATCCGTGTCGCGAGGGCCGCAGCCGGGGGTTCTCACCAGAGTGCCCCTCCCGGTTGATGACACGTTCGTGCGAACGGGTTCGTGCCAACGGCTTCGTGCCAGCGAATTGGCGAACGCCTGGGACGAACGTGTCGTCAACCGGGCGAGGTGCCTTGGTGCGGGCGCCGTCACCTGCCGAACCCCTGCCTGTGGATGCTGCCTGCAGCAATCGCCGATCGGTGCTGGGATGTGGCGATGCCCCTCCTGCTGAACACCCAGAACCGCGCCGATCGGCTCGTCTGGGTCATCGTCCAGCTCCTGGCTGCTCATGGCATCCGGGGACTGACCATGCGCAGGATCGCCGACGCCTCACGGCTGTCGACGTCCTCGCTGGTGCACCACTGGGGAAGCAAGGAGCGACTGTTGCAGGTCGCCTGCTTCAAGACGACCCGGTGGCGGCTCGACGACATCGTCTTCCGCACGCCCCGCGAGGGACTGGGGGCGTTCGTGCCGCAGGAGCGCGAGAGCATGCTGCTCGCGCAGGCCTGGCTGGCGTGGCGC
>DATDNR010000099.1:0-50470 GCA_036518175.1 Marmoricola sp.
CCGACTCCTACCAGCGGCTCGCGACCGCGGTCTTCCGGGAGATGGTCGCCACCGGCATCACCAGCGTGGGCGAGTTCCACTACCTGCACCACCAGCCCGGCGGCACGCCGTACGACGACCCGAACGCGATGGGCCACGCGCTGCTGGCCGCGGCCGACGACGCGGGCATCCGGATCCGGCTGCTCGACGCCTGCTACCTCTCGGCCGGCTTCGGCGACCAGGGACCGCTGCCACCGGAGGGGGTGCAGCTGCGCTACTCCGACGGGGACGTCGAGGCGTGGGCCGCGCGGGTGGAGCGGCTGCCTGCCGAACGCACCGGCGTGGCGATCCACTCGGTGCGCGCAGTTCCTCGCGAGCAGCTCCCCGAGGTGGCGCAGGCCGCGGCCGGGCGCCCGCTGCACGTGCACCTCTCCGAGCAGGTGCTGGAGAACGACGCCTGCCTGGCCGCCCACCGGATGACGCCCACCGAGCTGCTGGACAGCGCCGGGGCGCTGGGCCCGACGAGCACGGCGGTGCACGCGACCCACCTGACCGACGACGACATCCGGCTGCTCGGCCAGGTGGGCACCTTCGCCTGCTTCTGTCCCACGACCGAGCGGGACCTCGCCGACGGCATCGGGCCGTCGGTGCAGCTGGCCCAGGCCGGGTCCCGGCTCACCCTCGGCTCGGACAGCCACGCGGTCGTCGACCTCTTCGAGGAGATGCGTGCGGTGGAGATGCACGAGCGGCTGGTCACCCAGCAACGCGGCCACTGGTCGGCCGCAGAGCTGCTGCGCGCGGCCACCGCCGACGGGCACGCGAGTCTCGGCTTCGACGACGCCGGCGAGATCGCCGTGGGGAAGCGCGCCGACCTGGTCACGCTCGACCTCGACAGCCCGCGCACGGCCGGCACCGGCGCCTCGGTGGAGTCGGTGGTCTTCGCCGCGACCGCCGCCGACGTGCGCCAGGTGCGCGTCGAGGGGCGCCTCGTGCACGACGGCGACACCGGGTCGGTGGGCCGCGAGCTGGCCGCGGCGATCGAGGCGCTGCGATGACCGCACTGCTGCTGACCGGCATCGGCCAGCTGGTCACCAACGACCCGTCCCTGGGCGACGGGTCACCGCTCGGCCTGCTGCGCGACGCCGCCCTCGTCGTCGAGGGCCGGCGGGTGGCCTGGGTCGGTCGCGAGGTCGATGCCCCCGCGGTCGACGAGGTCCGCGACCTCGGCGGCCGGGCGGTGATCCCGGGCTTCGTCGACAGCCACTCCCACCTGGTGTTCGCCGGTGATCGGTCGGAGGAGTTCGCGGCGCGGATGGCGGGGCAGCGCTACGAGGCCGGCGGCATCCGCACCACCGTCGCCGCCACGCGCGCCGCCAGCGACGAGCAGCTGGCGTCCGGTGTCGCCCGCCACGTGCAGGAGATGCGCCGGCAGGGCACCACCACCGTCGAGATCAAGAGCGGCTACGGCCTCACCCGCAGGGACGAGGCCCGATCGCTGGCGGTCGCGCGGCAGTTCACCGACGAGACCACCTTCCTGGGCGCGCACGTGGTGCCACCGGAGTACGCCGACGACCCGGCCGGCTACGTCGACCTCGTCACCGGACCGATGCTGGACGCCTGCGCACCGTGGGCGAAGTGGATCGACGTCTTCTGCGAGCGCGGGGCCTTCGACGCCGACCAGGCCCGCACGATCCTCCAGGCCGGCCTGGCCGCGGGGCTGGCCGGCCGGCTGCACGCCAACCAGCTGGGGCACGGGCCGGGCGTCCAGCTGGCCTGCGAGCTCGGCCTCGTGGCGGTGGACCACTGCACCTACCTGTCCGGCGACGACGTCGACGCCTTGCGGGACACCCGCACGGTCGCCACCCTGTTGCCCGGTGTCGAGTTCAGCACCCGGTCGCCGTACCCCGACGCGCGGGCGCTCGTCGACGCCGGCGTCACCGTGGCGCTGGCCAGCGACTGCAACCCGGGCTCGTGCTACACCAGCTCGATGCCGCTGTGCGTCGCGCTCGCGGTCCGGGAGATGCGGCTGACGCCGGCCGAGGCGGTGTGGTCCGCCACCGCCGGCGGCGCGCGGGCCCTCGGACGCGACGACGTCGGCGCCCTGGGGGTCGGCTGCCGGGCCGACCTGGTGGTCCTGGACGCGCCGTCCTACGTGCACCTGGCCTACCGGCCGGGTGTGCCCCTGGTCGCGGAGGTCTTTCGGCCCTAGCCGTGCGGGCGCGGCTGCGGGACGGTGACGTCCTCGTAACGGGCGGGGTCGTTCTCTCGTGTCACGGCGTCCCGGTGGCAAGATTCAACCGACCACCGGATCGGGGAGAAGCCCCGATGTCTTGGAGAGGAAGACCATGCGTCGATCGATGCTCATGGCGGGTCTCGTGGCCGCCTCCGTCGCCGTGGCGGGATGCGGTTCCAGCTCGTTGTCGGGCGGCGGGCAGCCCAAGGGCGGGAACGTCAGCGTCACCGTGGACAAGAATGCGGCCGCCATGGTGCCCTCCTCGTTGAAGAAGAAGGGCACCTTCACCGTCGGCACCGATGCCAGCTACGCGCCGAGCGAGTTCCTCGCGGCCAACGGCTCGACCATCGAGGGCTTCGACATCGACCTCTTCAAGGCGGTCGCCCAGAAGCTCGGCATGAAGGCCACCTTCCAGAACGCCTCCTTCGACACGATCATCACCGGCGTGACCGGGGGCAAGTATGACGTCGGCGTCTCCAGCTTCACGGTCAACTCCGAGCGGGAGAAGCAGGCCGACATGGTCAGCTACTTCAACGCCGGCACCCAGTGGGCGGCGCAGCCGAGCAAGGCGGCGAAGGTCAACCCGCAGAAGCCCTGCGGCCTGAGCGTCTCGGTCCAGAAGGGCACCACCCAGCTGATGGACGACCTGCCGAGCAAGATCAAGGCCTGCCAGAAGGCCGGCAAGCCGATCCGCGTGCTGGTCTACGACAAGCAGGACCAGGCCACCGCCGCCGTCGTGGCGGGCAAGGCCGACGCGATGCTGGCCGACTCCCCGGTGGTCGCCTACGCGGTCAAGCAGGCCGGCGGCAAGCTCAAGCCGGCCGGCGCCATCTACAACGCCGCGCCCTACGGCTACGTCATCCCCAAGAACCAGGGCCAGCTCGGCAAGGCCTTCGTGCTGGCCCTGAAGGATCTCCAGAAGTCCGGTGACTACGAGAAGATCCTGAAGAACTGGGGTGTGCAGCAGGGGGCGATCAGCAACTTCGCGGTGAACCCATGACCGTAGGCACCGAGGAGCGGCCGGGGCGGATCGACGCCGTCCCAGTGCGGCACCCCGGTCGCTGGGTGGCGGTGGCCCTGGTCGCGGTGGTCGTCGTCCTGCTGGCCAACCTGGTGATCACGAACCCGGCCTTCAACTGGTCGTTCGTGCGCCAGGCGATGATCCAGTCGCCCGTGCTGCACGGCCTGGTCGTCGGCACCATCCTCGGCACGATCTTCTCGATGATCTTCGGCATCGTGCTGGGGATCATCCTCGCGGTGATGCGCCTGTCGGAGAACCCGGTCCTGCGGGCCGCGGCCTTCGTCTACACCTGGTTCTTCCGCGCCGTCCCCCGGCTGGTGCTGCTGTCGATCATGGGCACGCTCGGCATCCTGTGGCCGCACGGGCTCGGTCTCGGCCTGCCGCAGACCTTCGCGAGCTGGTTCGGCTCGAGCAACGGCCAGCTCAGCTTCGCCACCCTCGACGCCAACCAGCTGTTCAGCGGGCTCTTCGGCGGCGTCGTCGGGCTGGGGCTCACCGAGGCCGCCTACATGGCGGAGATCGCCCGGGCCGGCATCCTCTCCGTCGACCGCGGCCAGACCGAGGCGTCGGCGGCCCTGGGCATGTCGGGCGGGCAGACGATGCGCCGCATCGTGCTGCCCCAGGCGATGCGGGTGATCGTGCCGCCGACCGGCAACGAGACCATCGCGATGGTCAAGGACACCTCGCTGCTGATCGCCGTACCCGTCGGCTCCGAGATGTTCTTCCAGCTGCAGGCGATCGGATCCCGTACCTTCCAGACCTTCCCCGTCGAGGTGGCCGCGGTCTTGTGGTACCTGATCATCGGCACCGTGCTGATGATCATCCAGGCCCAGCTCGAGCGGCGCTTCGGCAAGGGCTTCGGCGCGCAGTCCCCCGGCGGTGGGGGCCTGCGTGCGAGGATCACCGGGCGAGGAGGCGAGGCGTGATGGGCACCCCCCTGGTGCACGCCGTGAACGTGTACAAGTCCTTCCACGGCAACGAGGTGCTCAAGGGCATCGACCTCGACGTGGAGAGCCGCGAGGTGGTCTGCCTGCTGGGTCCGTCCGGGTCCGGCAAGACCACCTTCCTGCGGTGCATCAACCAGCTCGAGACGATCGACGGCGGCCGGATCTGGGTCGACGGCCAGCTCGCCGGCTACGTCGAGAAGGACGGCCGGCTGCACCGGCTGCCCGACAGGGCGATCAGCGCCCAGCGCCGCGAGATCGGCATGGTCTTCCAGCGGTTCAACCTCTTCCCGCACATGACGGCGCTGGAGAACGTGATGGAGGCGCCGGTCCGGGTCAAGGGCCGCCCGAAGCGGGAGGCCCGGGAGCGGGCGCTGCAGCTGCTGGAGCGGGTCGGGCTCGGGGAGCACTGCAACCACTACCCGGCGCACCTCTCCGGCGGCCAGCAGCAGCGGGTGGCGATCGCCCGGGCGCTGGCGATGGAGCCGAAGCTGATGCTCTTCGACGAGCCGACCTCGGCCCTCGACCCGGAGCTCGTCGGCGAGGTCCTGACCGTGATGCGCGAGCTGGCCGAGCTGGGCATGACGATGATCGTGGTCACCCACGAGATGGGCTTCGCCCGCGACGTGGCCGACCGGGTGGTCTTCATGGACGGCGGGGTGGTCGTCGAGCAGGGCTCGCCGAGCGACGTGATCAACAACCCGCAGCACGAACGCACCCGGTCCTTCCTGTCCCGGATCAAGGCCGAGGGCGAGGAGCACGCCAAGGCCCTGCGGCACGCCCTGCAGGCCGAGAAGCTCGGCTGAGGTAGCGGCTGCGGCAGGTGCCCGATGTGCGCGGCTGCCTCAGCGACGAAGGATGGCTCCATCGAGACCGATCGAGGAGACCACCATGTCCTTCCCGACTGCGGAGTACTTCCTGCGTTCGCACCCCGAGCGCACGGCGTGCGGGCCGCGAACCCGGCTGGTCTGGAAGCCGGTACGGCGACGCCGTCACCTGAGGTAGCCCCACCCGGCTGAGGTGGCTGCCGGCGACGTCTGAGGCACCCGCGCCGCCGACGACGCGGCACTCTCCCGATGTCCGGCACTACCTCAGCCGACGAGGCTTCTTGCATCACCACCCGACCGGGCAGCCAGCCCGGACATGAGGCCCCGGCAGAGGGGCAGCAAGGAGCACACCATGTACAGCCAGGCCATGATCGAGGCCGAGACCGCCTACCGCCGTGAGCAGATCACGCGGATGTGGCGGCCGATCCGGTCCCGCCGGCACGTCCGGCGGAGCCGGGCCGCCTGACGGTCAACGATCGGACAACGAACCCCGACGAAAACCGCTGCGATGACGACGACGGCGCCCGAAGCCGCCATCATGGGAGACGTGTCACTGCCCACCACCCTCCCCGGCCGCACCCTGGTCGGCCGGGACGCCGAGCTCGCCGAGCTGTGCGAGCTGCTCGGCGTGCGCGCGGGCGCGGACGCCGCCCACGGCGAGGCACGTGCGGTGCTGCTCGGCGGTGACGCCGGTGTCGGCAAGACGCGGTTGCTGACCGAGCTGCGCGACCGCGCCGCCGAGGAGGGCTGGCGGGTGGTCGCCGGTCACTGCCTCGACTTCGGCGACAGTGCACTGCCCTACCTGCCGTTCTCGGAGGTCCTCGGCCGGATGGCCACCGACCTGCCGGAGGTGGTGGAGCGGGTCGCGTCGGCCTACCCGACCCTGGGCAAGCTGCAGCCGGGGCGCCGGACGATGAGCGGCGCCGACCTCGACGAGGCCGCCGCGGTCGGCCGGGCCGAGCTGCTCGAGGCGGTGCACTCGCTGCTGGAGGCGGTGGCCGCGTGCGGACCGCTGCTGCTGGTCATCGAGGACGCCCACTGGGCCGACACCTCCACCCGCGACATGGTCCGCTTCCTGCTCTCGCGGGTCTTCGAGGGCCCGGTGGGCGTGGTGGTCTCCTACCGCAGCGACGACCTGCACCGCCGCCACCCGCTGCGCCGGGCGGTCGCCGAGTGGGCGCGGATCCCCGGTGTGTCGCGGCTGCAGCTCGAACCGCTGCAGCCCGGCGACGTGCGCCGCCTCGTGCACCAGCTGCACCCCGGGCCGATGCGCGAGAGCGACATCGCCGGGATCGTGGTCCGGGCGGAGGGCAACGCCTTCTTCGTCGAGGAGCTGGTCGGCGCCGCCGTCGCGCCCGGGCAGGCCCTGCCCGACAGCCTCGCGGAGCTGCTGCTGGTGCGGCTCGACCGGCTCGGCGAGGACGCCCAGCAGGTCGTCCGGGCTGCCTCGGTCTCCGGTCGCCGGGTCTCCCACGCGCTGCTCTCCCACGTCGCCGGCCTCTCCGCCGGCGCGCTCGACCAGGCGCTGCGTGAGGCGGTCGAGCTCAACGTGCTGGTGCCGAGCCGCGGCGACTCCTACGCCTTCCGTCACGCGCTGCTCGCCGAGGCGGTGTACGACGACCTGCTGCCCGGCGAGCGCGTCCGGCTGCACCGCGCGTACGTCGCCGCGCTGCTCGCCCCCGACACCGCCGGCACCTCGGCCGAGCTGGCCCGGCACGCCCTGTCCGCCCGCGACCTCGGCACCGCGATCGAGGCGTCGATCCGCGCCGGTGACGAGGCGATGGCGGTCGGCGGCCCCGACGACGCGGCACACCACTACCAGACCGCCCTGGAGCTGGTCACCGACCCGGTCGCCCCCGCCGAGCTGACCGTCGACCGCGGTCTGCTGGGCTCGAAGACCGCCCGCGCGCTGATCGCGTCGGGGCGTCCGGCCCGCGCCCTGTCCCTGCTGCAGGAGCAGCTCGCCGAGCTGGCCGCCGGCGCTCCCGCCGAGTGGCGGGCGCGGCTGCTGGCGGAGCTCGCCCAGACCATCCCCTTGACCGAGACCAACCTCGACCCGCTGGTCTACACCGACGAGGCGATGGAGCTCGTGCCCGACACCCCCTCGCCGATGCGGGCGCGGGTGCTCGCCGCACACGCGCGGGCCCATGCCTTCCGGCGGCACCGGGACGAGGCGCGCGCGGTCGGTGCCGAGGCGCTCGCGATGGCGGAGAGCCAGGACCTGCCGCGGCTGGCCACCGACGTGCTGACCACGCTCGCCTCGCTGGGGTCGGCCGGGTCCGACGAGGTCCGGGAGGCGCTGGAGGACGCCACCAAGCAGGCCGCGGCCACCGGTGCCACCGGTGCGGAGCTGCGGTCGCTGTACTTCCTCGGCAACTGGTACCAGGACCGGGCGCAGTTCGACGAGGCCGCCGACGCCTACGCGCGGGCAGCGGCCCGCGGGGAGGAGCTCGGCCAGCCGTGGGCGCCGTACGCCTTCGACTCGCGGTTCATGCAGGCGCTGGTCTCGATCGGGGCCGGCCGGCTCGACGAGGCGCTGCGGCTCGCCGACGTCACCGGCCAGGCGCCCCCGGCGGTGCCGGAGAGCCTGCTCGCCGCGATCGACCTCGCCGTGCACGCCATCCGCGGGGAGACCCGCGCCCTCCGGCTGGTGCCGGAGCTGCGACCGCACTGGTCGCGTGAGGGGCTGCTGCCGATCACCGCCGGCCCGGCCGCGATCGAGCTCTACGCCGTGCAGGGGCAGCTGGACGAGCTCGTGGACGAGCACGACGCGGTCGTGGCGGAGGCCTCGCAGCTGTGGCGCAAGCTCTTCCACGCCCGGGTCCGCCTCGGCGGGGTGACCCTAGGGGCGCTCGCCGGGCTGGTCAGCGACCGCTCCACCGCGGAGCGGACCTCGATCGCCGAGGTCGGAGCCCGGGTCTACGACGGTGCCCGCACCACGCTCGAGGCCCAGCTCGAGGAGGAAGCGGGCCGCTGGGGCCTGGAGGGCCAGGCCTGGGGTGCGCGGCTGCACGCCGAGCACCTCCGGCTGCGCTGGCTCGCCGGCGTCGACGCGCCCTCCGAGGCCGAGCTGGTCGAGGCCTGGCGCGCCGCGCTGGTCCGCTTCGAGGCCTACGGCCACGTCTTCGAGCTGGCCCGCACCCGTGCCCGCCTGGCCGCGGTGCTGCACGCCGCCGGGGAGGTGGCCGAGGCGCGCGAGCTCGTCGTGCCTGCCCGGGCGGTGGCGCTGCAGCTGGGCGCCCGGCCGCTGCTCGAGGAGCTCCGCGCCGTCGACGGCCTGCACGCGACCGGCGTCGACGGCACCGGCCGACGCCCGGCCCGCCGCTCGAGCGGCCCGGCGCCGATCGGCCCTGCGTCGCTGACCGCCCGCGAACGGGAGATCCTGGCGCTGGTGGCCGCCGGGCGCACCAACGGGGAGATCGGCAAGCAGCTCTTCATCGCCACCAAGACGACCAGCGTGCACGTGTCCAACATCCTGGCCAAGCTCGGCGCCTCCTCGCGCACCGAGGCCGCCGCGATCGCCCGCCGCGACGGCCTGCTCGACTGAGACGTCCGCGTTCCGCCCCTATTGACATACCGCTAGTATGAGAGCCTCCGACCGCCGGGAGGCTGCGATGACCACGACCGCGGAGCGCTTCGAGCGGATGCGGCCGATCGCGCGGGGCAGGGCCGCGCCGGTGCGCCGCCAGGACCTGCCCCCGGGTCCGCGCTGGCCGGCACTGGTGCAGAGCGTGGGCCTGCTGCGCTTCCGCCACCAGTTCGTGCCCGCGATGCAGCGCCGGTACGGCGACACCTTCTCCCTCGACATCCTCCCCGAGGGCCGGCACCTGGTCGTCTTCCACCGGCCCGAGCACCTCAAGGAGATCTTCGCCGGCGACCCCGCGATCTTCCACGCCGGCAAGGGCAACGCGATCCTCGGCCCGGTGATGGGCGAGCACTCGCTGCTGCTCGTCGACGGCGCCACCCACAAGCGTGCCCGCAAGCTGCTGATGCCGGCGTTCAGCGCCCGGGCCCTGCAGGGCTACGAGTCACTGGTGACCGCGATCGCCAAGGCGGAGGTCGGCGGCTGGCAGCCGGACAGGCCGTTCCGCTCGCTGGAGCGGATGAACGCCCTGACCCTGGAGGTCATCCTCCAGGTCGTCTTCGGCGTCACCGACGAGGCCCGCCTGGCCCGGTTGCGTCCCCTGGTCAACCGCACCGTCAACGTCAGCCCCGCCGTCTTCCTCGGCTGGAGCTTCCCGCGGCTGCAGGGCCTCGGCCCGTGGAAGGCCGCCTTCGACAACCAGGTGGCGCTCGACGAGGTGATCTACGCCGAGATCGCCGAGCGGCGCCGCGTGGCCGACCTCCACAGCCGCAGCGACGTGCTGTCCCGACTGCTGCAGGTGACCGACGACGGCGGGCTGAGCGACGACGAGCTGCGTGACCAGCTGGTCACCCTGCTGCTCGCCGGTCACGAGACCACCGCCTCGGCGCTCTCCTGGGCGCTCCACGAGATCGGCAAGGACCCCGCGCAGCTGGCCCGGGCCCGCGAAGCCGCGCTCACCGGCGACGACGACCACCTCGAGGCGGTGCTCAAGGAGGCCATGCGGCTGCACCCGATCATCCCGATGGTGGTGCGCCACCTGATGGCCCCGGCCACCATCGGCGGCATCGACCTGCCGGCGGGCGCCACGGTGGGCGCGTCGATCATCCTGGCCCACCGCGACCCCCGCAACCACCCGGATCCGGAGCAGTTCCGTCCCGAGCGCTTCGCCGACGGGCACCTGCCCCCGAACACCTGGCTGCCGTTCGGTGGCGGCGTGCGGCGCTGCATCGGCGCGGGGTTCTCGCTGATGGAGGGTGTCGCCGTGCTGCGGGAGGTGCTCTCGGCGTACGACGTCTCCCTCCCCGCCGGCCGTCCGGAGCGGCCGAAGGTGCGCAACATCACCAGCGTGCCGCGCGACGGCGCGCGGATCGTGGTCAGCCGCCGCTGAAACCGGTCGCCCGACCGCCGCGGCAGGTGCGATGATGCGCGCTCGTGAGCATCGCCGACCGGGTCCGTTCGCTGCGGATGGACACCACCCCGCTGCGGGAGTCCCGTGACTTCCGGATCCTCTTCGCCGCGGGGACGACCTTCTACCTCGGCGGCTTCATGGCCTACGTCGCGGTGCCCTTCCAGCTCTACCACCTGACCGGCTCCAACTTCGCCGTCGGTGCCGTCGGCCTCGTCGAGCTGCTGCCGCTGGTCGTCTTCGGTCTGTACGGCGGCGCCCTCGCCGACCATGCCGACCGCCGCACGGTGCTGATCGGGTGTGGCGCCGCCCAGCTGGTGCTCACCGGCGTGCTGGCGGCCAACGCCTTCCGTGGCCATCCCGCGGTGTGGCTGGTCTACGTCGTGGCTGCGCTGCTCGCCGCCGCGCAGGCGCTGCAGCGGCCGTCGAAGGAGGCGTTGCTGCCCCGCACGGTGCGCCACGACCAGATCACCGCCGCGAACGCGCTGGACAGCTTCGGCATGCAGGCAGGCGTCCTCGTCGGTCCGGCCGTGGGCGGCCTGCTGCTGGCCCACGCGGGTGCGGGCTGGTGCTTCGTCGCCGACGCAGCGGCGCTCACGGTCGCCACCGGGCTGTTCGTGCTGCTGCGGCCCTATCCCCATGCCGGCGACACCGAGCCGCCGAGCCTGAGGGGCATCCGGGAGGGCCTCGGCTACGCCCTGGGTCGCCGCGACCTGCTGGGCACCTACCTCGTCGACATCGCCGCGATGCTGCTGGCGATGCCGGTGGTGATCTTCCCGGCGCTGGCCACCTCGGTCTTCCACCGGCCCGAGCTGCTCGGCCTGCTCTACAGCGCCGAGACCGTGGGTGCCGTGCTCGCCACCGCCACCAGCGGGTGGACCGGCCGGGTGCACCACCACGGCCGCGCGATCGTCGTCGCCGCGTCGGCGTACGGCGGCTTCATCGCGCTGGCCGGTGTCGCCGGGGAGATCTGGGTCGCGATGGCCTGCCTGGCGCTGGCCGGCGCCGCGGACATGATCAGTGGCGTCTTCCGCGGCACGGTCTGGAACCAGACCATCCCCGACACCATGCGGGGCCGTCTCGCCGGCATCGAGATGCTGTCGTACTCCCTGGGCCCCATGGGCGGCGACGTCCGCGCCGGTTTCGTCGCCGACGCCTGGAGCGTGCGCGGGTCGATCGTCAGCGGCGGGCTGGCCTGCCTCGGCGGCGTCGCGGTGACCGCGGCCCTGCTGCGCGACTTCTGGCGGTACGACGCCCGCACCGACCCGCACGCCGTCCGCGAGCGGGAGCTGCGCGCCCGGGCAGGGGAGTCGCCGGCCTAGCGCCACGACCGCCGACCTAGGCTGCCGGGGTGAGGTTCGAACGCAAGCACGCCCTGTTCCTGCTCGCCGTCGCGGCCTGGAACACGCTCACCTACGCGCGCTTCACCAAGGCGCTCGTGCAGACCGAGGAGGAGCGGCCGACGAGCTACTTCGTGGCGCACGGCGTGCTGATCGCGGTCAACGTCGGCATCGCCGGCGTGCTGGGCACCTGGGGCTGGAAGGCGCTCCGCGCGGCCGGACGCACTCGCTGAGCGCCTCGGGGGACCGCCTCGTGACCGGTCCTGTGGAGAACGCGGGGCCGCCACCCGCGCTTGTCGGTGGCCGCCGTCATCGTCGTGGCACCCATCCAGTGCAGCGGGAGGCCCGATGAACACCCACGACCCGATCCTCGCCAAGGTCCGCAAGCTGCTCGCGCAGGCCGAGGACCCTGCCGCCACGGCGGCGGAGGCCGAGGCCTTCACCGCGAAGGCCACCCGGCTGATCGCCGACTACGGCATCGATCGCGCCCTGCTCGAGGAGCAGCAACCGGGCCGCGACCCGGTCGGCGACCTGGTGATCGCGATGGAGGCTCCCTACGCCAACGAGAAGGCGACCCTGGCCTCGGTGGTGGCCGACGGACTGCGCTGCCGCGCTGTGGTGCGCAGGAGGCCCGGCACGGAGGGCACCACCTTCTCCGTGCACCTCTTCGGCCGCGACTCCGACCTCGCGTGCGTCGAGATGTTGCTGACCAGCCTGCTGTTGCAAGGCACCCAGGCGCTGGTCGTGACTCCGGTGCCGCCGTGGGAGCACAAGGCGGCCTTTCGGCGCACCTGGTGGCTGGGCTTCGCAGCAGCGGTCGGGAAGCGCCTGGCCGAGTCGGAGCGCCGGGCGGCACAGCAGGCCGAGGAGCGGTTTGCGGCCAGCGGCACCTCGGCGGCGCTCGTGCTGGCAGACCATGCCCGTGAGGCCGAGGAGGCCATGCGTGCCGCCTACCCGCGCCTTCGCACCGCCGCCGGCCGTCGCCTCATGGGCGGCGGACACGCGCACGGCTGGGCGAGCGGGCAGCGTGCCGACCTGGGTTCGGGAGCGCGGCTGGGTCCCGGTGCCCGAGGGGAGATCGCCTGAGGGGTGGGTCAGTCCACGACCGCGCCGTGGCGCTCGGCCAGAGCGACCGCGCCGGCGAGGTCGAGCCGGGTGCCGTCCAGCCGGGCGGCTTCGAGATCGGCGCCGGCAAGCGCTGCCCCGCGCAGGTCCGCGTTGCTCAATCGCGCACCGCGGAGCAACGTCCGGGAGAGGTCGCAGCCGCGCAGCGAGGTGTCGGTCAGGTCGGCCTCGGCGAGGTCCGCCTCGGAGAGGTCTATGCCGTCGAGGACCAGCTTCACCAGCGACGCGCCGTGGAGGGTGACCCCGCGCCACCGGCCGCCCACGACGGTGATCGGAGCGAGCTTGCAGGAGACGAACACGCTGCCGTCGAGCTTGCAGCCCTCCAGCGTCGCGTCGAAGAACGAGCACCGGTGGAACTCACAGGCGACGAACGCGGCGTCGCTGTGCCGGGACGCGTTGAACCGGCAGTTCTCGAACCGGCAGGACTCGAAGACCGCGCAGCGTGAGGTGGTCTCGGTGAGGTCGACGCCGCGGAACACGCAGTCGCGATAGCGGGCGTCACCGAGGTCGTCGGCGTACCAGTCCTCGTCGCTGAACGACTGGTGCTCGACGATCTCGGCGCTCACTCGCCCCACCCTAGAGCGAGCCGACGGCGCCGCGCCGGGGTGCGCCGTCGTCGCCGGTGCGCAGCCGGTGATGGCCCAGACTGTGCCCATGGACGAGCTGACAGACCTGAAGGCGGTGCTCCGTCACTACCTGCAGTTCGAGCGCGACGCGCTGCTGTGGAAGCTGGCGGGCCTCGGCGAGCGGGAGCTGCGCATGCCGAGGACTCCGACCGGCACGAACCTCATCGGCATCGTCAAGCACATGGCCAATGTCGAGCTCGGCTACTTCGGCGACACCTTCGGCCGTACGTGGCCGACGCCCGAGGAGAGGGTCTCCGAGGAGGCCTTCGAGATCGAGCCGCAGGCCGACTGGTACGCGACCGAGGACGAGACCTGCGACGGCATCATCGCGTTCTACCGCAGGGTGTGGAACTTCGCCGACGCCACCATCGAGGAGCTCCCCCTCGACGCGCCGGGCCGGGTGCCGTGGTGGAGGCCGGAGAGCAACCCCGTGACGCTGGGACGGATCATCGTGCACGTCCTCGACGACCTGGCCAGGCACGTGGGCCAGGCCGACATCCTCCGCGAGGAGATCGACGGTGCCGCCGGGCTGCGGGCCGGCGCCTCGAACCTGCCCGACCAGCAGGACTGGTCCGCCTACGTCGCGAGGCTCACCGCGCTCGCCGAGCGCTTCTGAGTCACGGCGCTCTGCGCGCCCGCCCGGGACGTCCTGCGGTGTGGCTGTCGGGGCGACCGCTGTGCAGGACGTCGTACCGGGTGTCCTGCGGTGTGGCTGTGGGGGCGACCGGGGTGCAGGACGTTGCGTCGGGTGTCCTGCGGTGTGGCTGTGGGGGCGACCGGGGTGCGGGACGTCGTACCGGGTGTCCTGCGGTGTGGCTGCCCCGACGACCGGGGTGCAGGACGTTGCGTCGGAGGTCCTGCGGTGGGGTTGCCCTGACGACCGCTGTGCAGGACGTCGCGCCGGCCCGTTCCCGGCGGCCGTTACGATCATTGGTCGGATCACCGTTTCACCGCCAGGAGGGCTGACCCGGATGGACGACCGTGAGCGCAGCCAGCTGCAGGCCGTCCTCCTCAAGGGCGCTGCCGTGCTCGTCGCCATCTGCCTCGTCGTGGCGCTGGGCACGCTGGTGATGGTCAAGGCGCTGGGCCTGGACGACAAGGGCGCCAGCGGAGGTACGACGACCGCGGTCCTCACCCCGCAACCGGTGACCCCGCTCCCGACGACCGCACTCCCCGTCCCGGGGCAGTCGAGCACGCCTCGGGGAGCCGACACGAAGGGCCCGAGCTCGCATCGCCACCACAAGAAGCCGGCGCGGACCCACGGCTTCCACCTGTCCGCCACGCCGGCGTCGGTCGCACCGATGCAGCGGATCAACCTGACCGGCACCTACCCCGGCCACGACAACATGAGCGTCGAGGTGCAGCGCTACGAGGGCGGTCACTGGACGAGCTTCGCGGGCGTGGCCGCGTCGGTGCACGTGGGCACGTTCCAGACCTACGTGATGACCGGCCGGTCCGGGGTCAACAAGTTCCGCATGTTCGACCCGGCCTCGGGCCGGGCGTCCAACCCGGTCGACGTCACCATCGGCGGCTGAACCCGCGCCGAGTCTCGCCGAGCCGCGTCCGGCCCGGCGGCCGGCGCCGAGGACCCGAGTCTCGCCCAGCCGCGTCCGGCCCGGCGGCCGGCGCCGGCGACCCGGATCGCGCCGAGCCGCGTCCGGCCCACCCCCGGGGAGGCGGGAGCGGGCCGGTGCGCGCGTGGGGTCCTGGCTCGTCAGGGGATGTAGTCGAAGGTGTCCGGGTCCGGGCCGGTCCGCGCCGTCGGGCCCTCGTCGAGCCCGTCGATCGCCTTCATCTGCTCTGCATCGAGCTCGAAGTCGAAGACGGCGAAGTTCTCCTGCATCCGCTCGACGTGGGTGGTCTTCGGGAAGACGATGTCGCCGCGCTGCAGGTGCCAGCGAAGGGTGACCTGCGCCGGCGTACGTCCGAGGTCGGCCGCGAGCTTGGTGATCACCGGGTCCTCGACGACGCGGCCCTTCGCGATCGGCGCCCACGCCTCGGTCAGGATGCCCGCCTTGGCGTCGGCCTCCCGCACGGCCTGGTTCTGGAAGTACGGGTGCACCTCCACCTGGTTGACCGCGGGCACCACGTCGGTCTCCTGGGCGAGTCGCTCGAGGTGATCGGGCTGGAAGTTCGAGACACCGATCGAGCGGGCGCGCCCCTGCTGCTGGAACTCGATCAACGTCTGCCAGGTGGAGACGAAGTCGCCGTCGTAGCGGGTGGGCAGCGGCCAGTGGATCAGGAAGAGGTCGACGTAGTCGGTGCCGAGCTCGGCCAGCGTGTCGTCGAAGGCGCGGCGGGCGTCGTCGGGACGGTGGAAGCCGTTGTTCAGCTTGCTGGTGACGAAGACCTCCTCGCGCGGGATGCCCGAGTCGCGCAGCGCCTCGCCGACTCCGCGCTCGTTGCCGTACATCTCGGCGGTGTCGATGTGCCGGTAGCCGACCTCGAGGGCGTCGCGGACCACGCGCGCCGTCTCGGGGGGCGGCACTTGGAAGACGCCCAGCCCGAGCTGGGGGATCGATCGGCCGTCGTTCAGCTGCAAAGTCGGAACAGTCATGCCAATTGACTACGTTCGGGCACCTCCGGGTATTCCCCGGGCTGCCGCCGGTACGTCGCCGCACCGCGGCGGGCGCCCCAGGGACGGCGGGCCGGGGCCCGGCAGCGCGGGTCCCGCCCCCTCGGCTACGGTGCGGCTGTCCGAGGAACAATCCCGCCTGGTCCTGCGTTGGGACCCATGACAGAACTTGAGTTGAGTTGGCTCAACTTGTCTGCCAAGATCTCTGCGGGAACCCCGAAATCTTCGCAGACCACCACAAGCAACCGGAGGTAGCAGACACATGGCACGAGCGGTCGGTATCGACCTGGGCACGACGAACTCCGTCGTCGCCGTCCTCGAGGGCGGCGAGCCCACCGTCATCGCGAACGCCGAAGGCTCGCGGACGACCCCGTCCGTGGTCGCCTTCGCCAAGTCCGGCGAGGTCCTCGTCGGCGAGGTCGCCAAGCGGCAGGCCGTCACGAACGTCGACCGGACGATCCGGTCGGTCAAGCGCCACATGGGCACCGACTGGAAGTCGACCATCGACGGCAAGGACTTCACCGCGCAGCAGATCAGCGCCTTCGTGCTGCAGAAGCTCAAGCGCGACGCGGAGGCCTACCTCGGTGAGACCGTGACCGACGCGGTGATCACCGTCCCGGCGTACTTCTCCGACGCCCAGCGCCAGGCCACCAAGGAGGCCGGTGAGATCGCCGGGCTCAACGTGCAGCGGATCGTCAACGAGCCGACCGCGGCCGCGCTGGCCTACGGGCTCGACAAGGGCGAGACCGACCAGACGATCCTCGTCTTCGACCTCGGTGGCGGCACCTTCGACGTCTCGCTGCTGGAGATCGGTGAGGGCGTCGTCGAGGTGAAGGCGACCAGCGGTGACAACCACCTCGGCGGTGACGACTGGGACACCAGGATCGTCGAGTGGATGGTCAAGAAGTTCAAGGACAACAACGGCGTCGACCTGGGCAAGGACAAGATCGCGCTGCAGCGGCTCCAGGAGGCCGCCGAGAAGGCGAAGATCGAGCTGTCCAGCTCCAGCGAGACCACCATCCACCTGCCCTACATCACCCACGGCGAGTCCGGCCCGCTGCACTTCGAGGAGCGGCTCTCGCGCAGCGAGTTCCAGAAGATGACCTCGGACCTGCTCGACCGGACGAAGGCGCCGTTCCAGCAGGTGATCAAGGACGCCGGCCTCGACGTCGGCAAGATCGACCACGTGGTCCTCGTCGGCGGCTCCACCCGGATGCCCGCCGTCGCCGACCTGGTGCGCCAGCTCACCGGCGGTAAGGAGCCCAACAAGGGTGTGAACCCCGACGAGGTCGTCGCCATCGGTGCCTCGTTGCAGGCCGGTGTGCTCAAGGGCGAGGTCAAGGACGTGCTGCTGCTCGACGTCACCCCGCTGAGCCTCGGCATCGAGACCAAGGGCGGTGTGATGACCACGCTCATCGAGCGCAACACCACCATCCCCACCAAGCGGTCGGAGATCTTCACCACCGCCGACGACAACCAGCCGTCGGTGGAGATCAAGGTGGCCCAGGGCGAGCGGCCGATGTGGTCGCAGAACCAGCCGCTGGGCAACTTCGAGCTCACCGGCCTCCCGCCGGCCCCGCGCGGGGTGCCCAAGATCGAGGTGACCTTCGACATCGACGCCAACGGCATCGTGCACGTCTCGGCGAAGGACCAGGGCACCGGCAAGGAGCAGTCGATGACCATCTCCGGCGGCAGCGCCCTGGGCAAGGACGAGATCGACCGGATGGTCAAGGAGGCCGAGCAGTACGCCGCCGAGGACGCCCGGCGCCGGGAGACCATCGAGGCGCGCAACCAGGCCGACGGGCTGGTGTACTCCACCGAGAAGTTCCTCTCCGAGAACGACGAGAAGCTGCCCGAGGACGTCAAGACCGAGGTGCGTGCCGACCTCGACGCGCTGAAGAAGCTGCTCGAGGACGACTCGACGGACAAGGACGCCTTCTCGGCCGCGATCGCCAAGCTCGGTGAGTCCAGCCAGAAGATGGGCGCCGCCATGTACGCCGCCGGCGAGGCCGACGCGGCTGCCGGAGGCACCACCACCGAGGGCGCCGCCTCCGGGGAGGACGAGGTCGTGGACGCCGAGATCGTCGACGAGCCCGACAACGGTGAGGAGAACAAGTGACCTCAGGCCCCGACAGCCCCGAGGTCCCGCAGGATCCGCAGCAGGCCGCGGCCGGCGGCGACGCCGGTGCAGCGGCCGCCGCACCGGCTGCTGAGTCGGTCGACGGCGAGCTCGGCGGGCAGGACGAGGCGGGCGAGGAGGCCTCGCTCGAGGCCGACCTCGCCGACGCCCGCAAGGCCGTCGCCGAGCTCACCACCGACCTGCAGCGGCTCCAGGCGGAGTACCTCAACTACAAGCGGCGGGTCGACCGTGACCGCGAGCTGGTGCGGCAGAACGCCACCTACGCCGCGGTCATGCCCCTGCTCGAGGTGCTGGACACGATCGACCGGGCCCGCGAGCACGGCGAGCTCGAGGGCGGCTTCAAGGCCGTCGCCGACCAGCTCGAACGGGTCGTGACCGGCCTCGGACTGGTCCGTTTCGGCAAGCCCGGTGACGAGTTCGACCCGATGCTGCACGAGGCGCTCAGCCACGCCGGCACCTCGCCGGAGGTCAGCACGATGACCTGCCAGCACGTGGTGAAGGCCGGCTACCGGATCGGCGAGCGCGTCGTACGCGCGGCGCAGGTGGTCGTCGTGGATCCTGAGGAGACCACGGCGGCCGCAGCGGCCGAGCCCGAGCCGGCGGCCGAGCAGGCAGAGCAGGCAGAGCCGGCAGAGGCGACGCAGCCGACGCAGCCGACGCAGCAGACGGAGGACACCGACGTCCCCCAGGAGTGATGAGAGGAGGGGTGGATGAGCCAGGCAGACTGGGCCAACAAGGACTTCTACCAGGTCCTGGGCGTGGCCAAGGACGCCGACCAGGCGACCATCAAGAAGGCCTACCGGAAGCTCGCGCGTGAGCACCACCCCGACTCCAAGCCCGGGGACAAGGTGGCCGAGGACCGCTTCAAGGAGGTCGCCGAGGCCTACGACGTCCTCAGCGACCCCGAGAAGCGCAAGCAGTACGACGAGATGCGCTCGATGTTCGCCGGGGGCGGCTTCCCGGGTGGCGGCTTCCCGGGCGGCTTCCCCGGCGGCTTCCCCGGCGACTTCGGCGGTGGCCGCACCGGAGGGCCCGACCTCGGCGGCTTCGACATCTCCGACCTCTTCGGCGGCCTCTTCGGTGGGGCCGGTGGGGCCGGAGGCGGCCGCACCCGGGCCACCCGGGCGCAGCGCGGTGCCGACGTCGAGACCGAGGTGAGCATCCCCTTCACCGACGCGGTCGACGGCACCACGGTCTCGCTGCGGCTGCAGTCCGACGCGGCCTGTCCGACCTGCAACGGCACCGGCGGCAAGCCCGGCACCAAGCCGCACGTCTGCCCGACCTGCGACGGCGCCGGCATGGTGGTCAGCTCCGTGGGCGGGGCGTTCTCGATGAATGAGACCTGCCCGACCTGCCACGGGCGCCAGCTGGTCTACGACGAGAGCTGCCCGACCTGTCACGGGTCGGGGCGCGGGCTGTCCAGCCGCACGGTGTCGGCGCGGATCCCGGCCGGGGTCAAGGACGGCCAGCGGATCCGGCTGCGCGGCAAGGGTGCGGCCGGGCAGGCCGGCGGCCCGGCCGGCGACCTGCTGGTCAAGGTGCACGTCGGCGCGCACCGGCTCTTCGGCCGCAAGGGCGACAACCTCACCCTGACCGTCCCGGTCAGCTTCGACGAGGCGGCGCTGGGCGCCGAGATCAAGGTGCCGACCCTGCAGGGCCCGCCGGTGACGCTCAAGGTCGCCCCGGGCACCCCCAACGGGCGGGTGCTGCGAGTGCGCGGCCGCGGTGTCCGCCGCAAGGACGGCACCCGCGGCGATCTGCTGGTCACCATCGAGGTGCAGGTGCCCAGCACCCTCGACGACGCGGCCCGGGCCGCCGTCACCGCCTACCGCGAGGCCACGGCCGGCAGCGACCCGCGCGCCGGCCTGTTCGAGAGGAGTGCCTGATGCCCAGGGCTCCCCGGGGTGCGCCCGGCCCGAACACCCCGGTCTACGTGATCAGCGTCGCGGCCGAGCTGACTGGGCTGCACCCGCAGACCCTGCGCCAGTACGACCGGGCCGGGCTGGTCTCGCCGGGACGCACCGGCGGCGGTGGCCGCCGCTACTCGCTGCACGACATCGAGATGCTGCGCGAGGTCGCCGAGCTCACCGCCGCCGGCATCGGCCTCGAAGGGGTCCGGCGGATCCTCGAGCTCGAGCACCAGGTCGCCGCCCTGCAGCAGCGCAACCGCGAGCTGCGGTCGCGGGTGCACGAGCTCCAGTCGGCGCTCGACACCGCGATGCAGTCGCTGCGCAGCAGGGCGCCCCGGCTGCCCGCCGTACGCCACTCCACCGCGTCGCTGCTCTCCTTCCTCGACGACCAGCTCCTCGACGACCAGGCCGACTGAGCGCCGCGGGCCGGGACATTCCGCCACAACCTGCGGTCCCGGCCCTGTCCGGCGCGAGGACAGCGCCAAAGTTGAGGGGAATGGACTCAACTCTTCGATCGTTGTCCAGACGGTGGATCGCTCCGATCCCCGTCACGGACCTTCCGGACCAGAAAGGTGATCGCCCTCCATGGACGCCTCCAAGTTCACCTCGCGCAGCGTCGAGGTGATCAACGCTGCCAACATGCTGGCGGTGACGGGCGGCAACGCCCAGATCGAGCCGGTGCACCTCGCCGCCGCGCTGCTGCGGCAGGACCAGGGCATCGCCCCGAACCTGCTCACCAAGGCGGGGGCGGACCCGGCGGCGGTGGCCCGCGGCCTCGACTCGGCGCTGGCGGCGCTGCCCAAGGCGACCGGCTCGACGGTGCAGAACCCGTCGACCTCGGCGGGCCTGACCCGTGTGCTCGCCAAGGCCTTCGAGCTGATGGAGGAGTACGGCGACGACTATGTGGCCACCGAGCTGCTGCTGCTCGCCCTGGCGGTCGTGGACACCCCGGTGCGCCAGCTGCTCGCCGAGTCCGGCGCTGGCGAGAAGCCGCTGCGCGACGCGATCAAGGCGATGCGCGGCAACCGTCACGTGACCAGCCAGGACGCGGAGGCCACCTACGAGGCCCTGGAGAAGTACGCCGTCGACCTCACCGCGCGTGCCGCCGAGGGCAGACTCGACCCGGTCATCGGGCGCGACGCCGAGATCCGCCGGGTGGTGCAGGTGCTGAGCCGGCGTACCAAGAACAACCCGGTGCTGATCGGTGAGCCCGGCGTCGGCAAGACCGCCGTCGTGGAGGGCCTCGCCCAGCGCGTCGTCGACGGCGACGTGCCCGACTCGCTCAAGGGCCGGCGCGTGCTGAGCCTGGACCTGGCCGCCATGGTGGCCGGGGCGAAGTACCGCGGCGAGTTCGAGGAGCGGCTCAAGGCCGTGCTGGAGGAGATCAAGAGCTCCGAGGGCCAGATCATCACCTTCATCGACGAGCTGCACACGGTCGTCGGTACGGGCGCCGGTGGCGACTCGGCGATGGACGCCGGCAACATGCTCAAGCCGATGCTGGCCCGCGGCGAGCTGCGGATGATCGGCGCGACCACGCTCGACGAGTACCGCGAGCGGATCGAGAAGGACCCGGCCCTCGAGCGTCGCTTCCAGCAGGTCTTCGTCGGCGAGCCCAGCGTGGAGGACACCATTGCGATCCTGCGCGGGCTGAAGGAGAAGTACGAAGCCCACCACGGCGTCACCATCGAGGACTCCGCGCTCGTCGCCGCCGCCGCGCTCTCCGACCGCTACATCACCGGCCGGCAGCTGCCCGACAAGGCGATCGACCTCGTCGACGAGGCAGCGTCACGGCAGCGGATGGAGATCGAGTCCTCGCCGGTCGAGATCGACCAGCTCCGCCGCACGGTCGACCGGATGATGATGGAGGAGCTCGCGCTGGAGCGGGAGACCGACGAGGCCTCGCGTGATCGGCTGGCCCGGCTGAAGGCCGACCTCGCCGACCGGCAGGAGCAGCTGCGCGAGCTCGAGGCGCGCTGGGAGAAGGAGAAGGCCGCGCTCGAGGGCACCGGCGAGCTGCGCAAGCAGATCGACGCCCTCCGCGTGGAGGCCGAGCGGCTGGTGCGTGACGGTGACCTGGCCGGCGCATCGGAGATCAACTACGGCCGCATCCCCGAGCTGGAGAAGAAGATCGCCGAGGCCGAGGAGGCCGAGCAGATCGAGGACCCGATGGTCCGCGGCCAGGTCGGTCCCGGCGAGATCGCCGAGGTCGTCGAGGCGTGGACCGGCATCCCCACCGGCCGGCTGCTCGAGGGTGAGACCGAGAAGCTGCTGCGCATGGAGGACGTCATCGGCGAGCGGCTGATCGGCCAGCGGGCGGCCGTCGGGGCCGTCTCCGACGCCGTACGACGCAGCAGGGCCGGGATCTCCGACCCCAACCGGCCGACCGGCTCGTTCCTCTTCCTCGGTCCGACCGGCGTCGGCAAGACCGAGCTGGCCCGGGCGCTCGCCGACTTCCTCTTCGACGACGAGCGCGCGATCGTGCGGATCGACATGAGCGAGTACTCCGAGAAGCACAGCGTCGCCCGGCTGGTCGGTGCTCCGCCCGGCTATGTCGGCTACGAGGAGGGCGGGCAGCTCACCGAGGCGGTCCGCCGCCGGCCCTACAGCGTGGTGCTCCTCGACGAGGTGGAGAAGGCCCACCCCGAGGTCTTCGACATCCTGCTGCAGGTGCTCGACGACGGCCGGCTCACCGACGGGCAGGGCCGCACCGTCGACTTCCGCAACACGCTGCTGATCCTGACCAGCAACCTCGGCTCGCAGTACCTGGTCGACCCGCTGCTGGACGAGGAGAAGAAGCACGACTCGGTGATGGCCGTCGTCCGCCAGTCCTTCAAGCCGGAGTTCCTCAACCGGCTCGACGAGATCGTCATGTTCGACGCGCTGACCATGGACGAGCTGGCCCGGATCGTCGACCTGCAGCTGCAGGCCTTCGACGCCCGGCTGGCCCCGCGGCGGATCACGGTCTCGGTGACCGATGCCGCCCGGGCGTGGCTGGCCGACCACGGCTTCGACCCGGCGTACGGCGCCCGGCCGCTGCGCCGGCTGGTGCAGACCGCGATCGGCGACCCGCTGGCCCGGATGCTGATCGCCGGCCAGGTCCTCGACGGCCAGGCCGTGCAGGTCGACGTCGAGGGCGACGGGCTGGCGCTGACCGTCCGGGGCTGACCGCAGGACGTCAGACGAAAGGTGGTCTCAGGGCCACTCTTCGTCTGACCTCCGGGAGGGGTCAGCGGCGCGGGGGCGGCTGGTAGTCGCCGGCCGGCGTGCGGGTGCTGATCGCGATCCTGTTCCAGCCGTTGATCACCACGATCGCCATCAGCAGCCCGGCGAGCTCCTCCTCGGTGAACACCTTCGACGCCCGCTCCCAGACGTCGTCGGGGACGTGCGTGTCGGCGACCAGGGTCACCGCCTCGGTGAGTGCCAGGGCGGCCCGTTCCCGTGCGGTGTAGAGCGGCACCTCGCGCCAGGCCGCGAGCAGGTGCAGCCGCTGCTCGGACTCGCCGCGGGCGCGGGCGTCCTTGGTGTGCATGTCCAGGCAGAACGCACAGCCGTTGATCTGCGAGGCTCGCGTCTTGACGAGCTCGAGCAGGGTCGGCTCGAGGGCACCGTGCACCGCCTTCTCCAGGCGGAGCTGGGCGTCGTACAGCCTCGGCGCCACCTGGCGCAGCGCGAGTCGCGGCGGATCGGCAGGGACGTGGCCGGTGTCGGTGCTCATGGCCCGACCCTAGGACCGCAGCCGGTCTGGACCGGGGGTGGGTCGTGCGATGCGATGTATCGCACAGGGCGGCAACATCTCCTCTGGATGTTCGCCGGGTGCGGCAGGTCTCGGGGTCTGACCTGAGGAGGAGCCCATGAGTGCTGTGGAGTCGATCGGTCGCGCGAGCACGGATCCGCCCGGCTCACCCGGTTCGGCACTGCTGGTGCTCTCCCCCTCCGACGTGGACCGGATCGTGGAGGCGCTCGGCCGGCCGGCCGTGCGTCGGCTGCGTGCCGTCCCGGCCGCGGTGGCGTCGCTGACCGACCGCGAGCTCGAGGTGCTGCGCGAGGTCGCCGGCGGCCGCACCAACGCGGAGATAGCCCAGGTCCTGTTCGTCTCGCCGGCCACGGTCAAGACGCACGTCGCCCGGTTGCTGGCCAAGCTCGGGCTGCGCGACCGGGTGCAGGCGGTTGTCTACGCCTACGAGACCGGACTGGTGCGCCCGGGGGAGTGACCGCCCGGCCCCGGACCGCCCGCAACGCCTTGGCGCGCATGGTGCAATGTGCGGGTGAGTGAGCAGGAGCGGACCCGTCGGCCCACCCAGGTGACGGTGGCGTTGGCCGCCGTGATCGGTGGTGCCCTCCTGCTCCTCGCCAGCGGCTTCGACTCAATGGTCAACCTGCACTCGGTGGACCTGCGCGAGCGGCTCAGCGATGCCGTGCGGTCCGCCTCGGCGCGCAGCCTCGGCCTCACCGTGGACGACCTGATCGGCTGGATGCGCGTGGCCATCCTGGTCACCGGCGCTGCTGCGGCCGCCGCGGCGGTGCTCGGCTGGTTCGCGTTGCAGCGCCACCGGGGTGCCCGGGTGGGCCTGGCCGTCGTCGCCGTCGTGCTCCTCGCCTGCGCGCCGTTCGCCGGCGGGGTGCTGGCCGCCTTCGTGGCGGTGGCGATCGCCCTCCTGTGGACGGGCCAGGCGCGGGACTGGTTCGCGGGCCGGCCGGTGCGGCAGCGCCAGCCGATGTCCTCGCCGCCGGGAGCGGGCACCCCACCCGACGCCGGCTCGCCGGAGCCGCCGCACCAGCCGCCGCACCAGGCCTCGCAGCCGCCTCGCGTGCCCCCGGACGCACCCTCGGCTCCCGCGCCCACCAGCGGGTACGGCGACCGCCGCACCACCGCTCCGGGCTTCGGGCCGCACTCGGCCGCCCCGCAGCAGCCGGCCCCGCAGCAGCCGGCCCCGCCGCAGCCGGCGCCGTACCCCGGCCCGCAGTCGTCCTGGCAGCAGGGTTCCCGGCCGGTCACCTACGCCGTCCCGGCAGCGCACCCGCACGCCTCCTCCTCCCCGGTCGACCAGCGCCCCGGCAGCGTGCTCACCGCCTGCGTGCTGACCTGGGTCTTCTCCGGCCTGACCGCTGCGGTCTTCGCGCTGGTCGCCGTGTTCCTCGTGGCCCAGCCCGATGGGGTGGTCGCCCGCGTCGAGCAGATGCCGAAGTGGCAGGACACCGGCCTCTCCGCCTCCGCGATCCAGCCGGTGCTCTGGGCCGCCGTCGCCTTCTACGTCGCCTGGTCGCTGGCCGCCTGCCTGCTCGCCTGGTTCGCCTGGCGGCGGCACTCCTGGGCGCGCATGCTGCTCGTGGTCAGCGCCGTCGGTGCGGTCGTCCTCGGGATCTTCGCCTTCCCGGTCTCGGCCCTGCACGTGATCGTCTGCGGTCTGGTGGCGGGCCTGCTGCTCGGCGGCAGCGCGGGCCGGTGGTTCGCCCGGTCACCCCGGCAGCAGCCAGCGCGCCCGCCGCGGGCCTGGTGACTCAGGCCTTCAGGTCCGCGGCGTGCAGCCGCCGGATCCCCTCGTCGAGCACCGAGGACTCCTTGCAGAACGCCCAGCGGACGAGGTGCCGGCCCTCCTCCTGGTCGTCGTAGAACACCTGCTCGGGGATCGCCACGACGCCGGCCCGATCGGCCAGGGCGAGGCAGAACGAGTGCCCGTCGGCGTGGCCGTAGCGGGACACGTCGGTGGTCACGAAGTAGGTGCCCTCGGGCACGAAGACGTCGACGTCGAGCTCGGCGAGTCCGGCGCAGAGGCGGTCGCGCTTCTCCACCAGCTCCGCTCGCAGCTGCTCGACGAAGTCCTGCTCCTTGAGCAGGGCGTGCGCGACGGCCGGCTGGAACGGCGCCCCGGAGGAGTACGACAGCCAGTTCTTGGCGCTCTCGGTGGCGGCGACCAGCGGCTCGGGTCCGGACGCCCAGCCGACCTTCCATCCCGTGAAGGAGAAGGTCTTCCCGCTGCTGGAGATCGTCAGGGTGCGCTCGAACATCCCCGGCAGGGTGGCGATCGGGATGTGCCGGTGGTCGTCGTACGTCAGGTGCTCGTAGACCTCGTCGGTCACGACCACCAGGTCGTGCCGCTGCGCGACGTCGGCGATCGCCCGCAGCTCGGCCTCGGACAGCACGGCCCCGGTGGGGTTGTGCGGGCTGTTCACGAGTAGCAGCTTGGTGCGCTCGGTCACCGCGGCCTCGAGCTCGGCGGCGTCGAGGCGGAAGTCCGGCGCCCGCAACGTCACCGCGCGGCGCACCCCGCCGCAGAACTGGATCATCGCCCGGTAGCTGTCGTAGTAGGGCTCCAGCACGACGACCTCGTCACCCGGGTCGACCAGCCCCAGCAGCGCTGCCGCGATCGCCTCGGTGGCCCCCGTGGTGACGACCACCTGGGCCGGGTCCAGCGGCAGCCCGTAGTGACGCTGCTGGTGCTCGATCACCGCCTCGACCAGCTCGGGCGCGCCGTGCCCGGGCGGGTACTGGTTGCGCCCCGCGCGCATCGCCTCGACGGCGACGTCGACCACCGCGGCCGGCCCGCTCGCGTCGGGGAAGCCCTGGCCGAGGTTGACGGCGCCCGTGCGGACGGCGAGCGCGGACATCTCGGCGAAGATCGTGCTGCCGACGCCCTCGAGCCGCCTGGCTGCATAGGTGTGGTCCATGCGCCCGACCGTAGTCGGTCACAATGGCGGCATGTCAGGGGCCGGACGGGGGAGGACACGCGTGCGTCGAGCTCGGGAGGGACGCGGTGCGCTCTTCTGGGTCGGCGTCGCGATGGTGGCCGCAGGGCTGGCGCTGCTCGGCTGGCTCGGCTGGCAGTTCTGGGGCACCAACTGGGTGGCCGACCGCCACCAGCAGCAGATCACCCGGGCGCTGCGGCAGCAGTGGCGCACCGGCCGCGGTGAGCAGCTGACCCCCAAACGGGTCCCCCACGGCCAGGCGACCGCGCTCGTCCGGATCCCGGCCTTCGGCAGGCACTATGTGGTGCCGGTGCTTGAGGGCACCTCACCCGACGTGCTCGCCCGGGGGCTCGGCCACTTCCCGGGCAGCGCACCGCCGGGCGGCGTCGGCAACTACGCCCTCGCCGGCCACCGGGTCACCCACGGGGAGCCGCTGCGCAACATGCCGGAGCTGCGGCCGGGCGACAAGGTCATCGTGGAGACCGCGAGGACCACCTACACCTACGTGCTCGACACCGACCCCAACGACCTGGTGGTGGACTTCACCCAGGTCTGGGTGATCGCGCCGCACCCGCACAACCCCGACCCGCACGGCGTGGAGCCGGCGCACAGCCGGCGGCTGATCACGCTCACCACCTGCTCGGAGCTGTTCCACACCGACAACCGGATGATCGCCTTCGGCCACCTCGTCGGCACCCGCAGGCGCGCTGGGTAGGCTCCGTGGCCATGGCCGACCCGAACCTCGCCCGCGACATCGACGCCTGCTGCCGGCTGACCGGCGAGTTCACCCTCCGCTCCGGACAGGTCTCCCACGAGTACTTCGACAAGTACCTCTTCGAGTCCGACCCAGGGCTGCTGGCGCGCGTGGTCGAGGAGATGACCCGGCTGGTGCCGGACGGCAGCGAGCTGCTCGGCGGCCTCGAGCTCGGCGGCGTGCCGATCGCCACCGTGCTGGCCGCCCGGGTCGGGCTGCCGGCACTCTTCGTGCGCAAGAAGGCCAAGGAGTACGGCACCTGCAAGCTGGCCGAGGGGCCGGAGGTGGCCGGCCGCCGGGTGACCCTGGTCGAGGACGTGATCACCACCGGCGGCGCCGTCCGTGACGCCACGCGGGCGCTGCGCGACGCGGGGGCCACCGTGGAGGTGGTGCTCTGCGCGATCGACCGCAGCGCCGAGGGCGAGAACCCGCTCGCCGACGTGGGCCTGGAGGTGCGGCCGGTGCTGACCAAGGCCGACCTCGACGCGGCCCGCGGCTGAGCCGCACCCGGGTCCGGGCTGCTCAGGCCCGGTCGGCGGTCTCCTGCCGGCGATGCCGCCACCACTCGACGGCGAGCGGCACCACCGACAGCACCAGCAGGCCGAGGACGACGAGGTCGATCTTGCTGGCCAGCCACGGCATCGCGGTGCCCAGGAAGTAGCCGAGCAGGGTGATCAACAGCACCCACGTGACCGCGCCGACGGCGCTCCACAGCGCGAACCGGTGCCGGCCCAGCCGGGTGATGCCGGCGACCAGGGTGATGTAGGTGCGCACGAAGGGCACGAACCGGCCGATCACAAGCGCCTTGTTGCCGTGCCGGTCGAAGAACTCGCCGGTCTGGTCGAGGTACTGGCGCTTGAGGATCCGGCCGTCGTGGTTGTACAGGGGCGGACCGAGCCGCCGGCCGATCTCGTAGCCGACCACGTTGCCGAGGAACGCGGCCACGAAGAAGGCACCCAGGGCGACGAAGATGTTCAGGTGCAGCTGGTCACCGGCGATGAAGAGGCCGACGGCGAAAAGCAGCGTGTCACCGGGCAGGAAGGGGAAGAACAGCCCGCACTCGACGAAGATGATGACCAGGCTGATCCAGATGAACTCCGTGTGGAAGTGGTGCAGCAACCAGTTCGGGTCCATCCACGGAATGCCCAGCAGCAGGGGCGCCACCATGCTCAGCAGTCGCACGCGGATGACCCTATCCGGCCGGCATGACCAGAACCTGACCCGACTAGCCTTGACGGCCGTGCACGAGATGCCCGGCGACCCAGAGCCGGACCCGGAGCGGCGGTCGCCGTACGACCCGATGCCGCACGGGCCCGCCGAGATCGGCGTCGGTCCGTGGCCCGGCCCCTGGCCGAGCGGCCCCGGCAGCGAGGTGTACGACGAGCGCCTGCTGGCCGAGGGCGACAGGAGGAACGTCGTCGACCGCTACCGGTACTGGCGCATCGAGGCGATCGTCGCCGACCTCGACCGGCGCCGGCACGACTTCCACGTCGCCATCGAGAACTGGCAGCACGACTTCAACATCGGCACGATCGTGCGCACCGCCAACGCCTTCCTCGCCCGCGAGGTGCACATCGTCGGCCGGCGCCGATGGAACCGCCGGGGCGCGATGGTGACCGATCGCTACCAGCACGTCCGGCACCATCCGACCCCGGTCGACCTCGCCGAGCACCTCCACGCCCAGGGGGTGCGACTGCTCGGCATCGACAACCTGCCCGGGTCCGAGCACCTCGAGACGATGCAGATCCCGCGGCGGGTGTGCTTCCTCTTCGGCCAGGAGGGGCCCGGGCTCTCCGCCGCGGCGCGCGAGGTCTGTGACGGCACCTTCTCGATCGCCCAGTTCGGCTCCACCCGGTCGATCAACGCCTCCGCCGCGGCGGCGATCGCGATGCACGACTGGGTCCGCGCGCACGCCGATCTCTCCGCGATCGACGTCTGGCGAGGTGGCGACGGCCCCCGGTAGCATGCGACGCGCCGTGTCTCGGCCCTCGGGGGGAACATTGACGGCGACGACCAGTGTCCAGCGAGCGCCGATGTGGCTGGCGCGGGGGGCGCCGGATGGCGGGCTGAGCCGACCGCGTCAGTGGCCGAGCAGCGAGCCGATGACGGTGAGGACGCCCAGTAGCGCGCCCGCAGCGGAGACCACCACGGCCGCCCGGGCGAGGTTCGCCTGCCCCTCGGTGGGCCCGAGGTGCAGCGCACGCCGGGCCAGGGCGAATCCGGCCGCCGCGACCAGCAGGCAACCGCATCCCCAGGCGAGCATGACGTGGTCGAACTGGCTCTGCGGGTAGCTGCTGCCGAAGAACAGCGACTGGAGCGCCAGGCTCCACGTGCCTTGCCCCATCATGCTGAGCACCGCGAACGTGAAGCCGGCGATCGCGGCGGACCCGGCCGTGACGATCCCCCCGGACACCCCGTGGTCGTCACCGGTCGAGGTGTAGTCGACGTCCCCGGGCTCACTCATGGCCGTCGTCCCCCTTCATCGCTGGTGGAGACACCCTAGTCTGGGAGGACGCAGATCCATCGGACCATGACGCAGGAGCCACGATGCCCATCGCCACTCCCGAGAAGTACGCCGAGATGCTCGACGCCGCGAAGAGCGGGTCCTTCGCCTTCCCGGCCATCAACGTCACCTCGTCGCAGACGCTGAACGCCGCGCTCGCCGGGTTCGCCGAGGCCGGCAGCGACGGCATCGTGCAGGTCTCGACCGGTGGGGCGGAGTACCTCTCCGGGCCCCAGGTCAAGGACATGGTCACCGGCTCGGTGGCGTTCGCGGCCTACGCCGCCGAGGTCGCGAAGAAGTACCCCGTCAACATCGCGCTGCACACCGACCACTGCCCGAAGGAGAAGCTGGACGGGTTCGTCCGCCCGCTGCTCGAGCTCTCCATCGACCGGGTGAAGCGGGGTGAGGGGCCGCTCTTCGGCTCGCACATGTGGGACGGCTCCGGCGTACCGCTCGACGAGAACCTGCGCATCGCCGAGGAGCTGCTGGACAAGTGCGCCGCGGCGCACATCATCCTCGAGATCGAGGTGGGGGTCGTCGGCGGTGAGGAGGACGGCATCGTCGGCAAGATGGACGAGAAGCTCTACACCACCCCCGAGGACGCGCTCGCCACGGTCGAGGCGCTCGGCCTCGGCGACAAGGGCCGCTACATGACCGCGCTGACCTTCGGCAACGTGCACGGCGTCTACAAGCCCGGCAACGTCAAGCTGCGCCCGGAGATCCTGAAGAACGCCCAGCAGGCGATCATCGACAAGTACGGCGAGGGGTCGGGGTTCGGGCCCGACGCCAAGCCGCTCGACCTGGTCTTCCACGGCGGCTCGGGCTCGACCGCCCAGGAGATCGCCGACGCCGTGTCCTACGGCGTGGTGAAGATGAACGTCGACACCGACACGCAGTACGCCTTCACCCGGCCGGTCGCCGGGCACATGTTCAGCAACTACGACGGCGTGCTGAAGATCGACGGCGAGGTCGGCAACAAGAAGGTCTACGACCCCCGGGCGTGGGGCAAGGCCGCGGAGGCCGGGATGGCCGCGCGCGTCGTGGAGGCCTGCGAGAACCTCTCCAGCACCGGCAGGTCGGTCGGCTGACGCGCTGCCCCGGCGGGCTCAGGCCGTCGCCCGGCCGAAGACCTCCAGCTCGGTGAGGTCGGTGAACTGGCAGCCGCCGTACGGTCCGTTGGGACAGTTCGCCGGGAAGTTCGGCACCTGCGGGCCGAGGATCCAGAACTTCACGTACCGCACACCGCTGGTGGCACCGGTCGGCCGGACCGACACCAGCTTCGCCCGGTCGGCGGCGGTGAAAGTGCCCTTCGCGGCGGTGCTGTACGACGACCCGTCCGTCGATGTCTCGATCCGGAAGTCGCCGGTCGACGACGACCCCGGGTCACCGCAGGTGTTCGAGGGGTTCACGGCGAAGGAGGTGACGTTCACCGCCCGCGGCAGCCGGACGACCATGAACTTGGGCACGATCGTCCCGGTCGGGTTCGTGTCCGCACCGGTGGTCGTGCTCCAGCCGCGACCCTGCGACTGGTCGAGCGCCGCCCCCGGCCCGCAGCCGAACTGGCGGTAGTCGGGTCCGTTGAAGTTGGTGACCCGTGCGCCCTTCTTCCGTGCCGACCAGTCACGACGGGCGCGGAAGTTGTGGACGGTCCGTCCCCGCTTGACCCTCACCGGGGCGATCAGGCGCTCGTAGCCGGGCGCTACGAGCGTGAGTTTCGGGTAGGCGCCGGCCACCACCCCCTTGATCCGGTAGTGGCCGGCCGTGTCGGTGACCGCCTTGTAGCGACCGACCACACCGGCCCGGTGGCCGGCGATGGCCACGACCGCTCCCGCGATCGGCTTCCTGGTGAACCGGTCGGTCACCGTCCCGGTCACCCGACCGTGGGGCGCCGCTGGCGGCGGGGGCAGGTGGAAGTCCTCGGTCGGCGCGGGGTCGTTGGCGCCGAGCGAACCTGCGAACCAGCCCATCCCGCGGTGGGCGAAGACCCGCCAGATCGCCATGTGGTGGTGCGTCTTCGCGACGACGTCGGCCTGCAGGATCGCGTTGCGCATGTCGAGGTAGGACGGCTGGGGCACCGACAGCTCCATGCCCCGGGTCACCAGCAGCTCGGCGTCGTGCGAGCCGATCGCGCGGCGCAGGTCCCACAGCGTCTCGCCCCAGATCTCGCCGTCGGCGTGCACCTCGGGTGCTCCGGCGATCTTGCCGAAGTCGCCGTAGGTGAAGCCTCCTCGCCCGGCGCCGGGCGTGCCCGGGCACCGCGGCGAGGTCGAGCCCACCGGGCAGTCCAGCCCCTGGTAGCGGATGAGGGGTGCGTTGTGCGCGACGTACTTCCCGACGAGCACGTCCCCGGCCTTGCTGGTGTCGGGCTGGAGCTTGTGGGCGACGAGGTAGTCGAAGGCGTACCAGTCGCTCCACGCCTCACCCATGGCGCCGGACTGCAACGCGTCGAGGGCCTCCACGCCGCTGGAGTCGACGACCAGACGGCTGGAGAGTCCGTGCGTGTACTCGTGGTAGACGATGTCGGCCTCCTGCGCGCCGCTGGTCGGCACGAACGGCTCGTTGGCGTCGCTGAGCCCTGGGGCGTGGAAGAGGTACATCTGCATCAGCGGCGGGGTGCCGTCGGGCGGCGTGGAGAAGTTCGCGTTGTCGATGTGGTTGGCGTCAGGCAGCCCCTGGGCGGTCGCCGCCCCGTCGAGGGTGTTGACCACCACGGGGTCATGGCCGGACCGCTCGAAGTTGCCGGCCGCGCGGGTGAACCCGATCGGCCTGGCCAGCAGGTGGTCGTGCCAGTTGTTGACGAAGTAGAACGCCTGCACGCCGTCCTGCCGCCGGTCGACCGCCCAGGAGCGCGCGACGCCGGGGTTCCAGGTGCACAGGTGCCGGGGGTCGCAGAGCCTGCTGGAGTGGAACCGCTGCAACCTGAACCGCGCCGTGCGCCCCCGCGGCGCGGGCAGCTTCTCGGTGGGCTCTGCGGTGTTGTCGTCGTTGACGTCGCTGTAGGCGAAGGCGAACGGGCCGGACAGCCCGGTGGCGCGCCCGGGCAGCCAGTGCCGCCGGACCATGTTGACCCGCACCTGGCGCCCACCCCGCGGGGCACCGGGGTAGTAGCGGTAGACCAGCGCGTTGTGCTGGGTGCGCGGGGCGACCGGGGCGTTGTCCTGGCGGCTGAGGTCGGCGCGGTAGAGCACCTGGCCGTTGTCGGCGTCGATGACGTGCAGGTAGGACAGCGCGTCCCCGGCCTGCACGTAGGTCATCCAGCCGAGGCGGGGGCCGCTCGGCGTCATCGACACCACCAGTGAGGCGGCGTCGCGGTTGCTCCAGACCGTGGCACGCCGCGCCCCGGCACTGCGTACGGGTACGGCGGCCTCGACCCGGCCACCGACGTCCCGGGCGGCCACGGCGCGGGCCGCCGATGCGGAGAGGCGGGGGGACACGGAGACCTTCGGGACGGTGGCGAGGGGGGAGCCCTGCACCGCGATCAGCCGGCCGTCGCGGGTGACGTGCGCGCGCAACCCGTTGTCGAAGACGGGGACCCCGTCGACCATCATCTGCCAGGACAGGTGGTGGGTGCCGAGGACGTCGACGTAGTCCTTGCGCAGGCGCAGCGACGCGATGGCCGCGCGGGAGAGGCCGAAGACCGCCCGGTGGGCCCGCACGTAGTCCAGCCCCACCGCGGCGGCGGGACGCCTCGACGGCCCGGTGAGGTAGCCGTCGAGGTTCGCGACGTTGCGGGGCGTGCGGGTGAAGGGGTCGAGGGACACGACGCCCTCGGAGCCGAGCGAGTGGCGCAGCCGGGTGGCGGCCAGCCGCTGGCGGGAGGAGAGGTAGTTCGGGCGCTGGCGGGCGGCGGCGGGACCGGTGGTGCGGGCGTCGTACCAGCCCTTGCGTTCGGCCTGGGTGGGACGTGCCGCGGCGGCGTCCCGGGACACCGCCCCGGCCGCCGCAGGGAGCGAACTCCCGGTCTGCGCGAGCCCGGCGGTGGCCGGCGCCGCGGTCAGTGCGAGGGCCCCCACCGCGAACAGGGTGGTGGATGCCCGGAAGGAGTGCCTGTTCATCGTTCCCCGATCGTCGGCGGTCGGTTGAGGACCCCCTGACGCTAGGTGAGCGACCGGGCCTTGGCATGGCCCGTCGGACGTACTACCGCTGATGCATCGGGCGGACGAAGAAGAGCACCGCGAGCAGGCCGAGCAGCAGGATGCCCGCCGGCAGCAGCATCGCGTCCGACATCGCCCCGCTGAAGGCGTCGAGCACCGCGGCCGGGAAGTGGCCGCTGCCCGAGGCCTCGGACGGCTGGAACTGCAGGCCGTGCGCGGCGATCCGGGAGTCCATCAGCACCGCGATCGCGGCCGAGCCCAGCACCGCTCCCACCTGTCGGGTGGCGTTGTAGACCCCGGCCCCGGCGCCGGCCCGCTGCGGAGGCAGGTTGCGCGTGGCGGTGGCGCTGTTGGGCGACCAGACGAAGGCGTTGCCGATGCCCAGCAGCACCATCGGCAGCAGCACCTGCCAGGTGGCGGTGTCCGGGGTCATCACCTCGGCCAGCCACCACAGCGACAGCGCCGTGCAGACGAAGCCGAAGGAGGCGAGCAGCCGCGGATGCACCGCGTCGGTGAGCCGGCCGACCGGCCCGGCCAGCAGGATCGTCATCACCGCCATCGGCACCATCAGCAGGGCCGCGTCGGTGGGCGAGAGGCCCCGGACCAGCTGGGCATAGAGCATGAACGGGAACGCCATCGCGGTCACCGCGAAGCCCATCGCCGTGATCGCCACGTTGGCCAGGGAGAAGTTCCGGTCGCCGAAGAGCGACAGCGGCACCAGTGGCTCGCGGCGGTTGCGCGACTGCCAGACGACGAAACCGGCGAGTACGACGACCCCGAGCGCGATCAGCCGCCAGACGGTGACCGGACCGGTGATCGTCGACCAGTGGTACTGGTGGCCCTCCTGGATGCCGAAGACCAGCAGCAACATGCCCAGGCCGCTGAGCGCGACCCCCAGCCAGTCGAACCGGTGGTTGTGCGTCTCCAGCCGCGGCACCAGCCGCATCGCCAGGGCGAGCGCGAGGACGCCGACCGGGACGTTGATGAAGAAGATCCACTGCCAGCCCAGCCCGTCGACGAGCACGCCGCCGAGGATCGGGCCGACCAGCGTCGCGACGCCGGCGGTCGCGCCCCACAGCGACATCGCCCGGCCGCGCCGCTCGGCGGGGAAGATGCGGGTGATGATCGCCATCGTCTGCGGGGTCATCATCGAGGCACCGAGCCCCTGGAAGACGCGGGCCAGGATGAGCATGCCGATCGAGCCGGTCAGGCCGCACCACAGCGACGAGGCGGTGAAGACGGCCAGCCCGGCGACGTAGACCCGGCGTGGACCGATCCGGTCGCCGAGCCGGCCGGTGATGAGCACCGGCACCGCGTAGGCGAGCAGGTAGGCGCTGGTCACCCAGAGCACGCTGTTCACGTCGGCGTGCAGGTCCTCGATGATCGCCGGCGTCGCGACCGAGACGATCGTGGAGTCGACGAGGATCATGAAGAAGCCGAGGCAGAGCGCGAAGAGCGCCGGCCACGGGTTGGCCGGGTGACCGGCCCGGGCGGGAGCCGCGGCAGTGGAGGTCGCCGTGAAGGTCGCGGGGGAGGTCGCGGGGGGAGTCGCGGGGGCAGCCTCGGGGGCGGCGGAGGAGTCGGTGTGGGCCACGATCAGAGCCAACACCGGGAGGTGGACAATTACTCCCATGAGCTTCCAGGACCTGATGGCCAGCCCGCCGCCCACCCACCTGCCCGAGGACCCGGCCGCCGCCGAGGTCGGGGACGCATCGGCGGCGGCCGACCTGCGGGGCGTCGTACGCCGGCACCCGGAGTCGCCGTTCGCGTGGGCGGCGCTCGCCGAGCAGGCGCTGGCCGACCCGGACGTCGACGACGTCACCGGCTACGCCTACGCCCGGGTCGGCTACCACCGGAGCCTGGACCTGCTGCGGCGCAACGGCTGGAAGGGTCACGGCCCGGTGCCCTGGAGCCACGAGCCCAACCGTGGCTTCCTGCGGGCGCTGGCCGCCCTCGCCCGGGCCGCCGGCCGCATCGGCGAGACGGCCGAGGAGGAGCGGTGCCGGGAGTTCCTGCGGGACTCGAGCCCGGAGGCGTTCGACACGCTGCTCTGACGGGGGTGTGACGATCGTCACAGGGCAGGGAGTATGTTGCGGGCCATGACTGGTCGCGATCCGGGGCGGCGACCGGACGGTGTGCCGCCCACGAACTACTCCCTGCTCGTCGCAGCGGGCGTGCTCCTGCTCATCCCGATCGTGGCGCTGATGTGGGTCAGCAGCTACGCGAAGGTGACGCCGAAGCTGGGCCCGTTCCCCTTCTTCTTCTGGTACCAGTTCCTCTGGGTGTTCCTGTGCGCAGGCATGACCTACGGTGCCTACCGGCTGGTGCTCGCCGCGCGCAAGCAGGCGCCGCCGCCGACGCACCCGACGAGCCCTCGCCAGCACGACTCCGCACCCATGGACGGTGAGCTGTGATTCCCCTCGTCTCGCAGCCCGGCGGCGTCAACGGCGTCGCTCTGGCCGTACTGATCCTGCTGTTCCTCGTCGTCACCGTGCTGGGCTTCATGGCCACCCGCTTCCGGCGGGGAGCCACCCTGGAGCACCTCGACGAGTGGGGCCTGGGCGGGCGCAAGTTCGGCACCTGGGTGACCTGGTTCCTGCTCGGCGGTGACCTCTACACCGCCTACACGTTCGTGGCCGTGCCCGCGGCGATGTTCGCGACCGGTGCGGTCGCGGGCTTCTTCGCGGTGCCCTACACGATCATCCTCTACCCGATCATCTTCGTGTTCATGGCGCGGTTGTGGTCGGTCAGCCACCGGCACGGCTACGTCACGCCGGCCGACTTCGTCCGCGGTCGCTACGGCTCCCGGGAGCTCTCGCTGGCCATCGCGGTGACCGGCTTCGTGGCGACGATGCCCTACATCGCGCTGCAGCTCGTCGGCATCCAGGCCGTGCTCGAAGTCGCCGGTCTCGGCGGCAGCGGCAACGCGTTCGCGCGTGACCTGCCACTGCTCATCGCCTTCGTGGTGCTGGCGGCCTACACCTACACCTCGGGCCTGCGGGCGCCGGCGGTGATCGCCTTCGTCAAGGACGCCCTGATCTACCTCGTGGTGATCGTGGCGATCATCTACCTGCCGGCCAAGGTCGGTGGCTGGACGCACGTCTTCGGGTCCGCCCAGCACGCCATGGCGGCGACCAACCCCGACACCGGCAAGCCGGTCGGCTTCTTCATCCCGGTCCCCGGCACGATGTGGGCCTACGCGACCCTCGGGCTCGGCTCGGCGCTGGCGCTGTTCATGTATCCGCACTCGATCACCGCCACCCTGTCGTCGGGCAGCCGCAACACGATCCGGCGCAACGCCTCGATCCTGCCGGCGTACTCCTTCGTGCTCGGCCTGCTGGCGCTGCTCGGCTGGGTCGCGATCGCCGGCGGGGTCAAGCCCATCGGCCTCGACGGCCAGCCCAACGCCCAGCTGGTGGTGCCGCAGCTGTTCGAGGACTTCTTCCCGAGCTGGTTCGCGGGCGTGGCCTTCGCGGCGGTGGCCATCGGGGCGCTGGTGCCCGCGGCGATCATGTCGATCGCGGCCGCCAACACCTTCACCCGCAACATCTACCGGGAGTGGTTCAGGCCAGACGCGAGCCCGGCGCAGGAGGCCCGCGTCGCCAAGCTCGCCTCGCTGGTGGTCAAGGCGTTCGCGCTGCTGTTCGTGCTCAGCCTGGACAAGCAGAACGCGATCAACTTCCAGCTGCTCGGTGGCATCTGGATCCTGCAGACCTTCCCGGCCATCGTGTTCAGCCTCTACACCCGGTGGTTCCACCGGTGGGCGCTGCTGCTCGGCTGGCTCGGTGGCATGGTCTACGGCACGGTGGCGGCCTACAACGTGGTCAGCCCGACCACCGGCAAGCACTTCGGTGGCTCGCTGGCGAACATCCCGGGCCTCGGACAGCTGGGCTACATCGCGCTGACCGCGTTCGTGCTCAACGTGGTCATCGCGGTCGTGGTGACCGTGGTGCTCAACGCGGTGAAGGTCTCCAACGGCGTGGACGAGACCACCACGGGCGACTACTACGCCGACGCCGGCGACCCGCGCGTCGACCACGACCTCGCCGAGCAGGGCCCGGACATGCTCAAGGAGGCCTGAGGGATCAGCACTCGTCGCGGGGGACCGGTGCCTCCGGGACGATCATCGTGTAGGCAGCGGGCTCGAGGTGCCAGGTACGACGGCTCTCGGGCCCGCTGATCTCTCCGTCGGCGGTGATCCAGAAGTTCTCGCCGGCCAGGGTCACCGTCGTGCCCCGCGCGCAGACGACGTCGTCGCGCTGCTCGTGGGAGCCGCGCAGCAGGTGCGCCGCGAAACCGACCCGGGAGAGCGGGCCGGTGGCGAAGGAGACCATCACGTCGACCTTGCCGTCCTGGGGATCGGCGTCGGGGGTGATCGCCGTACCCCCGCCGACGGTGGCGCCGTTGCCGATCGCCACCATCATCACGTGACGGTCCATGTCGGCGACCACCTCGCCGTCGACCTCCACGTGCAACCGGACGAAGGGGGGGCGCACGGCGCTGATGGCCGCGCCGATCGGGTAGCCGAGGACGCCGAGCTTCAGCGGCGAGAGCCGTTCCTTCCAGCGGGCGCCGCGCCGGCTGGCCGCGGTGCTCGCGCCGGCGTGGACGTTGTTGACCACCACCTCGCCGACCTCGTCGATGATCAGGTCCATCGGCTTCTCCACACCGGTCACGATCGACATCGCCGCTTCGGCCGGGTCGAGCGGGATGCCCAGCGTGCGGGCGAAGTCGTTGCCGGTGCCGAGCGGAAGCAGCGCCAGCACCTTGTCGGCCAGGTCGTGGCGCCGGTAGAGGGCGGCCACGACCGCGTGCATGCTGCCGTCGCCCCCGGCGACCACGATCGGCCGGGTGCCGGACCGCTGCAGCGCGCCGTCGAGCTCGCCGGGGTCCTTGGTGGTGCAGACCTCCACCGAGGTGTGCTCGCAGAGCACGTCGAGCGCCACCTGCAGCGTCTGCTCCTCGGAGCTGCCTGCGTCGGCGTTGGTGATCATCAGCAGCGGGTCCACGGCCGCCAGCGTACGCGGAGGCCGTCAGGGCAGTCTTTGGCCGGGACTGCGCCGGCTTGGTAGCGTGAGGCCGCCCCACACGACCCCCGGGAAGGGGTGCAGATGCCCGCGATCGTCGTTCTCGGAGCCCAGTGGGGTGACGAGGGCAAGGGGAAGGCCACCGACCTCCTCGCCACCAACGACACCATCGACTACGTGGTCCGCACCAGCGGCGGCCACAACGCCGGCCACACCATCGTGGTGAACGGCGAGCGGTTCGCCACCCACCTGCTGCCCAGCGGCATCCTCACCCCCGGGGCGGTGTCGGTGATCGGCAACGGCGTGGTGGTCTCGCCGCAGGCGCTCTTCGACGAGCTCGACGCGCTGCTCGAGCGCGGTGTGGACATCGGTGGCCTGGTGGTGAGCGCGAACGCGCACGTGATCGCGTCGTACCACTCGACCATCGACAAGGTGACCGAGCGGTTCCTCGGCAAGAACCAGATCGGCACCACCGGGCGCGGCATCGGACCGGCGTACGTCGACAAGATCAACCGGGTCGGCATCCGGGTCGCGGACCTCTTCGACGAGGGGATCCTGCGGGAGAAGGTCGAGGCCGCTCTCGACGTGCGCAACCAGCTGCTCGCCAAGGTCTACAACCGGCGCGCGGTCTCGGCCGACGCGGTGGTCGAGGAGCTGCTCTCCTACGTCGACCGGCTGCGGCCGATGGTCGCGGACACCTCGCTGCTGCTCAACCGCGCCCTCGACGAGGGGCGCACGGTGCTCTTCGAGGGGGCGCAGGCCACCATGCTCGACGTCGACCACGGCACCTATCCCTTCGTCACCTCCTCGAGCCCGAGCGCCGGCGGTGTCTGCACGGGCGCGGGCATCGGGCCCAGGCGGATCGACCGGGTGATCGGCGTGGTCAAGGCCTACACCACCCGCGTCGGTGCCGGGCCGTTCCCCACCGAGCTCTTCGACCAGGACGGCGAGGACCTGCAGCGCATCGGCGGGGAGGTCGGTGTCTCCACCGGGCGCACCCGGCGCTGCGGCTGGTTCGACGCCGTCGTGGCCCGCTACTCGGCGCGGGTCAACGGGCTCACCGAGTTCTTCCTCACCAAGCTCGACGTGCTCGGCGCGTGGGACCGGATCCCGGTCTGCGTCGGCTACGACATCGACGGCGTCCGGCACGACGAGATGCCGATGACGCAGACCGAGTTCCACCACGCCAGGCCGGTCTATGAGTACTTCGACGGCTGGGGCGAGGACATCTCCGGCTGCCGCAGCTTCGAGGACCTGCCCAAGAACGCCCAGGTGTACGTCAAGGCGCTCGAGGAGATGTCCGGCGCACCGTTCTGGGCGGTCGGGGTGGGTCCGGGTCGCGAAGAGACGGTGGTCCTTCGGTGAAGGTCCTGGTCGTCGGCGGCGGCGGACGCGAGCACGCCATCGCCCTGGCCCTGTCGCGGGACCCCGCGGTCGACGAGGTGCACGCGGCGCCGGGCAACCCCGGTGTCGCCGAGTGCGCCACCCTGCATGCGGTCGACATCCTCGACGGCATGGCGGTGGCGTCGCTCGCCGCCGCGCTCGGCGCGGACCTGGTCGTCATCGGCCCCGAGGCTCCGCTGGCCGCAGGCGTCGCCGATGCGGTGCGCCGGACGGGCATCGCCTGCTTCGGCCCGTCCGCCCAGGCGGCCGTGCTGGAGGGGTCCAAGGCCTTCGCCAAGGACGTGATGGCAGCCGCCGGGGTGCCCACGGCCGCCGCCCGGGTGTGCGCCACGCGGGAGGAGGTGGCTGCGGCGCTGGACGGGTTCGGTGCCCCCTACGTCGTGAAGGACGACGGCCTCGCCGCCGGCAAGGGCGTGGTGGTGACCGACGACCGTGACGCGGCGCTCGCGCACGCCGAGGCCTGTGCCCGGGTGGTCGTGGAGGAGTACCTCGACGGCCCCGAGGTGTCGCTGTTCGCGATCACCGACGGCCGCACCGTGCGACCGTTGCAGCCCGCCCAGGACTTCAAGCGCATCCACGACGGCGACCTGGGGCCCAACACCGGCGGCATGGGTGCCTACACGCCGCTGCCGTGGGCTCCGGCCGGCCTGGTCGCCGAGGTCACCGAGCGGGTGCTCCAGCCGACCGTCGACGAGATGGCCCGCCGCGGAACCCCCTTCCAGGGCCTGCTGTACGCCGGCCTCGCCCTCACCTCCCGCGGCGTCCGCGTCGTGGAGTTCAACGCCCGCTTCGGAGACCCCGAGACCCAGCCGCTGCTGGCGCTGCTCGACCCCACCGGCCCGGGCCTGGGGACCGTGCTGCTGGCCGCTGCCGAGGGCCGACTCCACGACGTCGAGCCGCTCCGCTGGCGCGACGCCGCAGCCGTCGCGGTGGTCCTCGCCTCCGCCGGCTACCCCGCCTCGTCGTCGAAGGGGGACGTGATCACCGGTGCTGCCGACGCCGCAGCGCTCGACGGAGTGAGCGTCGTCCACGCCGGCACGGCACTGGCCGAGCAGGAGGCCGGGGATCGCCGGCTCGTCACCGCCGGAGGCCGGGTGCTGGCGGTGGTGGGAGTCGGCCCGAACCTCGCCGAGGCGCGGTCGCGTGCCTACGCCGGGGTGTCGAAGATCGACTTCCCCGGCAAGCAGTTCCGCACCGACATCGCGGCAGCCGCCGCCGGCTGACCCGCCCGCCGACCCGTCTCACGCAGCGTCCTGCGTCCTGGTCGTTGGGGCGGCCACACCGCAGGACGTCGTGTGCAGCGTCCTGCGTCCTGGTCGTCGGGGCAGCCGCACCGCAGGACGTCGTGCGCAGCGTCCTGCGTCCTGGTGGTCGGGGCGACCACACCGCAGGACGTCCTGAGAGCACAGGGCATGGGAGAATCGGGCACCGTGACCGTCTCGAATGCTCCCAGCTCCCCGGTGCGGGTCCCCAACGTGCTGGCCACCCGGTACGCCGGCGCCGACCTGGCGGCGATCTGGTCGCCGGAGCACAAGGTGGTGCTCGAACGGCAGCTGTGGATCGCCGTGCTGAAGGCCCAGCGGGATCTCGGCGTCGACGTACCGGACGGGGTGGTCGAGGCTTACGAGAAGGTGGTCGACCAGGTCGACCTCGCCTCGATCGCCGCGCGCGAGCGGGTCACCCGGCACGACGTCAAGGCGCGGATCGAGGAGTTCTGCGCCCTGGCCGGCCACGAGCACATCCACAAGGGGATGACCTCCCGTGACCTGACCGAGAACGTCGAGCAGCTGCAGGTGCGCTCGTCGCTGCAGCTGGTGCGGCAGCGGATGGTGGCCACGCTGGCCAGGCTGGCGCGGCTGGCCGCCGAGCACGAGGCCACGGTGATGGCGGGGCGCTCGCACAACGTCGCGGCGCAGGCGACGACGCTCGGCAAGCGGTTCGCCACGGTGGCCGACGAGATGCTCGTGGCGCTGGCCCGCGTCGACGACCTGCTGGCGCGCTACCCGCTGCGGGGGATCAAGGGGCCGATGGGCACGGCCCAGGACATGCTCGACCTGCTCGACGGCGACACGGCCAGGCTGGAGCAGCTGGAGCAGCGCGTAGCGGCCCACCTCGGTTTCGAGCACGTGCTCACCAGCGTGGGGCAGGTCTACCCGCGGTCGCTGGACTTCGACGTGGTGGCCGCGCTGGTGCAGGTCGTCGCCGGGCCGAGCAACCTGGCCACCACGATCCGCCTGATGGCCGGCCACGAGCTGGTCACCGAGGGCTTCAAGGAGGGCCAGGTCGGCTCCTCGGCGATGCCGCACAAGATGAACACCCGGTCCTGCGAGCGCGTCAACGGCCTCGCGGTCGTGCTGCGCGGCCACCTGTCGATGGTCGGCGAGCTGGCCGGCGACCAGTGGAACGAGGGGGACGTCTCCTGCAGCGTGGTGCGCCGGGTGGCGCTGCCCGACGCCTTCTTCGCCACCGACGGCCTCTTCCAGACCTTCCTCACCGTGCTCGACGAGTTCGGCGCGTTCCCGGCCGTCATCGCGCGCGAGCTCGACCGCTACCTGCCCTTCCTCACCACCACCAAGGTGCTGATGGCCGCGGTCCGCAACGGCGTCGGTCGCGAGGAGGCGCACGAGGCGATCAAGGAGCATGCGGTCGCCGTGGCGCTGGAGATGCGGCAGGGCCTGGAGCGCAACGACCTCTACGACCGGCTGGCGGACGATCCCCGGCTCGGCCTGCGTCGCGACCAGATCGACGCGCTGGTCGCCGAGCCGATCAGCTTCACCGGGGCAGCGGTCGACCAGGTGCAGGGCGTCGTACGTCGGGTGGAGGAGGTCGTGGCCACCGACCCCGAGGCCGCGGCGTACCGGCCCGGCGACATCCTGTGACCGCGGAGCCGGAGAGGGCCGTCGACGTGCGGGTCGCCGGCCGGGTGCAGGGCGTCTTCTTCCGGGCCACGTGCGCGGACGAGGCCGAGCGGCTCGGGGTCCGTGGCTGGGTCGGCAACGAGCCCGACGGCAGCGTGGCGGGCCACTTCGAGGGACCGGCGGACGCCGTCGATGCGCTCGTCGCCTGGTGCCGACGCGGGCCGCGCCGGGCCAGCGTCGACGACGTCGAGGTGCGCCCGGCTCAGGCGACGGGCAGCACCGGCTTCGTCACCCGCTGAACGGCCGGCCGGCTCGCTACGCTGCGACCATGGCGAGCACCCCAGCGGTACGGCTGGCCGCGAACGTGTGGCGGATCCCCACCGCCCCCGCGGCCCTGGTGAACTCCTACGCGTTCGTCGAGGACGACGGCAGCGTCACGCTCGTGGACACCGGTGTGAAAAAGGCGCCGCCGCGGATCGTGGCCGGCCTGGCGGCGATGGGCAAGCACCCGCACGACGTCACCCGGATCGTGCTCACCCACGCCCACCCCGACCACGCCGGTGGCGTCGCCGAGCTGGCCCGCCGCACCGGAGCGCCGGTCCAGCTGCACGACGCCGAGCACCCGTGGGCGGAGGCCGGTGAGGTGCTGGCGAAGCCGAAGGAGACCACCCTGCTCGGCCGGCTCCTGATGCGGGTCAGCAAGCCGACCTTCGAGCCGTTCAGCCCGGGGCCGGCGCTCGCCGACGGGGAGGTGCTGCCGGTCGCCGGTGGGCTGCGGGTGGTGCACACGCCCGGTCACTCGCCGGGCCACGTGTCGCTGCTCCACGAGCCGAGCGGGGTGCTGGTCACCGGCGACGCGATCTTCAACGTGCGCAGCGTGCGCCTGTCACCGAAGTCGCTGTGCGCGGACTTCCAGCTGACCCGGCAGACCGCGCACCGCCTCGGCGAGCTCGACTACGACGTCGCGGCGTTCACCCACGGCCCGGAGATCCGCGACAACGCCCGCGAGCGGGTCCGCGGGTTCCTGCGCGACCTCGCCTGACCCGCATGGGGGTGCTCAGACGAGCGCACGCCCGTCGTAGTTGGCCAGCCGCCGGGCCACGGCCGCCAGATCGGCACGCCAGATCTCCTCGGGCGGCGGCGGCAGCATCTCGTCCCACTCCACGACCAGCGAGCCGACGAGCCCGGGCAGGCGCTCGGGCCGGGCGATGAACCAGACGTGCAGGTGTGAGCCGCCGTCGCCCCAGCGGCAGACGTGCACCCGGCCGACGTGCGGCAGGTTCGACATGATCCGGCACAGCCGCACGCTCAGCCGGCCGTACTCCGCGGCGAGGTCGTCGTCCATGTCGGTGAAGTCGAGGTGCTCGCGCGACTGCAGCATCAGCACCAACGGCAGTCCCTTCGGCTCCGGCGGGCTGCTGACGAACCACCGCTCGTTGTGCCAGATCCGGTACGACGACTGGTCGCCGGCGCAGCTGCCGCAGGGCCGGGACTCGGTCTCGCCCCAGCGCGCCTCCTCGGTGGCCACCGGGGGCCGCAGCACCTTGGGTGCCAACCTGCCGTCGACGACCTCCCACGGGAACATCTCCCACTCCTCGACCGGCGGCATCGGCAGCCGGCCCTCCTCGCCGACCAGGTCGACGACGCGGGCGTAGAGATCTTCGGGGGACTCAGGCATGCCCCACGGTCCCACATCCGGGGCCGGCGAGGACGGGCAAGGGCAGGGCCGAAGGACTCTTGGTCCGGGCCCCGAGGCGGCACAAAACTTGGTGCGGGTCGCAACAGCCGGGTTGGCGGCTCTTCGTTGTCAGTGTCTTGGAACTGGTGATCGCATGGCCCATGAAACCGCGTCGTCCACGGCCACGAACTCGGTGCCCCGGCAGCGGGAAGACAACGCGGCGCCCGCGTCGGTGGAGGCGGAGGAGACCACCGCCGGGGATCGCTGGACGGGGGAGCTCGCCAGACCCGTGCCTCTCGACCGGCTGCTCATCGTCGCCGTGCTGACCCCCGGCCAGGCCGTGTTCATCGCCTCGAAGCTGCTGACCGCGGCGGCGGCCGGCTCCGGCGGCGATCTCGCCCGGGTCCGCCTCGGCCGGATGTGGGTCGGCACCTCCGGTGACCTGGAGGTTCGGGACCACGGGACCGGGCCCGAGCTGGGAGAGCTGCTCACGGAGATGCTGCACAACGCGCGGCGGCTGCCCTCCCACCCACGACCGGACCAGCTGGCGCTGCTCCACCGCCTGGAGGAGACCGTCGGCAGCCCGCCGGCCGATCCCGCCGCGGGGGCCGCAGGGCTCGAGAAGTCGTTGGCCGACGTGCTCGGACCAGGCGCCTCGGCCCGGATCTCCGGAGAGCTGGCGGTGCTCGTCGCCGCCTTCGCGCACGTCGCACCGGGCGTCCCCGACGGCAGGCGGGCCGACGACCAGCCGCCCCCGTTGACGCTGCCCAGCACCGGGTCGCGGGTGCACGGCCGCGCCAGGCCGGTCGGTGCCGCCCAGGGGAACGGCCGCCCGCCCGCCCACGCCGAGGCACCGCCCCGCCCCCCGCGGCGGCAGGACGTCGGGCGTCGGCACCGCAGGGGACGCAGCCACCGGCGGCTCGCCATGCTGCTCGTGGGGGCCCTGGTGATCGCCGGCGTCGGCTATGTCGTGCTCGGCGGTCCGGGGTCCGGACTCGTCGAGTCGCTGGGAGGAAACAACCCGGCCACCAGGCCGACCCCGGCGCAGCCGAACCAGAACACCGGGCACCACCAAGGCGCCGGGCACCAGGCCCACGGGCACCACGGCGTCCCGAAGGTGGCCGGCCACAGCGCGGGGCGGGTCCGTCAGGTCGTGGTCCAGAAGGCCGGCAGGTGTCGCCCGGGCAGCGTCTGCCCGGTGCAGGTGAGCGTGGGCCTGGCCCCCGCCGCGTCCGCGCAGGCGATCAGCTGGCGGGTCGGCACCGCCCGGGTCTGCCGGCACAAGATCGTCTGGTCCCCGGGTACGACGGTGACCGCCCGGCCGGGTTGGACCCGCGTCTTCGCGCACTCCTCGGTCCGGGTGCCCCATGGGCGGTCGCTGGCCCTGGTGGCGCTCACCACCGCGCCGGCGCGAGCGCAGTCCCGCCCGGTGCTCATCGCCGGCAACCTGCACTGCTAGGCCGGCGCCGTGCTCAGCGTCGAGAGGGGATTGCTGGGCACCCACCGCTCCCGCGCCTGGCGGGGGCGGCCGGTGCAGCTTCCGGACGCTGCTGCGCTCGACCCCATCGCCATCGGCGCCGTCGCGGTCCTCATCGGCCTCGGGCTGGCCAACCTCGCCGCCCTCGGTGACCAGTCGGTGCTCCGGCACCAGCTGGTCGTCGACGCTGCCGGAGTGCTGCTGTTCCTGCTGCTGCGCCGCTCCCGCACCGACGGGCTGCGCTGGCTCGGCTGGGGCTGCTACGCCACCAGCCTGCTGCTGCTGCTCGCGGTGGACACCGCGGGCTCGACGGTCAACGGCGCCCGCCGCTGGCTGGCGATCGGCTCCTTCACCATGCAGCCCTCGGAGCTGGCGAAGCTGGGCCTGCTGCTGGTGCTCGCGCAGGTGCTCGGCAGCGACCGGCCCTGGCCCCGCCGCCTGCTCATCGCCCTGCTCGTGGCCGCGGTGCCCATCGGGCTGGTGGTGACCGAGCCGGACCTCTCCACCGCCGCCGTGCTGTGTGCGGTCACCGCCGGCATGCTGGTGCTTGGCCGGATCCCGCTGAAGGTGCTGCTGATCTTCCTGGCCGCCGGGGCGGCCGTGCTGCCCTTCGGCGAGCACCTGCTGCACCCCTACCAGCAGGAACGGCTGCACGCCTTCCTCAGCGGCTCGACCAGCGCCAACGGCCCCGGCTGGGCGATCCTGCAGATGCACATCGCGCTGGCGTGGGGCGGGATGACCGGCGGCGGCGACCACCCGCTGCACCGGCTGGTGTCGCTCTACCTCCCCGAGCGGGAGACCGACCTCGCCTACGTCAGCACGGTGGAGCAGTACGGCATCGTCGCCGGAACCCTCGCGGTGCTCGCGGCGGCGGTGCTCGTCTGGCGCATCGTCGCGGCGAGCCGGCGGGCGCGCTCGCGTGCCGCCGCGCTGGTCGCCGCCGGGTTCGCCGCCCTGCTGGCCGTGGAGGTGGTGGTCTCCGTCGCGGGCAACCTCGGCCTCGTCCCCACCGCGGGCGTGCCCTTCCCGCTGCTCAGCTACGGCGGTACGGCGGCCACCGTGCACATCGCCGCGCTCGGACTCGTGCTGGGGCTGCGCGCCGACGGGGAGACCCACCGGCTGTGGATCCGGCTGGGGCTCACCGCCCTGCGCCCCCCACTGCTGCGCACCACCGCGCTCGTGGTGACGGGCGCCCTGCTCGGCATGGTCGGCTTCGCCTGGCAGCTGCAGAGCGCCAGCGGCTCGGTGCTGCGGGCCGCGGCGCTGCACCAGATGATGCGCTGCACCCGCGTGCCCGCGGCGCGAGGCGACATCACCGACCGGCACGGCGTACCCCTCGCGGTCGACGTGCACCGCGACCGCGTCGCCGCCGTCCCGGCCCTGGTGCGGCCGCAGGACGTCGCGACCCTCGCGGCGCTCAGCGCCCGCCCGGTCGCCGGGGTGCGGCGGCTGCTGCGCCACCACCGCACCAGTCTGGACGTGACCGTCGCGACGCTGCCCCCGGCTGCGGGGCGCCGGGTGCGCCGGGCCCACCTCGAGGGCGTGTACGTCGTGCCGGCGACGCGCCGTCGCTACCCGCACGGCCGGCTGCTCGGCCCGATCCTCGGCTGGACCGGCGTCGCCACCCCGGTGGAGATGAAGCGGTGGCCCGACCTTCCGCTCGGCGCAACCGTCGGCCGGACCGGCCTGGAGCAGGTCTACGACCCGGTGCTGCGCGGCACCGACGGCGAGCAGTGCGTCTACGTCACGCCGGCCGGCACCCCGGTGGCGCTGGCGCCGTACCGGCCGCCGCGGCGCGGCCACACCCTGCGGCTGACCCTCGACCTCACCCTGCAGCGCAGGCTGACCGCCGAGATGGCCGGCGTCCTGGCCCACGGCGTGCCCGGTCAGCCCCGCGGCGACCTCGGCGGCGCGGTGGTGATGGATCCGCAGAACGGTCAGGTGCTCGCCATGGCCAGCCTGCCGAGCTACGACAACAACATCTTCGGGCCCCCGGTGCACGACCGCGCGCTGACGCGGGTCAGCCGGCAGCAGGACAACCCGATGCTCGAGCACGTCACCCAGGTCGCCGCCCCGCCGGGGTCGACCTTCAAGCTGGTCGTCGCCGCCGCGGACATGAGGACCGGCACGGTGCCGCCGTACCGCACCCTGCCCGGCGGCGGGGCCTGGACCCTGGGCAACCACACCTTCAACAACTGGATGACGCTGCCGGCGCAGACGCTGCCGGAGGCGATCTCGTGGTCCAACGACGTGTACTTCTACCAGCTGGCCTGGGCGATGGGGCCGCGGCCGATCATCCGCACCGCGCGCAGCCTGGGCGTGGGCAGCCCGACCGGGATCGACCTGCCCGGCGAGACCGGCGGCTACCTCGGCACGCCGCGGCAGGTGACCAAGGCGGGCGGCACCTGGTACCCCGGCTCCACGGTCATCCTGGGCATCGGCCAGGGCTACCTCACCGTCACTCCGCTGCAGGACGCGCTGTGGACCGCCGGCGTGGCCACCGGCGCGGTGGCGACCCCGCACCTAGGGCTGGGCTACGGCTCCGGCAGCGACTTCACCCGGTTGCACTGGCCGCATCCGCGCCGGCTGCGCTACGCCCACCGGCTCGGCCCGGTGCGGCAGGGGATGGCGCTGGCCGCGACCTCGGGCACCGCCAGCATCCTCACCGCGCTGCCGGTGCGGGCCGGCGCGAAGACCGGCTCGGCGGAGGACCCCTCCGCCCCGAACGGCGCCCCGGACTCGTGGTTCACCGCGGCGGCGCCGCTGCGGCACCCGAGGATGGTGGCGACCTCGTTCGTCCGTGGCGGTGGCCACGGGGTGTCGACCTCGGGCTCGGTGATCCTGCCGGTGATGCAGTACTTCTTCGCCCACGAGCGGCAGATCATGCGCACCGGCCGCTGAGCGACCGGCCGCGTGTTCTGGCGACCGGCCGCGTGCTCGGGCGCGCGGCCGCGTGTTCTGGCGCGCGGGTGGGTCGGCCTCGGGGAGGCGGCGGTGGGTCAGGCGGCCTCGAGGAAGGAGCCCTCGTAGGCGCGGACCACGTCGAGGTCGGCGAGGCAGCGCGCGGCGCCCTCGGCCACGCAGGACAGCGGACGCTCGGCCATCCGCACCGGGAACGCGAACGCCGACTCGATCAGCTTGTCGAACCCGCGCAGCAGGCTGGAGCCGCCGAAGACCGTCACCCCGTCGGTGAGGATGTCGTCGGCCGCCTGGGGCGGCAGGTCGTCGAGGGCGCCGGCGAGGGCGGCGATGATCGCGTCGGCGGTGGGGCGCAGCGCGTCGAGCACCTCGCCCGCCTCCAGCGTCATCAGCCGCGGCCGGCCGGTCGCGAGGTCGATGCCCTGCACCACCGTGGAGAGCCCCTCCTCGTCGTCGACCTGGCACTTCAGCGCCTCGGCGGTCAGCTCGCCGACGAGCAGCTGGCGCTCGGAGCGCAGGTAGCGGTAGAGGGTCAGCGTCATCTCGTCCCCGGCGATGCGCGAGGAGCGGTGCGACAGCACGCCGCCGTAGCAGAAGGCGGTGATCTCCGAGGTGCCGCCACCGATGTCCACGACCATGTGGGCTCGCGGCTCCAGCGGGTCCAGGCCGCAGCCGACTGCTCCGGCGATCGGCTCCGGCAGCAGCTCGGCGCGACGGATACCGGCCTCGTCGGCGACCTCGAGCAGCGCCCGCCGTTCGAGCGCGGTGGCACCCATCGGCACGCCGATCACCGCCCGCGGCCGGAACCGCTGCCAGCTCGGGGTGCCCAGCTTGGCCAGGACGCCGACCACGAAGGCGCGCGCGGCCTCCAGGTCGACGATCACCCCGTCGTGCAGCGGTCGGACGGCGGTCAGCTCCACCGGGCAGCGGCCGAGCAGGTCGCGGGCCTCGTGTCCCACCAGCAGCGGACGGACCCGGCGCGAGCGGGCCTCCCCGGTGCGCACCACCATGACGGACGGTTCGTCCAGCACCACCCCGCGGCGCTGGTGGCAGACCACGGTGTTGGCGGTGCCCAGGTCGATGCCGAATCCGGTCATGGGTCCTCCTGAGAGACCTCGGCGGGGCCCCCAACGTACGGCGAACCGAGGACCGGGTCACCGGGTCGTTGGTCCCCTTCCGGCCAGAAGGGCATCGAGCTTCGCCTCGAGCCGGGCGACGTCCGCGGCGGTGGCGGCCTCGCGCTCCGGCTTCAGGGTGGCCACGATCGCGCCACCGGGCTCGATGGTGAGCCGCTCGATGTCGTCGACGTCGTTGGCGTTCTGCCGGCGCAGGGCAGCGTCGACGTCGGCCTGGCGCAGCCC
>DATDNR010000100.1:0-9585 GCA_036518175.1 Marmoricola sp.
GGTTCCTCCTCACCCATCGGCAGCACCCGGCAGTTGTCGTAGAAGCGGTGGTAGGCCGCGGCGGTGTCCTCCAGGTAGCGCGCCACCCGGTGCGGCTCCCGCAGCTGTGCGGCGGCCGCCACGACTCGCGGGAACTCGGCCAGTGCGCGGAGCAGCTCACCTTCCTTGTCGTGCGCGAGCAGCGACGGGTCGAACTCGTCCGGCGTCGCCGGGGCCAGTCCGAGGTCGGCGGCGTTGCGCAGGATCGACGCGACGCGGGCGTGGGCGTACTGGACGTAGAAGACGGGGTTCTCCGACGCCTGGCGGGTGATCTCGGCGACGTCGACGGTGAGCGGTGAGTCTGCGGGGTAGCGCGAGAGCGTGTAGCGCAGGGCGTCCACGCCGATCAGGTCGACCAGCTCCTGCAGCGTGACGATGGTGCCGGCGCGCTTGGACAGCTTCAGCTCCTCCCCGTCCTGGAGGATCTTGACCAGCTGCCCGATGAGCACCTCGATGTTGCGGTCGGGATCGTCGCCCGCACAGGCCGCCATGGCCCGGAGCCTCCCGACGTAGCCGTGGTGGTCGGCGCCGAGCAGGTAGATGCACACGTCGAACCCGCGGTTGCGCTTGTCGAGGTAGTAGGCGGTGTCGGAGGCGAAGTAGGTCAGCTCCCCGTTGGAGCGGAGCAGCACCCTGTCCTTGTCGTCGCCGAAGTCGGTGGTGCGCATCCACAGGGCTCCGTCGGCGTCGAAGAGGTGGCCCTTCGAGCGCAGCGACTCGATGTTGCCACTCACCGCCGCGTTGCTGTGCAGCGAGCGCTCGCTGAACCAGACGTCGAACCGGGTCCGGAAGATCTCCAGCTGTGCCCGCTGCTCGCCGAGCTGGATCTCGTAGCCCGCCTCGCGGAAGGCGACCAGGCGCTCGTCCTCGGGGAGGTCGAGGATGCCGGGACGGCTGGCCACGGCCATCTTGGCGAGGTCGGCGATGTACTCCCCGTGGTAGCCGTCCTCGGGAACCGGCCTGCCCAGCGCCACGGCCTCGATCGAGGCGCCGAACCGCTCCATCTGGGTGCCCCGGTCGTTGATGTAGAACTCGCGGGTCACGTCCGCGCCGGCCGCCTCGAGCACCCGCGCCAGGGCGTCACCGACCGCCGCCCACCGGGTGTGGCCCAGGTGCAGTGGCCCGGTCGGGTTCGCGGAGATGAACTCGACGTTGACCCTGGTGCCTGCGAGGGCCTCCGAGTGGCCCCAGTGCTCACCGGCGGCCACCACGTCGGCGGCCACCTGGCCCTGGGCACCGGCCTCGACGCTGATGTTGAGGAACCCGGGGCCGGCGATGTCGACGCCGGCCACGCCCTCGACCTGCCGCAGCCGGTCGGCCACCAGGGCGGCGAGGTCGCGGGGAGGCAGTCCCGCCTTCTTGGCCAACTGGAGGGCGACGTTGGTGGCGTAGTCCCCGTGCTCCCGCTGCCGGGGCCGCTCGACCGTCACCCGGGCGGGCACTCCGTCGGGCAGCGTGACCGCGCCCTCGCCGGTGAGGGCCTTGAGCACGTCGAGGATCGCGGTGGAGAGCTGCTCGGGGGTCACCGGCCAAGCCTATCGACGCCCCGCCACCGGGTTCCGGCCGCGTCCAGTCCCCCGTAACGTCATCCGCAAGGTGCGCCCGGACCCACGTTTCGTATGACGTCGCGCGCCGGTGTAGCCTCTGCTGCGTCCTGAGCCCCCGTAGCTCAGGGGATAGAGCACCGCCCTCCGGAGGCGGGAGCGTAGGTTCGAATCCTACCGGGGGCGCAGCAGCCGAGCGGCGCCGTGCTCGTCCGTGCCCGCGCACCTCCCGATGGCCCTCGCCCGGGTGATGCTCGCAACAGACCGCCCAAACGCCGTCCAACGGCTACGGTCAGGGGCACCCGGGGACTAGCCTTGACCCCGGACCGACAACAGCCCAGAGCATTTTCCGGAAGAGGCGAACCCAGGCCGTGCCCGAGTCATCGGAAGCCCATCCCATGTCCGCGTTCGGAGCCAACGAGTGGCTCGTGGACGAGATGTACGAGAAGTACAAGCAGGATCCGAACAGCGTGGACAAGGCCTGGTGGGAGTTCTTCCGCGGCAACGGTGACGCGGCGCAGTCCCCGACCGAGGCCCCGGCCGGCCAGGACAGTGGCCGGAGCAACGGCGCGGCGGGCGACCAGCAGCAGAACCGGCGTCAGGCGCAGCAGGCGAGCCGGCAGGCCACCCAGCAGCGAGCCCGGCAGCAGGCCCCGCAGCAGACCGAGCAGCAGACCGAGCAGCAAACCGAGCAGCAGTCTCAGCAGCAGCCTCAGGCCGCGACCGGGCAGGAAGACGCGCCGAAGGGGCAGCAGCAGACGGCGGTCCAGAAGAAGCAGGATGCACCCAAGGGGCCACCCAAGGGGCAGAGCACCCGGCAGGCCAGGCCGGTGCCGAAGGAGCCCGAGCGCAAGCAGCCCGTCGAGGTCTCCGACGAGCCCGCGTACGTCGTCCTCCGCGGCGCCCCCGCCCGCACGGCGCAGAACATGGACGCCTCACTGACGGTGCCCACCGCCACGAGCGTGCGCTCGGTCCCGGTCAAGCTGCTCTGGGACAACCGCATCGTGATCAACAACCACCTCGCCAGGGCGCGCGGCGGCAAGGTCTCCTTCACCCACATCATCGGCTACGCCCTCGTCCAGGCGCTGAAGTCCTTCCCGGACATGAACGTCGCCTACGACGTCGTCGACGGCAAGCCCAACCTGGTCAAGCCGGCGCACATCAACCTCGGGCTGGCCATCGACATGCCCAAGCCCGACGGCACCCGGCAGCTGCTGGTGCCGAGCATCAAGGCCGCGGAGACGATGGACTTCGCGCAGTTCTGGACCGCCTACGAGGACATCGTGCGCCGCGCCCGGGCGAACAAGCTGGAGCTCAAGGACTTCCAGGGCACCACGATCAGCCTGACCAACCCCGGCACGATCGGCACCAACCACTCGGTGCCGCGGTTGATGAAGGGCCAGGGCGCGATCATCGGTGTGGGCTCGATGGAGTACCCGCCGGAGTTCCAGGGCGCGTCGGAGGCGACGATCACCCGGAACGCGATCAGCAAGATCATGACGCTGACGTCGACGTACGACCACCGGGTCATCCAGGGCGCGCTCAGCGGCGAGTTCCTCAAGCGGATCCACCAGCTGCTGCTGGGCCAGGACGGCTTCTACGACACGATCTTCCGGGCGCTGCGGATCCCCTACGAGCCGATCCGCTGGTCGCCGGACATCTCCACCAACCACGACGACGAGGTCAGCAAGCAGGCACGGATCCTCGAGCTGATCCACGCCTACCGGGTGCGCGGCCACATGATGGCCGACACCGACCCGCTGGAGTACCGCCAGCGCAGCCACCCCGACCTCGAGGTCGAGTCGCACGGCCTGACGCTGTGGGACCTCGACCGCGAGTTCGCCACCGGCTCCTTCGGCGGCGAGCGGCGCTTCATGAAGATGCGCGACATCCTGGGCATCCTGCGCGACTCCTACTGCCGCACCGTCGGCATCGAGTACATGCACATCCAGGACCCCGAGCAGCGTCGCTGGATCCAGCAGCGCGTCGAGCAGCCGCACGTGAAGCCGCCGCGCGAGGAGCAGCTGCGGATCCTGCTGAAGCTCAACCAGGCCGAGGCGTTCGAGACCTTCCTGCAGACGAAGTTCGTCGGGCAGAAGCGGTTCAGCCTGGAGGGCGGGGAGACCACGATCCCGCTGGTCGACGAGATCTGCGAGGCGGCCGCCGAGGCACGTCTCGACGAGGTGGCCATCGGCATGGCCCACCGCGGCCGGCTCAACGTGCTGGCCAACATCGTCGGCAAGAGCTACAGCCAGATCTTCCGCGAGTTCGAGGGCAACATCGACCCGCGCACCGTGCAGGGCTCGGGCGACGTGAAGTACCACCTCGGCGCCGAGGGCGAGTTCGTGGCCGGCTCCGGCGACACCATCAAGGTCTCGGTGGCGGCCAACCCCTCCCACCTCGAGGCGGTCGACCCGGTGCTCGAGGGCATCGCCCGGGCCAAGCAGGACGTGCTCAACCGCGGTGCGGACTTCCCGGTGCTGCCGCTCCTCGTGCACGGTGACGCGGCCTTCGCGGGCCAGGGCGTGGTGGCCGAGACGCTGAACCTCTCCCAGCTCCGCGGCTACCGCACCGGCGGCACCATCCACGTGGTGGTCAACAACCAGGTCGGCTTCACCACCTCCCCCGCCTCGTCGCGCTCCTCGCTCTACGCCACCGACGTGGCGCGGATGGTGCAGGCGCCGATCTTCCACGTCAACGGCGACGACCCCGAGGCCTGCATCCGGGTCGCCCGGCTCGCGTTCGAGTACCGGCAGGCGTTCAACACCGACGTGGTGATCGACCTGGTCTGCTACCGCCGCCGCGGGCACAACGAGGGTGACGACCCGTCGTACACCCAGCCGCTGATGTACGACCTGATCGAGCAGAAGCGCTCGGTGCGCAAGCTCTACACCGAGTCGCTGGTCGGCCGGGGTGACATCACCCTGGAGGAGGCCGAGCAGGTGCTGCGCGACTACCAGCAGCAGCTCGAGCGGGTGTTCAAGGAGGTCCGCGACGCGACCAGCGTGCCGTCGACGTGGACGACGGTGCCGGACTACCCGGAGAAGAGCCACGAGGACTTCACCACCGCGATCACACCGGAGGTGATGAAGCGGATCTCCGACGTGCACGTCAACGTGCCCGAGGGCTTCACCGTGCACCCGAAGGTGCTGCCGCAGCTGCAGCGCCGCGCCGCGGCCATCACCGACGGGCCGATCGACTGGGGCACCGGCGAGATCCTCGCCTTCGGCTCGCTGCTGATGGAGGGCCGTCCGGTGCGGCTGGCCGGGCAGGACTCCCGCCGGGGCACGTTCGTGCAGCGGTTCGCCACGATCATCGACCGCAAGAACGCCGACGAGTGGACGCCGCTGAGCACGCTCTCGGAGGACCAGGCGAGCTTCCACGCCTACGACTCGCTGCTGAGCGAGTACGCCGCCCTCGGCTTCGAGTACGGCTACTCGGTGGCGCGGCCGGACGCGCTGGTGTGCTGGGAGGCCCAGTTCGGCGACTTCGTCAACGGCGCCCAGACGGTGATCGACGAGTTCATCACCTCCAGCGAGCAGAAGTGGCGGCAGCGTTCGGGTGTCGTGCTCCTGCTGCCGCACGGCTACGAGGGACAGGGCCCCGACCACTCCTCGGCGCGGATCGAGCGGTTCCTGACCATGGCCGCCGACAACGCCTTCGTGGTGGCCCAGCCGTCCACGCCGGCCAGCTACTTCCACCTGCTGCGTCGGCACGCGCTCGGTGACGACCACCGCCCGCTGATCGTCTTCACGCCGAAGTCGATGCTCAAGCGCAAGGAGGCCGCCTCGCAGCCGGCCGACTTCACCCAGGGCTCGTTCCGCCCGGTGATCGGGGACTCGGTCGCCGAGCCGGAGAAGGTGCGCAAGCTGCTGCTGTGCAGCGGCCGGATCACCTGGGACCTGATGGTGCAGCGCGGCAAGCGCGGCGTCGAGGACACCGCCATCGCGCGCGTGGAGCGGCTCTACCCGCGCCCGCTCGACGAGCTGAAGGCGGAGCTGGAGCGCTACCCGCACCTGGAGGAGGTCCGCTGGGTGCAGGACGAGCCGGGCAACATGGGGCCCGCGCCGCACTACCGGCTGCACGTCTTCGACGAGCTGCCGGTGCCGGTGACGGTCATCGCGCGGCCCGAGTCGTCCTCCCCCTCGGTGGGCAACACCAAGCGGCACGTGGAGCAGCAGGCCGAGCTCATCGACAAGGCCTTCGGCTGAGGACCTGCGGTGTACTTCACCGATCGGGGCATCGAGGAGCTGGAGAAGCGGCGCGGTGACGAGGAGGTGAGCCTCGCCTGGGTCGCCGAGCGGCTGCAGGAGTTCACCGACACCCATCCGGAGTTCGAGACCGCGGTCGAGCGGCTGGCCACCTGGCTGGCCCGGCTCGACGACCCCGACGACGAGTAGCGGGGCACCGATAGCCTGCGCCGCATGGCGTTCCCACCGGCACCCTGGCAGCTGCGCGGGCACGCGTGGCTCTCCGTCTTCCGGCTCCGGCGACCCGCTGACGAGCGGCACCCGGCGGGCGTCTACGCCGTGGCCCTGGTCGACTACCGTCCCGACAGCCCGCTGACCTATCACGAGCTGCTCGTGGGCCGTGCCGTCGAGCAGGCCGGACGCCGGTTGAGCATCACCGACATCTGGGTGGACTCGGCCGACTCCCGCGACGGCGGACGGGCGCTGTGGGCGATCCCCAAGGAAATCGGTGACCTCACCCTCCGCGAGCGCCGCTGGGGTCCCGTCACCCGGGCGGCCTGGTCGGTGGACATCGTGCGCCGGCCGATGGTGCGTGCCCGGTTCGTCGACGTGTCCCGGCTGGCTCCCCGGCTGCCCTTCCGCGGCGGCACCTGGCAGCCACCGCTGGACGGCCACACCGCACCGGTCGCCGCGGACCTCAGCGGCTCCTCGAGGGCGCTGCCGTGCTGGGGCAGCTGGGAGTTCGACCGCACCGGCCCGCTCGGCTGGCTGGCCGGGCGCAGACCGGTTGCTTCCTTCCGGATGGCCGACTTCGCGATGTCGTTCGGCCGCGAGGTGAGCTAGCGGGGGCGCACCACCAGGTCGGGGATGGTCGCGTCGTCGGAGAGGTCGAGGACGTGCAGGATCGCGTCGGCCACGGTCTCCGGACGGATCCAGTCCGCGGCGTCGTACTCCCTGCCCTCCTGGGCATGCACCTGCTCCTGCATCGGCGTGGCCGTGCGGCCGGGATAGATGGTGCTGACGCGGACGCCGTGCGCAGCCTCCTCCTGGCGCAGCGCGTCGGCGAACCCGCGCAGCCCGAACTTGGCCGCGTTGTACGACGCCCACTGCGGGTTGGCGCGCAGGCCGGAGCCGGAGTTGACGAAGACGTGGGTGCCTCGTGCGCGACGCACCGGCTCGAGCAGCGCCCGGGTCAGCAGCATCGGCGCCACCAGGTCGACGGTCACGGTGGCGGCCAGGCTGGCGGGGTCGCTCTCGGCCACGGTCGCCACGTCGACGATCCCTGCCGAGTGCACCACCGAGTCGAGCCGGTCCGGCAGCTGCGTGCGGGCGAGGGCGGGGCCCAGACCGGCCGGGTCGGCCAGGTCCGCGACCACCGTGCGGGAGCCGGGGAACTGCCCGGCCAGCGCGGTCGCCCTGGCGTCGTTGCGGGCGAGCAGGACCAGCTCATCGCCGCGCTCGGCCAGCCGGCGGGCAAGGACCTCGCCGATGCCGGAGGTGGCACCGGTGACCAGGTGCACCGGCATCAGCGCGTGAAGACGATCTTGCCGAAGACGTCACCCTCCGCCATGGCCGCGAAGCCGTCCCGCGCCTTCTCCATCGGCAGGGCGCGGTCGACCAGCGGCCGGGCGCCGGAGGCGTCCATGAGACTGACGAGACCGGCGAGATCGGCTCGGCTGCCCATTGTGGAACCGATCACCCGCAGCTGGAGGAAGAAGATCCGGGTCAGCTCGGCGTTGTCGAGGTCCGGGCCGGACGTCGTACCGCTGGTCACGATCGCGCCGCCGGGGCGCAGCGAGCGGATCGAGTGCGACCAGGTCGCCTTGCCGACCGTCTCCATGACGGCGTCCACCTTGACGGGCAACCGGGCACCGGCCTCGAAGACCTCGTGCGCCCCGATCTCGAGGGCACGGTTGCGCTTCGCCTCGTCGCGGCTGGTCGCGAACACCTTGAGACCCGCAGCACGGCCGAGCGTGATCAGGGCGGTGGCGACACCACCGCCGGCGCCCTGCACCAGCACGCTGTCGCCTGCCTTGAGGCCGCCCTGGGTGAACAGCATCCGGTAGGCGGTCAGCCACGCCGTGGGCAGGCAGGCCGCCTCCTCGAAGGACAGCGACGCCGGCTTGGGCACCACGTTGCGGCGGGGCACCGCGACCGTGTCGGCGAAGGTGCCGGGGTGCTTCTCGCTGAGCAGGGTCCGCTTCGGGTCGAGGGTCTCGTCCCCGCTCCAGTCGGGGCTGCTGATCACCGCGTGCACGACGACCTCGTTGCCGTCCTCGTCGAGGCCGGCGGCATCGCACCCGAGGATCATCGGCAGCTGCTCCTCGCGGAGGCCGACGCCGCGCAGCGACCACAGGTCGTGGTGGTTCAGCGAGGAGGCCTTGACCGTGACCGTGGTCCAGCCGTCGGGCACCTCCGGGTCGGGTCGCTCACCGACCACCAGCCCGGCCAGCGGGTCGTCCCTGGAGATGCTCTCTGCGTAGACGGCGAACATGTCCTCACCCTAGCCACGGCACCGGCGCGCCAAACCCCGCGGGAGTCGACTCGCGCCCCGCTCAGCGGCGGGCGACGCCGTCGCGTCGCGCGGCCTCGGCCACCGCGGCAGCCACCGCGGGCGCGACCCGCGGGTCGAACGGCGAGGGGATGACGAGGTCCTCCCGCGCCTCGTCCGCGACGATGTCGGCCAGCGCCTCCGCTGCGGCCAGCTTCATCGCCTCGGTGATCGCCCGGGCGCGGGCGTCGAAGGCCCCGCGGAAGATGCCCGGGAAGGCCAGCACGTTGTTGATCTGGTTGGCGAAGTCCGAGCGACCTGTGGCGACGACCCGAGCGTGCCGGTGGGCGACCTCCGGGTGCACCTCCGGGTGCGGGTTGGCGAGCCCGAACACGATGGCGTCGTCGGCCATCGATGCCACCACCTCCTCCGGGACGGTGCCCCCGGAGACGCCGACGAAGACGTCGGCCCCGGCCATCACGTCGGCGAGCGTTCCGTCGCGACCGGTGCGGTCCGCGGTCTCCTCGGCCAACGCCTGCTTGGCGGGGTTGAGCCTGTCGCGGCCCGAGCGCAGCACCCCGCTGCGATCGACCACCGCGATGTCCTGGACACCGGCCGCGAGCAGGATGCGGGTCACCGCGACGCCGGCAGCACCGGCCCCGGACACCACCACCCGGGTGGTCTCCTTCAGGCGCCCGGTGATCCGCAGCGCGTTCTCCAGCGCGGCCAGCACCACCACGGCCGTGCCGTGCTGGTCGTCGTGGAAGACGGGGATGTCCAGCCGTTGCTTGAGCCTTTCCTCGATCTCGAAGCAGCGCGGTGCGGAGATGTCCTCGAGGTTGATGCCGCCGAAGCTCGGAGCCAGCGCGGCGACGGTGTCGACGATCCGGTCGACGTCGGTGGTGTCGAGGCACACCGGCACGGCGTTGACGCCGCCGAACCGGCGGAACAGCACCGCCTTGCCCTCCATCACCGGCATCGCCGCCCGCGGCCCGATGTCGCCCAGGCCGAGCACCGCGCTGCCGTCGGTGACGACGGCGACCACGTTGCCGACCCAGGTGTAGTCGTCGGCCAGCTCCGGCTGCTCGGCGATCGCCTCGCAGACCCGGGCCACGCCGGGGGTGTAGGCGAGCGAGAGGTCCTCGCGGCCGTCGAGCGGGACGCGGGAGGAGATGTCCATCTTGCCGCCGGCGTGCAGGGCGAACACCGGGTCACCGGCACGCGGGTCGTCGAGGTCGGGCATCGAGTCGAACGCAACCATGGGAATGCCTCCGAGGCAGGGCGGGCCGGTGCCCGCGACGGGCAGGGGTGCAACGGCAGC
>DATDNR010000101.1:0-22136 GCA_036518175.1 Marmoricola sp.
AGAAGCTGCTCAAGGACGCCGGGGTCGACGCCGAGCACCTCGAGTCCGGCTGCTGCGGGCTGGCCGGCAACTTCGGCTTCACCGCCGGCCACGGCCAGGTGAGCCGCGACCTCGCCCACCGGGTGCTCGTGCCGCGGGTGAACGATGCCGACGAGGGCACCGCGGTGCTGGCCGACGGCTTCTCCTGCCGCACCCAGATCCGCGAGTACGCCGATCCCCACCGTCGTCCGGTGCACCTCGCCGAGCTGATCGCCGAGGGCATCCGGGCCCGCGAGGAAGGAACCGCATGACCGGCCGACCGACGTACCTCGACGACCACTGGACGCAGCAGTTCCCGATCCAGGCGCTGCGCGAGTACGCCCTGCTCGCCGACGGCGAGCGTGGTGTGGTGGTCGGCCCGCGCGGGGAGTTCGCCTGGATGTGTGCGCCGCGGTGGCACGACCCCGCGGTGTTCACCAGCCTGATCGGCGGGCGCGGCCTCTTCGCGGTGACCCCGACCGGGGAGCGCTGGGTCTGGGGCGGTCACTACGAGCAGGGGTCACTGATCTGGCGCAGCCGCTGGGTGACCACCTCCAGCGAGGTGGAGTGCCGCGAGGCACTGGCCCGGCCCGGTGACCCGCACACCGCGGTGCTGCTGCGCGACATCCAGGGGCTGACCGGCACCTCCCGGCTGCGGGTCGTCTTCGAGCCCGCCGCCGACTTCGGCAGCCACGGTCTCGCCGACGTCCGGCGGGACGACGACGGCGTGTGGACGGGTCGCAGCGGTCCGCTGCACTTCCGGGTGGCAGGTCTCGCCGACGCCGTCGTCGACCGCGAGGCGCTGGTCACCGAAGTGGTCGTCGGCGAGGGGGACTCCCACGCCATCGTCGTGGAGATCTCCGACCGGCCGCTGCCCGAGGCCGCTCCGCCGGCCGCCGCGGCGTGGGCGGAGACCGAGCGGTGCTGGAAGGAGGACATCCCCGACCTGGGCGGCCTCTGGGCTCCCCGCGACGTGGGCCACGCCTACGCCGTGCTGCAGGGGCTGACCAGCTCCGGCGGGGGCATGGTCGCGGCCGCGACCACCTCGCTGCCGGAGCGGGCGGAGAAGGGCCGCAACTACGACTACCGCTACGTGTGGATCCGCGACCAGGCGATGGTCGGCCAGGCGATCGCGCACATCGGCGAGCACTCGATGCTGTGGGCCGCGACGAACTTCCTGACCGACCGGCTGCTCGACGACGGCGCCCGGCTGCGGCCGGCGTACGACATCGACGGCAACCCGCTGCCGGAGGAGCAGGCCCTGGACCTGCCCGGCTTCCCCGGCGGGCAGGACAAGATCGGCAACAAGGCGGGCGCGCAGTTCCAGCTCGACGCGTTCGGCGAGTCGCTGCTGCTCTTCCGGGCCGCGGCGCAGTACGGCGACCTCAGCGCGGACACCTGGAAGGCCGCCGAGGCCGCGGCCGGTGCCATCGCCGAGTGCTGGCAGGAGCCCGATGCCGGGGTCTGGGAGATCGAGCCGCAACGCTGGACCCACTCCCGGTTGATCTGCGTCGCTGGGCTGCGCAAGATCGCCGAGCTGGCGCCCTCGTCCCAGGCAGCCGAGTGGCGCAGCCTGGCCGACCGGCTCTACCACGCCGCCGAGGCGGAGTGCATCTCCCCCGAGGGCCGCTGGATGCGCGCGCCCGGCGACCAGCGCGTCGACGGCTCGCTGCTGATCCCGGTGCTGCGCGGAGCGATGCCGGCCGAGGACCCGCGCACCCGCAAGACGGTGCAGACGGTGATGGAGGAGCTCGGCGAGGACCACTACCTCTACCGCTTCCGGCACACCAGCGGTCCGCTGTCGGAGGTCGAAGGAGCCTTCCTGCTGTGCGGCTTCCACATGGCCGCCGCCCTGGAGGTGCTCGGCGACACCGCCGACGCCGCGCGCTGGTTCGAGCGCAACCGGTCCGCGTGCGGACCGCCCGGCCTGCTGACCGAGGAGTTCGACGTCGAGCAGCGCCAGCTCCGCGGCAATCTCCCACAGGCCTTCGTGCACGGCGCGCTGGTGGAGGCGGCCGCCCGGCTCTCCCGGTGAGCCCACGACCAGGCCTGTCGGGATGATTCGGCGGGGCCCGATCGGGGGTACGGTCCGGCCATGGCCCACGCGAACGGTTCCGAGGCCCGGCACGACGCGATCGACCCGAATGTCGTCGACACGGTGGTGCTGGACGTCGACGGCACGCTGGTCGACTCCAACTACCACCACACGGTGGCCTGGGGGCGCGCCTTCCGGGAGCACGGCCACGTGGTCCCGCTCTGGCGGATCCACCGCTGCATCGGCATGGGCGGTGACCGGCTCGTGCCCACCCTGGTGGGCGAGGAGGTCGACCGGGAGCAGGGCGACGCGATCCGGGACAGCTGGAAGAAGGCGGTCGACGCGATCCTCGACGAGATCCAGCCGCTCGACGGTGCCCGGGAGCTGTTGCAGGAGCTCGACCGGCGGCCGGTCAAGGTGGTGCTGGCGACGTCCGGCAAGCCCGAGCACACCGAGCACTCGCTGGAGCTGCTGCGCCCGAAGGGGGCGGTGGACAACGTGGAGAGCAGCGGCGACGCGGCCACCAAGCCGGCTCCCGACCTGCTCGACAAGGCGGTGGGGTCCGTCGACGGCAAGGCCTCGGTCGTGATCGGTGACTCGGTCTGGGACACCGAGGCGTCGAAGCGGCACGGTGCCCCGATGGTGGCGCTGCTCACCGGGGGCTTCGGGCGCGAGGAGCTGGCGGCCGCCGGCGCCGTGCGGGTCTTCGACGACGTGGCGGACCTGCTCGAGCACCTCGACGAGCTCGTCCCGCCGCGCGGCTGATCAGGAGCGGAAGGCCGGCAGCACCTCGCGGCCGTAGAACTCGATCATCTCCCGCCAGTGCGGGCCCATGTTCGCGACGTTGAGCTCGTCGTAGCCCGCGTCGGCGTACTCCCCGAGGTTGGCCAGGTGGGCCTGCACGTCCTTGCCGGCGGTGACCGACGAGCGGGTCATCTCCTCGGTGACCAGCTGCGAGGCCTGTTCGAAGTGCTTCGGCGAGGGCAGCACCTGCGCCAGCTCGCCCGGCACCCCGCTGTTCGCCCACAGCCGGTGGGCGATCCGGACCCCCTCGTCCTCGGTGTCGGCGTAGGCGACCTTCGCGCCCGCGACGGCCGGCCGGCCCTCGGAGGCGTCCTTGAAACGCTTCACCGAGTCGGCGTCGGGCATCGTGGCGATGTAGCCGTCGCCGATCCGGGCAGCGACATCGATCGCCTTCGGCCCGAAGCCGGAGACGTAGATCGGTGGCTGCTCGTCAGGCAGCGTGTAGATCCGGGCGTGGTCGACGGTGTAGTGCTTGCCGTACTCGGTGACGAAGCCGCCCTCCCAGAGACGGCGGATCAGCGCGACCGCCTCCTCGAGCATCTCCAGGCGTACGTCGATCGACGGCCACGGGTCTCCGAGGACGTGCTCGTTGAGTGCCTCGCCGGTGCCGACGCCGAGCACGAACCGCCCGTCGAGCATCACCGCGCTGGTGGCGGCCGCCTGGGCGATCACGGCGGGATGGATCCGCACCGTGGGGCAGGTGACCGCGGTGGTCACCGGAAGGTCGCAGACCTGCGACACCGCGCCGATGACCGACCAGACGAACGGGCTCTGCCCCTGCTCGTCGTTCCACGGGTGGTAGTGGTCGCTGATCCACAGCGACTCGAAGCCGGCCTGCTCGGCGAGCCGGGCCTGCTCGACGAGCTCGGCCGGGGTGTACTCCTCGCACGACAGGAAGTAGCCCACCTTCACGCGCGGTCCTCCTCGTCCTCGTCGCCCGGGACGTCCCGGGTCTGCTCGTAGAAGTCCGCCGGGTCCGCCTCGTTCGGCGGCTGGGAGGGCCCCGTCTCGGCCACCTCCTCGGCGTCCTCGGCCTCGGGCACCAGGTCCTGGCGCTGCTCGAGCTCGTCGGCAGTCAGCTCCTCGTCGGTGGGCATGGCCTCCTCCTCACTGTCGGCCCCTCCTCACTGTCGTCCGCGACCGGTCGCGCGTCCAGTGCTCCGGGACTGATGGCCTCATCGCCAGATCGCCAGGGCCGCCCACAGCAGCCCGAAGGCGACCAGCGTGGTGATCACGATGATCAGCAGGTAGCCGATGGCAGGCTTCTCCTGCACGACTTCTCACCGCCTTCCAGAAGGTGAGCCCGGCAGGTACCCACCGCCCCACGCGCCATTCCCGGGAGGATGCAGGCATGACAGTGCAGACCGAGCGACGGGGCCGGGTGCTCGTCGTGACGATCGACCGGCCCGACGTGCGCAACGCCGTCGACCGCACCACCGCGGACGCTCTCACCGCGGCGTTCGAGGCCTTCGACGCCGACGACGAGCTGGCGGTCGGGGTGCTCACCGGCGCCGGCGGGACCTTCTGCGCCGGCGCGGACCTGAAGGCGATCGGCGAGGGCCGGCCGAACCGGCTGGAGGCCGACGGGCCGGGGCCGATGGGGCCGACCCGGATGCGGCTCTCCAAGCCGGTGGTCGCCGCCGTCGAGGGTCATGCGGTGGCAGGTGGCCTGGAGCTGGCGCTGTGGGCGGACCTGCGGGTGGCGGCCCGCGACGCGGTCCTCGGTGTCTTCAGCCGCAGGTGGGGGGTGCCCCTGGTCGACGGCGGCACCGTCCGGCTGCCCCGGCTCATCGGCCAGTCACGGGCGCTGGACCTGGTGCTCACCGGCCGGGCGGTGGGGGCCGAGGAGGCCGAGCGGATCGGCCTGGTCAACCGGCTCAGCGAGCCCGGACGCGCGCTGGCCGACGCGGTCACGCTGGCCGCCGAGCTGGCCGCCTTCCCGCAGGCGTGCCTGCGCAGCGACCGGATGAGCCTGCTCGGACAGGCCGGACTGCAGGAGGCCGAGGCGATCGCGCGCGAGTTCGACCACGGCGGGGCGGCGCTTGCTACCGAGGCCGTTCCGGGCGCACAGCGCTTTGCTGCGGGTGCCGGACGGCACGGTACGTGGGAGGCTTAGCGGCTCTCAGTCCTGGGCGTTGCGCTGCGTGGGGATCACGTCCCCGAGCAGCTGCTTGACCTCTGACTCGCGGTAGCGGCGATGGCCACCGAGCGTGCGGATCGCGCTCAGCTTGCCGGCCTTCGCCCAGCGGGTCACGGTCTTGGGGTCCACCCGGAACATGGCCGCGACCTCTGCAGGGGTCAGCAAGGACTCGGATTCCGTCGGTCGCACCACCATGGTTACGGCCCCCTTCTCGGTGTTACATCAGCACGGTCGGCGTTGCCGGCCGGTTCTTGGATTCTGACACTGTGCCATGAACGTTGTGAAGGGGATATGTCCGATTTCAAGGACTTCCGCGGTGATCGGCGTCTCGTAGACTAGACCAGCGTCGGCACCACCCCTGCCGCACTTGACATCAAGGCCCCGCCACACCCCCGGCAGGGCCGCGACGAGAAGAAAGGTCACCACCGTGGCCCAGCAGCTGCAGTCGTCCGTCTTCGATCACCTCGACGGCCATGAACAGGTCGTCTTCTGCTCCGACGAGCGCACCGGCCTCCGCGCCATCGTCGCCATCCACTCCACCGCCCTGGGTCCCGCCCTGGGCGGTACGCGTTTCTACCCCTACGCCAGCGAGGCCGAGGCGGTGCGCGACGTGCTCAACCTCGCGCGCGGGATGACCTACAAGGCGGCGCTGGCCGGGCTCGACCTCGGTGGTGGCAAGGCCGTGATCATCGGTGACCCGGCCACCATGAAGACCGAGCCGCTGCTGCGCGCCTACGGCCGCTTCGTCCAGTCGCTGCACGGCCGCTATCGCACCGCGTGCGACGTGGGCACCAACAGCGTGGACATGGACGTCATCGCCCGCGAGTGCGACTACGTGACCGGCCGGACGGTGGCCCACGGGGGCGCCGGGGACTCCTCGGTGCTGACCGCGTACGGCGTCTTCCAGGGCATGCGGGCCGCCGCCGAGGCGGTGTGGGGCGAGCCGACCCTCGCCGGCCGCACGGTGGGTGTCGCGGGTGTCGGCAAGGTCGGCCACCACCTCGTCGAGCACCTGCTGGGCGACGGCGCAGACGTGGTGGTCACCGACGTGGCGGAGGCCGCCGTACGCCGGGTCGTCGAGGCGCACCCGGAGGTGCGCACGGTCCGTGACACCGACGCGCTGGTGGCGAGCACCCTCGACGTCTACGCCCCCTGCGCGCTCGGCGGGGCGCTCACCGACGACGTGGTCCAGACGCTCTCCGCGCGGGTGGTCTGCGGCGCCGCCAACAACCAGCTCGCGCACCCGGGCGTGGAGAAGCTGCTGGCCGAGCGCGGCATCCTCTACGCCCCGGACTACTGCGTGAACGCCGGCGGGCTGATCCAGGTCGCGGACGAGCTCGAGGGATTCTCCTTCGAGCGCGCGCAGCAGCGGGCCACCACGATCTACGAGACCACCCGCGAGGTGTTCCGGATGGCCGAGGCCGAGCAGGTGCCGCCCGCGGTCGCCGCCGACCGGCTCGCCGAGCAGCGCATCGCGAGCGTCGGGCGGCTCCGCGGAGTCTGGCTGGGCTGACTCCGGTCGCTACTCCTCGTCGTCCTCCGGCGGCGGGTAGCTGGCCAGATAGCTGGCCGCCATGTCGTCCTCGCCGTGGCCGGCGGCCGCGGTCCGCGTCAGCCGGGCCCGGGCCGCGGCCGCGCCGTCGAGGCGCAGCCCGGCCTCGCGCGCGGCCTCGACGACCAGGGCGGCGTCCTTCGCGGCCATCGCCACGGTGAAGCTCGGGCTGAGGTCGTCGGAGAGGATCTTGCCCGCCTTCAGCTGCAGGTAGGGCATGTCCAGCGGCCCGTCCGCGACCAGGTCGAGGAAGGCCTGCGGCTCGACCCCGAGCCCGCGGGCCAGCGCCACCGCCTCACCGGCGGCGTCGTTGACCGCGATCACCCAGCTGTTGACGACCAGCTTGAGCCGGCTGGCGGCGCCGTCGCGGCCCTTGTCGCCGAGCCAGAGCGTGCGGGAGCCGATCGCGTCGAGCACCGGCTGCACGAGCGGGCGGACGTCCGGAGGGCCGGCGACGAGCACCACGAGCGCGCCCTTCTCCGCCGGTTCGCGGGTGCCCGAGACCGGAGCGTCGAGCAGCACCAGGCCGTGCTCGTCGGCGAAGGACGCCAGCCCGGCCAGCGGTCCGGGACCCACGGTGGTGGTCTGCAGCCAGACCTGGTCCTCGACCAGCCCGTCGGCGGCCTGCTCCATCACCGCCAGGACGTCGGCGGCGTCCCCGAGCATGGTCATCACCACGTCGGCCCCGCGGACCGCGTCGGCGGGCGTCGCGACGACCTCGGCGCCGTGGTCGGCGAGCGGCCGGGCGCGGTCCGGCGTCCGGTTCCAGGCGCGCAGCGGCAGGCCGGCGGCGAGGATGTTGCGGCCCATCGCCGAGCCCATGATGCCGGTGCCGAGCAGGGCGACCGTGGGGGCGGGAGTCGTGGCGGCGTCCATGCCGGTCACGCTAGCCACGGTGGGCAAGCGGCCTGCCCGGACAGCCGGGCGTCCACCAGGGCGGACGGGTCAGTCGCGGGACGTGCGCTCCGCGTAGTCCGCCCACTCGTCGTAGTCGTCGCCGTCGGGCTCGTCCTCGACGCCCACGTCGGGGGAGTGGGAGTCCCCGTGAAGTTCCCGGGCCAGCGCACCGAAGTCCGTCTCGTGAGTGCGGTACTTCAGGTCCCGGGCAACCTTGGTCTGCTTCGCCTTAGCACGGCCGCGCCCCATCGGGTCGACCCCCTCGCACACTTGGCCGGCCACCGCCTTGCGCGGGACCGGTCTGAATTTCATCTCTTCGTGCGCCCAACGGTACCCGGTGGGGTCACATTCCCGCACATCGACGCCACGGATCGGGCACGCAGGGGCCTCGGGGCGGTCCGGCAGCGCCCGACTCAGGCGGGATGCCGGCCGGTGAGCACCGCCCGCCCGGCGTGCTCGGCACCGGTCGCGGCCGAGACCTCACCGGCGACCCAGGCGTCGATGCCGTGCCCGGCCAGCACGCCGAGCGCGCGGTCGGCGTCGTCGGCCGCCGTGAGCGCCACCATCCCGACACCGCAGTTGAGCGTGCGTTCGAGATCGGCGGTGGCCACCTCTCCGGTGTCGCGCACGAGCGCGAAGATCGGGGGCAGGGCCCACGTCGACCGGTGGACCGTCGCGGTCACCGATGCGGGCAGCACCCGCTCGAGGTTGGCGGCCAGCCCTCCTCCGGTGACGTGGGACATCGCGTGGGTGTCCGTCGTACGGGCCAGCGCCAGGCAGGCCTTCGCATAGATCCGGGTGGGTTCGAGCAGCTCCTCGCCCAGCGTCCGGCCGAGGTCGGCGACCTCCTCCTCCAGGCGGCGGCCGGCCTGCTGGAGCAGGACGTGGCGGACCAGGGAGTAGCCGTTGGAGTGCAGGCCGCTGGACGCCATCGCGATCACCGCGTCACCGGGGCGCACCCGGTCGGCACCGAGCAGCTCGGCGGCCTCGACGACGCCGGTGGTCGACCCCGCGACGTCGTACTCGTCGGGGCCGAGGAGGCCGGGGTGCTCGGCGGTCTCCCCGCCGACCAGCGCACAGCCCGCCTGCACGCAGGCCTCGGCGATGCCGCGCACGATCGCGGCGATCCGCTCGGGCACGACCCTGCCGGTGGCGATGTAGTCGGTCAGGAAGAGCGGCTCCGCGCCGCAGACGACGAGGTCGTCGACGAGCATGCCGACGAGGTCGAAGCCGATCGTGTCGTGCTTGTCGAGGGCCTGGGCGATGGCGACCTTGGTGCCGACGCCGTCCGCGGAGCTGGCCAGCAGCGGCCGGTCGTACTCCTTGAGTGCGCTGGCGTCGAACAGCCCGGCGAAGCCGCCGATGCCGCCGAGCACCTCCGGACGGCGGGCCGCCTCGACCCACTCCCTCATCAGCTCGACGGCCCGGTCGCCGGCGTCGATCGAGACGCCGGCACGCTCGTAGGTCGCGCCGCCGCCGGCGGGCGCGCTCATGGGCGGGCCAGCGCGTCGCCGGCGCCGCCACCGGCGAGCGACGCGGCGAGGCCGTCGGCGTCGCGGCGCGGCATCGCGGGAACCTCGAGGAGGTGCTTGCCGAGGTGCTCGGGCTCGGGGAGCCGCACGGGGTACTGCCCGTCGAAGCAGGCCCTGCAGAGGTCGTCACCGGGCACCCCGGTCGCCTCGATCAGCTGCTCGAGGGAGATGTAGGCGAGCGAGTCGGCCCCGATCGAGGCACAGATCTCGTCGGTGGAGAGGCCGTTGGCGATCAGCTCCGCGCGGGTGGCGAAGTCGATGCCGTAGAAGCACGGCCACTTCACCGGAGGGCTGGAGATGCGCACGTGCACCTCGCGGGCGCCGGCCTCGCGCAACATCCGCACCAGCGCGCGCTGGGTGTTGCCCCGGACGATGGAGTCGTCGACGACCACCAGCCGCCTGCCCTCGATCACGTCGCGCAGCGGGTTGAGCTTCAGCCGGATGCCGAGCTGGCGGATCGTCTGGCTGGGCTGGATGAAGGTGCGCCCGACGTAGGAGTTCTTCACCAGGCCGGTGCCGTAGGGGATGCCGCTGGCCTCGGCGTACCCGATGGCCGCCGGGGTGCCGGACTCGGGCACCGGGATGACCAGGTCGGCCTCGGCCGGGTAGTCGTGGGCGAGCCGTCGACCGATCTCGACGCGCACGCTGTGCACCCGCTTGTCGGACAGCAGGGTGTCGGGGCGGGCCAGGTAGACGAACTCGAAGAGGCAGCCCTTCGGCCGGGCCTCGGCGAAGCGGCGGGTGCGCAACCCGTCGGCGTCGATGGCGAGCATCTCGCCGGGCTCCACCTCGCGGACGTACGACGCCCCGACGATGTCGAGCGCCGCGGTCTCCGAGGCCACCACCCAGCCACGCTCCAGACGACCCAGCACCAGCGGCCGGATGCCCTGCGGGTCGCGCGCGGCGTAGAGCGAGTCCTCGGTCATCCAGATGAACGAGAACGCACCCTCGACCCGGGGCAGCAGCTCGGCGGCCCGCTCCTCCAGGCTGGTGTCCGGGTGGTGGGCGAGCAGCGCGGTCACCACCGAGGTGTCGTTGGTGCTGGTCTCCAGGTTGCGGGCGTGGATCTCCAGCTCCCCGCTGTCGCTCGGCATGCCGCGCACCAGCTCGACGAGCTCGCGGGTGTTGGTGAGGTTACCGTTGTGGGCCAGCGCGATGGAGCCGTCGGCGGTGGGCCGGAAGGTCGGCTGGGCGTTGTGCCAGGTGCTGGCGCCGGTCGTGGAGTAGCGGGTGTGGCCGACCGCGACGTCGCCCTTGAGGGCCTCGAGGGTGGACTCGTCGAAGACCTGGCTGACCAGGCCCATGTCCTTGTAGACGAGGATCTGGCGGCCGTTGCTGACCGCGATGCCGGCGGACTCCTGGCCGCGGTGCTGGAGGGCGTAGAGCCCGAAGTAGGTCAGTTTCGCGACGTCCTCCCCGGGGGCCCAGACGCCGAAGACGCCGCAGGCGTCCTGCGGCCCGAGGTCCTGGGGATCGAGGTCATGGGTGAGTCGCCCGTCTCCACGACGGCCTGCGTTGCCGGCCACGGGAGGAGTCTAACGGGCGCGGCCGCGGGCGCCCGACCCGCCGCCGGGGCCGCCCGAGGTCGCGCGGCCGGCGGCAATCTCACCCCAAATGTCGGATTTATGGCTTTGACCTGCGCAAATGCCGCCTTCCGGGCACACTGGGCGCCGGGGGTGTTGCACGTGGAGCGGGAAGACCCGACGCGGTTGATCCAGGAGGTGCTGGCCGAGGTCTGGTCACGCACCGCCCTGCAGGACGCCCTGCAGCAGATCGCGGAGGGCGTCACCGAGGTCGCCGGCTTCGGGGTGGCGGCGGTCAGCGTGCTGCGGGAGACAGGCGAGTTCGAGGTCGTCGCCGTCGCGGGCAGCGACGACTGCCGGGAGATGCTGCTCGGCAACTTCACCCCGCTGTCCGACATCGAGGCCGAGCTGGCGGTCGCCGAGGAATGGGGCCGGTTGCGGTTCGTGCCGCACGAGCGGCTCCCCGACGGCGTGGCACTCGGCTGGGTGCCCGACCAGGCCCCGCTCGAGGTGGCGAACGCCTGGCACCCGCTCGACCTGCTGGTCGCGCCGCTGCTCGACGACGAGGGCCGCTGGCGCGGGCTGCTGGCCGTCGACCTTCCCGACGACGGGCTGCGACCCGACGAGGCGCGTCGTCGTACCCTCGAGCTCTACGCGGTGCAGGCCGGCCGTGCCCTGGCCAGCGCGGTCGAGCGGCAGCGGCTCGTGGAGCAGGTGCAGCTCGCCAGCGCCGCCCGCACCATCGTGCGCAAGGCCAGCGCCCGGCTCGACTTCGACCGGATCCTCGACGAGTGCCAGCAGGCCATCGTCGACGGCTTCGGCGCCCAGGGCATGTGGATCCGCAGCTTCGACCAGGTCGACGACCCCTACGGCCGGATGTACACCGTCGAGGGCAGCGACGCGCCCATGAACGACGAGATCGTCCGGATCGCCAACGAGACCGCGCGGCGGTGCTGGCAGGAGCAGACCGTCGGCCTGGTCTCGCGGCGCCGCACGATCCGCCCCGAGCTGTCTGCGGAGGACACCGAGGCCGTGCTGGAGTACGTCGCCGGCCTCGGCATGGCCTCGCTGCTCTTCGTGCCCCTCGGCGCCGGCGCCGAGTGCCTGGGCAACCTGGTGATCACCCGTGCTCCGGGCCGGCCCGAGTGGACCGACGCCGAGACCGACGCGGCGCTCGACATCGGCCACGACCTCGGCCGGGCGCTGCTCAACGCGCGGCTGTTCGAGCGGGAGAAGCGGCTGGTGGCCGAGCTGCGCCAGCTCGACGGCTACAAGAGCCGGCTGATCGCGACGATCTCCCACGAGCTGAAGAACCCGATCACCGCCATCCAGGGACACCTGGAGATCCTCGACGAGTCCGACGTGCCGCCCTCGGTGCGCCCGGCGCTGGAGGCCATCGGCCGCGGCACCGGCCGGATCAGCAGCATCGTCGAGGACCTGCTGGTGCTCTCCCGGGTGGAGAACCCGTCGCTGCCGCTGGAGAGCGTGCCGGTCGACCTGCAGAAGACGGTGGAGAGCTGCCTGGACCTGCTCGCCTTCCAGGCGGCGCACAAGCAGCTCACCGTCGCTGTGCGGGTCCCGCAGGCCGGGGCGGTGCTGGCGCTGGGCGATCCCCGCGAGCTCGAGCAGGTCTGCGGCAACCTGCTCTCCAACGCGATCAAGTACACCCCCGACGGACGCGGGATCACCGTGGTGCTGGGTCGCGAGGATGACCAGGTCGTGCTGGAGGTCCGCGACGAGGGCATCGGCATCGCCGAGGACGACCAGGCCAGCCTGTTCGAGGAGTTCTTCCGGACCGGCAACCCCGCGGTGCTCGAGCAGCCCGGGACCGGGCTCGGGCTGGCGATCGTCAAGCGCATCGTCGAGCGGCACGCGGGCAGCATCGTCGTACGGTCCACGCCGGGGGCCGGCAGCACCTTCGTGGTCCGGCTGCCCGCCGCCTGAGCAGGTCAGGCCAGGCGGCGCAGCAGCAGCGCCTCGGCGAGGCAGGCGCGCTCAAACTCGGCGAGGTGCAGGCCCTCGTTGATGCCGTGGGCGCGGGTGTCGGGGTCCTCGACGCCGGTGACCAGCACGCTGGCCTGCGGGAAGGACTCGAGGAACTCGGCGATGAACGGGATCGAGCCGCCCACGCCCATGTCGACCGGCGCCACCCCGTCCCAGGCGTCGGTGAACGCCTTGCGGGCGACGTCGTACGCCGGGCCGGTGGCGTCGATCTGCGTGGGCTGGCCGTCGTCGACGAACTCGACCGAGAGCCGGGCTCCCCAGGGCACGTGCCGCTCGAGGTGCTCCACCAGCCGGTGGTAGGCCTCCTTGCAGTCGTCGCCCGGGGCGACGCGCAGCGACAGCCGGGCCCGCGCGCTCGGCACCAGGGTGTTGCTGGAGCCGTCGACCTTGGGGGCGTCGAGGCCGATCACGCTGAGGGAGGGGCGGGTCCACAGCCGCTCCACGGCCGAGCCGCTGCCGATCCACCGCACGCCCTCGGTGACACCGGACTCGGCGCGCAGCCGCTCCTCGGGGTAGTCCACGTCGGCGGCGGGGCCGGAGACGAGGCCGTCGACGGCGACGTTGCCCTCGTCGTCGTGCAGCGTCGCGACCAGCCGGCACAGCGTCATCAGCGCGTCGGGGACCAGGCCACCCCACATGCCGGAGTGCACGGAGTGGTCGAGGGTCTGCACCTCGACGTTGACCCGCACCAGGCCGCGCAGGCTGGTCGTCAGCGCCGGCACGCCGATGTCCCAGTTGCCGCTGTCGGCGATGACGATCACGTCGGCCTCGAGGTCGGCCTTGTTCTCGCGCAGCAGCTCGGGCAGCGTCTCGGAGCCGACCTCCTCCTCCCCCTCGACGAAGACGGTCACGCCGACGCCGAGGTCCTCGCCGAGCGCCCGGACGGCGGCGAGGTGGGCGGCGATGCCGGCCTTGTCGTCGGCGGCGCCGCGGCCGTAGAGGCGGTCACCGCGCTCGGTCGGTTCGAACGGGGCCGAGTCCCACAGGTCGTGGTCGCCCTCGGGCTGGACGTCGTGGTGGGCGTAGAGCAGCACCGTGGGCCGCCCTGCGGGGGCCGGCTTCCTGGCGATCACCGCGGGTGCGTCGCCGCTGCTCGCTGTGGCGATCCGGGTCTCGAACCCCTCGGCGGCGAAGAGCGCCTGCACCGTCTCGGCGCTGCGGCGCACCTCGCCCGCGCGCGCCGGGTCGGCGCTCACCGACTCGATCCGGACCAGGTCCTCGAGGTCCTTGCGGACCGCCGGCATCAGGTCGCGGATCCGGTTGCGCAGCTCGTCGATCTCCATGGCCCGCACACTATGACACCGTCGACGTGCGCCCGCCGGCCCGTGCGACGGAACTCAACGCAGCGGGAGGTACGGCGTGAGGTCGGTGCGCTCACCGCTGGCCTGCACGCGACCGTCGGCGACGGCGTCGGTCCAGGTGAGCTCCCCGGTCGCGACCTCGATCCAGGTGGCGGCATCGGTCTCGACGACCGCCGGCGGCGTGCCCCGGGTGTGGCGGACACCGGCGACGACCTGCACGGCGGCGTACGGCGGCACCCGCACCTCGACGCTGTTGCCCGGCGCCCGCTCGGCCAGCAACGCCAGGAAGTGCTTGCTCAGCAGCCGGAGGTCTTCGGGGGTCCAGGCGCCGCGTCGGGCCAGGGCGTCCGCGACGGCGGCGGGATCCTGCAGTCGGAGACGAACGGGCACGGCGACCATTGTGCCGGGCCGTGCGTGCCGACCGCCTACGGTGGGCCAGGGAGGTGGCCGATGCAGGTGCTGGTGCTCAACGCGGGCTCGTCGTCGCTGCGCTACCGGGTGCTCGACCCGGACACCGGGGAGGCGCGCGTCAGCGGGCACATCGAGCGGATCGGCGAGGAGCACGCCCGGATCTCCCAGAGCGCCGGTGGGGACACCCGTGAGGAGAAGGTCGAGGTCGCCGACCACGCCGAGGCGCTCGAGCTGATGCACCGGCTGCTCGACGAGTCGGGCGGCGTCGAGGTGACGGCGATCGGGCACCGCGTCGTGCACGGCGGGCCGCGGCTGACCCGACCGGTCGTCGTCGACGACGACGTGCTCGCCGAGATCGACCGGCTGGCGGTCTTCGCGCCGCTGCACAACCCCGCCGGCGCGGCCGGGATCCGCAGCGCCCGGGCGTCGTATCCCGAGGTGCCGCAGGTGGCCTGCTTCGACACCGCCTTCTTCGCAGACCTCCCGCTGGCCGCAGCGACGTACGCGATCGACCGGGACCTGGCCGCCCGGCACGAGGTCCGCCGCTACGGCTTCCACGGCCTGTCGCACGAGTACGTCGCCGCCGAGGCCGCCCGTCATCTCGGCCGGGGCGTCGACGAGCTCGACCAGATCGTGCTGCACCTCGGCAACGGTGCCTCGGCCTCGGCGATCCGGGGCGGCCGCCCCGCCGAGAACTCCATGGGACTGACGCCGGTGGAGGGCCTGGTGATGGGCACCCGGTCCGGCGACCTGGACCCCGGCCTGCTGCCCTACCTGCAACGCCGGGCCGGGCTCGATCCCGACGCCGTCGACGAGCTGCTCAACCACCGCTCCGGCCTGCTCGGGCTCACCGGGCACACCGACTTCCGCGACCTCGACGCGGCCTTCGACCAGGGGGACGCGACCGCGCAGGCGGCGTTCGAGGTCTACGTGCACCGCCTGCGCAAGTACGTCGGCGCCTACCTCGCCGTCCTCTGCGGGGCGGACGTGATCACCTTCACCGCCGGCGTCGGGGAGAACAACGCCCGCGTGCGGGCCGCGGTGTGCGCCGGCCTCGACCGGCTCGGGGTCGTGCTCGATCAGGCCCGGAACCGCGCACCGGGCGACGGCGCGCGGCGGATCTCGGCGGACGGGTCGACGGTGGCCGTGCTCGTCGTACCGACCGACGAGGAGCTCAACATCGCCCGCAAGACCGCCGCGCTCGTGCGCTGACCGCTACTGGTCGCCGGCCGTCTGCGACTCCGCGGTGACCGAGGGCGAACGCCCCGGGCCGGGGGCCTCACCGCTCGCCTCCGGCCACTGCCACTGCGCCACCTCGGGCAGGTCGTCACCGTGGTCCCGGGTCCACTGCCGGGCCTCGATCCGCTTGTCGGCCATGTCCTGGCGCAGCTGGGCACAGCGCGACCGCAGCGACGGCACCCGGTCGATGACGTCCATCACCAGGTGGAAGCGGTCCATGTCGTTCATCATCACCATGTCGAAGGGCGTGGTGGTGGTGCCCTCCTCCTTGTAGCCGCGCACGTGGATGTGCTCGTGACCGGTGCGCCGGTAGGTCAGCCGGTGGATCAGCGTCGGGTAGCCGTGGTAGGCGAAGATCACCGGCTTGTCCGGCGTGAAGACCGTGTCGAACTCGGTGTCGGACAGCCCGTGCGGGTGCTCGCGCGCGTCCTGCAGCCGCATCAGGTCCACCACGTTGACGAAGCGCACCTTCAGGTCCGGCAGGTGCTCGCGCAGCAGCGAGACGGCGGCGAGGGCCTCGAGGGTCGGCACGTCGCCGGCGGCCGCCAGCACCACGTCGGGGTCGCCGTCGTCGTTCGAGGCCCACTCCCAGATGCCCAGCCCCCGGGCGCAGTGCGCGGCCGCGGCCTCGGCGTCGAGCCAGTCGAAGCAGGGCTGCTTGCCGGCGACGATCACGTTGACGTAGTGGCTGCTGCCCAGGCAGTGCGCCGCGGTGGACAGCAGCGTGTTGGCGTCCGGCGGCAGGTAGACCCGCACCACCTCGGCCTTCTTGTTCACCACGTGGTCGATGAAGCCCGGGTCCTGGTGGGAGAAGCCGTTGTGGTCCTGCCGCCACACGTGGGAGGTGAGCAGGTAGTTCAGCGAGGAGATCCGCGGTCGCCACTCCAGGTCGCGGGTGGTCTTCAGCCACTTCGCGTGCTGGTTGAACATCGAGTCGATGATGTGGATGAAGGCCTCGTAGCAGGAGAACAGCCCGTGCCGGCCGGTGAGCAGGTAGCCCTCCAGCCAGCCCTGGCAGGTGTGCTCGGAGAGGATCTCCATCACCCGCCCGTGGTGCGCCAGGTGCTCGTCGGTGTCGAGGATGTCGCCGGCGAAGACCTTCTCGGTCACGTCGTAGACCGCGCCCAGCCTGTTCGAGACGGTCTCGTCGGGGCCGAACAGCCGGAAGTTGTCGCGGTTGTCGGCCATCACGTCGCGGAGGTACTCCCCCAGCACGCGGGTCGGCTCGTGGATGGACTCCCCCGGCGCGGTCACCTCCACGGCGCACCCGCGGAAGTCGCGCAACCGCAGCGGCCGGCGCAGCAGGCCGCCGTTGGCATGCGGGTTCGCGCTCATCCGCCGGCTCCCTTCGGGCGCGAGCTTGCACAGCGAGTCGACCGGGGCGCCGTGGGCGTCGAACAGCTCGTCGGGCCGGTACGACGTCATCCACTCGGCCAGCTGCCGGCGGTGCTCGTCGTTCTCCCGCGGACCGGACAGCGGCACCTGGTGCGCCCGCCAGGTGCCCTCGACCGGCTTGCCGTCGACGACCTTCGGCCCGGTCCACCCCTTGGGCGTCTTCATCACGATCATCGGCCAGGACGGCCGTTGAGCGAGCCCGCCGTTGCGCGCCGTCTCCTGGATCTCCCGGATCCGGTCGTGCGCCCGGTCCAGCGCCTCCACCATCTGCCCGTGCACGTCCATCGGGTCGTCGCCCTCGACCCAGAGCGGCTCGTGCCCGTAGCCCCGCATCAGGTCGTCGAGCTCTGCACGCGGGATCCGGGCCGGCACCGTGGGGTTGGCGATCTTGTAGCCGTTGAGCGCCAGCACCGGCAGCACGGCGCCGTCCACCGTCGGGTCGACGAACTTGTTGGCGTGCCAGGAGGTGGCCAGCGGACCGGTCTCCGACTCGCCGTCACCGACGACCGCGACGACGAGCAGGTCGGGGTTGTCCATCGCGGCGCCGTACGCGTGGGAGAGCACGTAGCCGAGTTCGCCGCCCTCGTGGATCGAGCCCGGCGTCTCGGGCGCGGCGTGGCTGGGCACGCCGCCGGGGAAGGAGAACTGCCGGAAGAGCCGCCGCATCCCGTCGCGGTCCTGGCTGACGTTGGGGTAGACCTCGGAGTAGGTGCCCTCCAGCCAGCCGTTCGCGGTCAGCGCCGGCCCGCCGTGCCCCGGACCGGCGAGGAAGATCGCGTCCACGTCGCGCTCGCGGATCAGCCGGTTGAGGTGGGCGTAGACCAGGTTCAGCCCGGGGGTGGTGCCCCAGTGGCCGAGCAGCCGCGGCTTGATGTGCTCCGGCGCCAGGTCCTGCTCGAGCAGCGGGTTGTCGAGCAGGTAGATCTGCCCTGCCGAGAGGTAGTTCGCCGCGCGCCACCACGCGTCGATGGTGGTCAGGTCGTGGGTCGCGTCAGCTGCCATCTGCCGAACGTACCCACGCGCTCGCCCGTCCGTCACCCGTCACCGGTGTCGGCCCCGGGGCGCGCCGGCTGCAGCACCTGCAACAGCCCATAGGTACGACGACCCTCCCGCGGGTCGGCCTTGATGCGGTCGTGCCACTTCTCCTGCAGGGCGGTGAGCTCGTGGCTGTACTCCTCGGCCTCCGCCTTGGTCAGCCGGATCCAGTCCTGGATGATCGTGACCTGGACGCCCCGCTCGCGCGGCCGCGCGAACGCGTGGGCGACCGACTCCTGGGCGGCCCGCCCCGCCTGTCGCCGCCAGACCTCGACGGCCGCCCGGCCGCCGGTGTCCTGCTCCATCTCGCCGAGCTCGAGGTTCAGGCCGCGCTCGTGCACCGGGCGCCACACCCGGTCGCGGCCGTCCCGGGCCAGTTCGGGCGCCGGCTCGACCAGGCCGTACTTCGCCAGCTGGCGCAGGTGGAAGCTGGCCTGGTTGGCCGGGATGTCGAGGAGCCCGGCCACGTCGGCTGCCCGGAGGTGTCCCGCGGCGTAGAGCTCACCGAGGATCTGGTTGCGCACCGGGTGCGCGATCGCGCGCAGCACGGTCGGGTCGCTGATCGGCGTCGGCTGCTGATCGGGCATGGCAGCAGCCTAGCGGATTCCGCACGAACTATTGCGCAATGTCAGTTGCGCAAGATAGCGTGCGGAATATGACGAGCTTCCGCACCCTCGCCCGCAACCGGGACTTCACCGTGCTCTGGGTCGGCCAGACGATCAGCGAGCTGGGCAGCCGGGTCAGCCTCTTCGTGTTCCCGCTGCTGGCCTGGCAGCTGACCCACTCCACACTCGCCGCCGCCGCCGTCGAGGCGCTGCACCTCCTCGGCCTGTGCGGGGCGCTGCTGCCGGCCGGGGTGCTCGCCGACCGGACGGATCGCAGGCGGTTGATGCGGCTGGCGAGTGGTTCCGGTCTCGCGCTCTACACCAGCCTCGCCGTCGCCGGGGCGGTCGGACAGCTGACCGTCGCCCACCTCGCGGCGGTCGCGCTGCTCACCGGTGTCGGCGCGGGCACGTTCTCCCCTGCGGAGACGTCAGCGGTGCGCAGCGTCGTACCCGACGAGCAGCTGGCCACCGCGCTCTCCCAGGTGCAGGCCCGCCAGCACGTCGCCGGGCTCGTCGGCGGTCCCCTCGGCGGCCTGCTCTACGCCGCCACGCGCTGGCTGCCCTTCGCCGCCGACGCCGTCTCCTACGCGGTGGCGTGGCTGCTGCTCGGACGGATCCGCACCGACCTCTCCCCCGCACCGCCGGAGCAACCGGCGCGCCGGGCCCGCGACGAGATCCGCGAGGGGCTGGCGTTCACGTTCACCCGGCCGTTCTTCCGCACGCTCGTGCTCTGGGCGGCGCTGGTGAACCTGACCGTCAACGCGCTCTTCTTCGTCGCCGTGCTGCGGCTGGTCAGGGCGGGCTTCCACCCCGCCGAGATCGGCCTGGTGGAGACCGCTGCGGGCACCGCCGGCATCCTCGGCGCCCTGGCGGCCCCGCGGATCATCGACCGGGTGGCGACCGGCCGGCTGACCGTGCTGGTGGCGTGGAGCTTCGTGCCGCTGCTGGTGCCGATGGTGCTGTGGAACCACCCGGCGGTCGTCGCGGCGTCGCTGGCCGCCGGGCTGTTCCTCAACCCGGCGGGCAACGCGGGCATCGGCGCCTACCGGGTCGCGCTGACGCCCGAGCACCTGCAGGGGCGGGTCGCGTCGGCCTCCCAGTTCCTGTCCATGTCGGTGATGCCGCTCGCGCCGGTGCTCGGCGGCGCGCTGATGACCGCCGTCGGCGGCGCCGCGGCCGTCGCGGTGCTGGGCGTGCTCACCGCGCTGGCCGCGCTGATCGTCACCGCCAGCCGCACCGTGCGCAGCGTGCCCCGGCCGGCGGTGTGGCAGGCGGAGCTGGCCCGTGCGCGGGAGGCCGTGGCCGCCTAGCCGGGCCTCGGGCCGGTCAGGCCAGCGCGGCCGGCAGCGTGGTCGTCCACGCGCTGCGCAGCTCGTCCAGGCCGATCTCGACCAGCAGTGGTGCCTCACCGTTGGCGGCGGCGCCGGAGAGGACCAGCGCGTCACCGCCGGTGCGGCCGAGCGGGGTCAGGGGTACGCCGTGCTCTCGCGCCAGGGACTCCAGCGCGGCGACCTGGTCGTCCTCGACGGTGACCAGCACCCGGGCCGCCGACTCGGAGAAGAGCGCCACGAACGCCCCGGCCGGACCCGTGCCCGGGACAGGACCGTCCGGACCTGTCGGCTGCACGGGAGGCAGGGACACCGAGGCGCCGATGCCGTTGCGCAGGCACGACTCGGCCAGCGCCTGCGCGAGGCCGCCGTCGGCGAGGTCGTGGGCGGAGGACAGCACGCCGTCGCGGGCCGCCTCGACGAGCAGGTGCGACAACGCCTTCTCGGCGACGAGGTCGACGGCCGGGGGCAGCCCGCCGAGGTGGTCGTGCACGACGTGCGCCCACTCCGAGCCGGAGAGCTCCTCCCGGGTCGTCCCGAGCAGGAACAGCGGCTGGCCCGGGGCGGTGAACCCGGTCGGCGTCCGGCGGCGTACGTCGTCGATCACGCCCAGCACGGCGACGACCGGCGTGGGCAGGATCGGAGTGTCGCCGGTCTGGTTGTAGAGGCTGACGTTGCCGCCGGTGACCGGGATGCCGAGCTCGGCGCAGGCGTCCTTGAGGCCGCGGCAGGCCTCGGCGAACTGCCACATCACCGCCGGGTCCTCCGGGGAGCCGAAGTTCAGGCAGTCGCTGAGGGCCACCGGCGTGGCCCCCGAGGTGGAGACGTTGCGGTAGGCCTCGGCCAGGGCGAGCTGGGCTCCGGCGTACGGGTCGAGCATCGCGAAGCGGCCGTTGCCGTCGGTCGCGATCGCGACGCCGAGGCCGGTCTCCTCGTCGACCCGGACCAGCCCGGCGTCGGACGGCTGGGCCAGCACGGTGTTGCCACGCACGTAGCGGTCGTACTGGTCGGTGATCCACGACTTGTCGCACAGGTTCGGGCTGGCGACCAGCCGCAGCACCGTCTCGTGCAGCTCGCCCGCCGAGGACGGCCGCGGCAGGTCCTCGGCAGCGTCGGACTGCAGGGCGTCCTGGCCGGCCGGGCGCGCGAAGGGGCGGTCGTAGGTCGGCCCCTCGTGCGCCACGGTGCGCGGGGGCACGTCGACGATGCGCTCGCCGTGCCAGTCGACCTGCAGCCGCCCGGTGGAGGTGACCTCGCCGATCACGGTCGCGTCGACCTCCCACTTGCGGCAGATGTCGAGGAAGCGGGTGACGTCGCCGGGCTCGACGACCGCCATCATCCGCTCCTGCGACTCGCTCATCAGGATCTCCTCCGGCGCGAGCGAGGAGTCACGCAGCGGCACCAGGTCGAGGTCGACGTGCATGCCGCCTTCTCCGGCCGAGGCCAGCTCGGAGGTCGCGCAGGACAGGCCCGCGCCGCCGAGATCCTGGATGCCGGCCACGATCCCGGCCCGGAACAGCTCGAGGGTGCACTCGATCAGCAGCTTCTCCATGAACGGGTCGCCCACCTGCACGCTGGGCCGCTTCGTGGGCCCGGAGTCGGTGAACGTCTCCGAGGCGAGCACCGAGACGCCGCCGATGCCGTCACCGCCGGTGCGCGCGCCGTACAGGACGACCTTGTTGCCCACGCCGATCGCCTGGGCCAGGTGCAGGTCCTCGTGGCGCAGCACCCCGACGCAGAGCGCGTTGACCAGTGGGTTGCCGGCGTACGACGGGTCGAAGACCGCCTCGCCGCCGATGTTGGGCAGCCCGAGGCAGTTGCCGTAGCCGCCGACCCCGGCGACGATCCCGGGCAGCACCCGGTGGGTGTCATCGGCCTCCAGCGGACCGAAGCGCAGCGGGTCCATCACCGCGACCGGCCGGGCGCCCATCGCGAGGATGTCGCGGACGATCCCGCCCACGCCGGTGGCGGCCCCCTGGTAGGGCTCGACGTAGGAGGGGTGGTTGTGCGACTCGATCTTGAAGGTGACCGCGTAGCCCTGGCCGATGTCGATCACGCCGGCGTTCTCACCGATGCCGGCGAGCATCTTGCCCACCGGCGTCTCCTGCACCAGCTCCCCGAACCGCTTCAGGTGCACCTTGGACGACTTGTAGGAGCAGTGCTCGCTCCACATCACCGAATACATCGCCAGCTCCGAGCTCGTCGGCCGGCGTCCGAGGATCTCCCGGATCCGGGCGTACTCGTCGGGCTTGAGACCGAGCTCGGCCCAGGGCTGCTCGCGGCCGGGATCGGAGGAGGCGACGGCGACGGTGTCGAG
>DATDNR010000102.1:0-12071 GCA_036518175.1 Marmoricola sp.
CCCGACCTCACCCTGGAGGACGTGCGCGAGAGGGGTGCGGCCGGCAGGGCCGTGATCGAGGAGATGAAGAAGGCCGGAGTCTTCGTCTTCAGCGACGGCGGCCTGGACGCGACGACCGTCGTGTGCAGCGTCGACCCGAGCGGCGGGTCACCGGTGTTCACCGATGGGCCGTTCGTCGAGACCAAGGAGCACCTCGGCGGGCTCGCGGTCGTCGATGTGCCCGACGACGCCGAGGCGCGGTACTGGGCGGGCCGGATCGCGGTCGCGGTCGGCTGGCCCCAGGAGGTGCACCGCTTCCCCGACCCCAAGCGGTTCCAGGCCGACAACGTGTCGTGACGAGAGGTCGCGGTGCCCGGCCGGCGCCGGAGCGCTCAGCCGGTCACTTCCACCGCCCGGCGCCGAACGTGCGGCATAGCCTTGCTCCATGGCGGATCCGGTGCGCTGGTGGGAGATGCGCCCGGCGCGGGGCAGCCAGGCGAAGACCTACACGTGCCCGATCTGCCACGGCTTCCTGCTGGCGATGACGCCCAACACGCTGCTGTACCCGGAGGGTGACCGTCAGCGGCGTCGTCATGCGCACACCGAATGCGTCGCGAGGCAGTGGAAGGCCGGCAAGCTGCTGACCAAGGCGGAGTGGGAGCGCGCCCGCCGACCGCCGCGACCTGTCAGGCGCGCGTGGTGGCGGCGGCTGTTCGGCTCGCGCCCCGGCCGCGCGCCTCGAATACCCTGAGAGGGTGAGCGTCCTCGACGGCCGGGTAGCGGTGGTGACCGGGACCTCCTCCGGCCTTGGCGCGCAGTTCGCCAAGGCGCTGGACGCGGCCGGCGCCCGGGTGGTGCTCGCCTCGCGGCGGCACGAGGCCGACCTGACGCTGGCAGCCACGCTGCACGAGGCGCTGGCGGTGCAATGCGACGTACGTGAGCCAACGGACCGGGCGGCTCTCGTGGCCGCTGCTGTCGAGCGGCACGGCCGGGTCGACATCCTGGTCAACAATGCCGGGGTCGCCTTCTCCGGCCCGGCCGAGGACGAAGACATCGCGCGCTTCCAGGGCCTCCTCGACACCAACCTGGTCGCCGTGCTCGCGCTCTCGCAACTGGTCGCGCCGTACATGTTCGACCAGGGCGGCGGCGTGATCGTGAACATCGCCTCGCCGTCCGCGACCACCAGCCTGCAGCGCTATCCGCTGGCCGGGTACGCCGCCAGCAAGGGCGGGGTCGTCGCGCTGACCCGGGAGCTCGCCGCCCAGTGGGGTCGCCGCGGCGTGCGCGTCAACGCCATCGCTCCGCACTTCTTCCCCGCCGCGACCGACGGCTACCTGCAGGACCCCGACCTCGTCGCCTGGCTCACCGACCGGCTGCCGCTGGGCCGGACGGCGCGGATCGAGGAGCTGGACGGACCACTGCTCTTCCTGTGCAGCGACGCGTCCTCCTTCGTCACCGGGCAGACCCTCGTCGTGGACGGCGGATGGACGGTGTACTGACCAGTCCGTGAACTGCAGCGATCCGACCAGCAGCCGATGGCTCACAGCTCGCGCTCGTAGGCCAGGTCGTGCAGCAGCTGCAAGGACGTTCAGAGAGCCCTTTGAACGACGGCACCATTCGTCTGAAAAGTCAAGAGATGCACGAATGCCCGGTCGGGGTAAGGATGGGTCCACCTTTATTGCTTCTCGGAGGGAGCACCCGCAATGCAAGGTATTTTCCGGGGACGGTCGCGCCTATTCACGGCCCTCCTCACCATCTGTGCCCTCGGCGTCGCGCTGGCCCTGCCCAGTGCATCTGCCGCGCCGAGCCGCACCGCCGCAACACGTTCATCCGCCGCGGCAACCACGCCCTCGGTGATCAAGTCACACGCCGGCCGTCTGACCTCGACCGTGCACGGCACTTTCGGCAGAGCCGGAAAGGTGCGCGGCCACTTCACCCCGATCCGCTTCATCGTCAAGCACGGCGACCCGTATGCCTTCGGCGTGCTGCATGCCAAGCTCATTCGTGGCAACGGCAAGGTGGCCGGACACGTCACCAAGCGCATCATGATCCCGGTGAAGCGGAAGGCATCGTCACCCGGGGCGAGGGCCGCAGCCGCATCGTGCGACATCCTCAACCTCGTCCTGGGACCGCTCGACCTGAACCTGCTCGGTCTCCATGTCCACCTCAACCGGGTGGTCCTCCACATCGACGCCATCCCCGGCGCGGGCAACCTGCTCGGCAACCTGCTCTGCGCGGTGGCCGGCCTGCTCGACAAGACCGGCTTGCTGAACACGCTCCAGTTGAGCAACCTGCTCAACCGCGTGCTGAGTGTCCTGCGCATCGTGTGATGCTCCCGTCACCGCCCCGCAGCCCCCAGCTGCGGGGCGGTGACTGCTGTCGCAAGCAATCGAGTCCGGATCCTCCAGCCCGAAAAAAGTGCGAAGGTCGATGTCGAAGAGGTCGGCAGGCGTTCGACGTACCTGCGAGAGACAAGTTCCCGGCAACAGGAGGAATGATCAAGATGCCGCGTTTCATGGGATTCGTCAGGATGGAAGAGGGCGTCGGTACGCCGCCGCAGGCGCTGTTCGAGGCGATGGACGCCTACATCGGCGAACGGGCTGCCAAGGGCATCTTCCTTGACGGCGGCGGGCTGTTCGGCACCGAGGACGCCGTGAACTTCGTGGTCCGCCAGGGCGAGGTCACCCGCGTCGACGGACCGTACGCCGAGGCCAAGGAGGTCGTCGGTGGCTGGGCCATCACCCAGTACGACACCGTCGAGGAGGCCGTGGCCGATCAGCAGGAGTTCGCCGAGCTGCACGCGAAGTACTGGCCCGAGGTCACGGTGATCGCGACCATGCGCCAGATCTCCACAGGCCCGGAGGCGCCCGGCGACTGAACGGAACTCATTACGCTGGCTTCGTGCCGGCAGAGATCCGTACGGACGACACCACCGAGGCCATCATCGCCGCGTGGCGGGCCGAGTCGGCCCGCCTCGTCGGCGCCCTCACCCGGATGACCCACGACGTGGAGCTCGCCGAGGACCTTGCCCAAGATGCGCTCGTGGCCGCGCTCGAGCAGTGGCCCTCGGGCGGCGTACCGGAGAACCCGACCGCGTGGCTGATGACCACCGCCAAGCGGCGCGGCATCGATCACTTCCGGCGCGCCGCGAACCTGCGCCGCAAGGTTGCCGAGCTCGAAGGTGCCGGTGCGGGAGAGGAGGAGGAGATGCCCGACCTCGCGGCGCAGGTCGACTACATCGCGGACGACGTCCTGCGGCTCATCTTCCTGTGCTGCCATCCTTCCCTGAGCCCGGAGTCCCGGGCCGCGCTGACGCTGCGCCTGGTCGGAGGGCTCACCACGGCCGAGATCGCCCGGGGCTTCCTGGCCACCGAGCCGGCGATGGGCCAGCGCATCTCCCGAGCCAAGAAGACCTTGTCCGAGGCTCGCGCCGATTTCGAGCTGCCGGCGGGACCGGAGCGCACCCGGCGCCTCGACGACGTCATGGCCGTGATCTACCTGATCTTCAACGAGGGCTACACCGCGACCGCCGGCGAGGACTGGATGCGACCCGACCTGGCGGACGAGGCGAGGCGGCTCGCGCGCATGCTGGCAGACCTCGCCCCCGACGAGCCCGAGGTGCTCGGACTGCAGGCGCTGCTGGAGCTGCAGAGTTCGCGGATGACCGCCCGGCTCGACGCGCACGGCGCGCCGGTCCTGCTGGAGGCGCAGGACCGGGGGCGCTGGGACCAGGCGTTGATCGGGCGGGGCATGGCGGCCCTGCAGCGGGCCGAGCTGCTCGCCGCGCGCGGCAAGCCGGTCGGGAAGTACTTCCTGCAGGCCTCGATCGCCGCGGAGCACGCCCGCGCGGAGCGGGCGGAGGACACCAACTGGCGTCGCATCGCCGTCCTCTACGACGTCCTTGCCGGTGCCGCGCCGGGGCCGGTCGTGGAGGTGAACCGGGCCGTGGCGCACGGGCGGGCGTTCGGCCCCGGCGCGGGCCTGGCGGTGCTGGAGGAGCTGGATGCAGGCGGGCTCGGCGACTCACCGCTCGTGCCGAGCGTGCGCGGAGACCTGCTGGAGCGCGCCGGACTGCACGCGCAGGCAGCGGAGGCCTTCACCGAGGCGGCCGGGCGCACCAGGAACGGGAGCGAGCGGGCGGTCTTGCAGGGGCGGGCCGAGCAGAACCTGTCGCGGGTGCCGAGGGCGACGTAGCGGACGGCGTTGTCGTGGAGCGCTCGCTGCCGTCCAGCTAGCGCCGGCCGATGGCGTACCGGTCGCCGCCTCCGGTCACCTGGCGGCGGTGGTTGGCGAACAACGCGACGGCGACGGCCGCGACCCCGATCTCCAGGAGCACGGTGAGCAGGCCGCCGAGGCCGAGGACGTGGTTGCCGAGGAAGCCCCCGACGATCGAGCCGACGAGGCCCAGCAGGATGGTCGGGGCGATGCCCAGACCGCGGGTGCCCGGGACCAGCAACCTGGCCAGGGCGCCGATGACCAGCCCGGTGACGACCGCGCTGATCAGCGCCCACGCCGCGACGCCGAGGAGCGGCAGCCCGATGAACAGGACGAGAAACACGACGAGCAACACCCACAACATCTCCCCAGCATACCGACGGGTACGGGTGGACCGGGAGCCGTCGAGCCACCCGCGACCGGGTTCAGTGACCGGCGTCGAAGTAGCCCATCATCCGGTTCAACAGGTCCGACGCCCGTCGCAGGTCGGCGGACGCGCCGGCCGGCTCGTCGTCCAGCCAGGCGAGGTCGGTGGTGCTGCGCCACTCGGGGCAGTACTCGTCGGCGAGGGCCGTGGCGACCCGGCTGGCGTGCCGCACGGCCTGCGGGTCCACGGTCCACACCACCTCGAAGCGACGGTGGGAGTCGGGTCTGGCGTCCGTGCCGGGCCGCTCGAGGGCGGCCATGCACGCGGGCAGGTCCGGCGCGTCGCACACGACGAGCCACTCGCGGTTGAGCGGGGCCTCGCGGGGGAGTGGCACCTCGATCGGCCGACCGGGGCGCGGCGCCGGGGGCACGGTGATGTCGCTGAAGACGACGGTCGACCGGGCGGTGCGGGCCAGCTCCACCCACCGCGCGTACGACGCCCGGAAGAACCGGTCGCGCTGGAAGCCGCCGAAGAGCAGCGGCTCCTCGGCGCGGGCGCAGCACTCGTCCTCGAGGGCATGGCTGAGCGCCACGACGCTCGACTTGGAGAGCACCACGGGAGTCAGCTCGGAGTGCCGGCGTCGCAGCTCGGCGTAGACCGACCGGGTCGGGATCACCCCGGACGTCACGCGGCGCACCGCGGCCTCGAGTGCCAGGCCTGACTCCCGGTGACGGAGCAGCTCGAGCACCGAGGCCACATCTGCCTCGGCGTACCGGCGGTGGCCGCCGTTGCGCCGGGTGGGCCGGGGGAACCCGTAGCGCGCCTCCCAGCTGCGCAGCGTGGCCGGCGGCACGCCGGTGCGTGCCGCCAGGTCGCCGATCGTCAGCAGACCGGTCCGGGGCGTCGGCGCCATCGCGAGGTTCCTCCTCGACGTGCCTAGATTTTCTTGGAAGTGTTGCATAGATTCTAGGCACGCGCCACGAGCCTGGAGGATCCGGTGACCCCACCCACCACAGAGGCAGCCCTGCGACGGCTGCTCGACGACGGTCGTGCTCGCGCCGCGGCGACCGACCCGGACCATGCTCGACTGTGGGAGGCCCTCACGGCTGCCACCGAGGGCGGCAAGCGGTTCCGACCGGCGCTGGTCACGGCGACCCATGAGGCTCTCGGCGGCACCTGCGCGGCGGCCGCCGCCGAGGTGGGCGCTGCCGTCGAGCTGCTGCACACCGCCTTCGTCGTCCACGACGACGTCATCGACGGCGACGACGTGCGGCGTGGCCGCCCCAACGTGAGCGGCACGTTCCGCGCCTACGCCCTCGGCTCCGGCGCCGCCGCCGGCGACGCGGGCGGGTTCGGCCGCACGGCCGGCATCCTGGCCGGGGACCTGGCGCTGGCGGCGGCGATCCGTGCGGTCGCCACCTGCGGGGCGCCGACCGCGGTCGTGCACCGGCTGCTCGACCTGTTCGACGCCGCGCTGCACACGACGGCCGCGGGCGAGCTCGCCGACGTCCGCCTGTCGCTCGCCCCGGGGGCAGCGTCGCTCCGCGAGAGCCTGGCCATGGCGGAGCAGAAGACCGGTGCCTACTCCTTCGCCCTGCCGCTGCAGGCCGGGGCGGTGCTGGCCGGAGCCGACCAGCAGACCATCGGGCGGCTCGGCGAGGCCGGGCGGATGCTGGGTCTCGCCTTCCAGCTGGTCGACGACCTCCTCGGCGTCTTCGGCGACCCGGCGTACACCGGCAAGAGCTCGACGAGCGACCTGCGCACCCGGAAGCAGACCCCGCTCCTGGTGCATGCGACGACCACGCCGGAGTGGCAGCGGATCCGCTCGTACGTCGGTCGGGAGCTCACCGACGACGAGCTGGAGGAGGCCCGACGGCTGCTCACCGTCTGCGGCTCCAGGCGGTTCGTCGAGGACCTCGCCGAGAGCCACCTCGCCACGGCGCGGACGATCGTCGAGCAGGTGGGCATCCCCGGCGACGTGCTGGCGGTCGTGACGGCCGGCCTGCCGGCGTCCACCGCCACCACCAAGGAGGCTGCGGCATGAACCTCTTCCTGCTCACCCGCCGGCGTCCGCCCAGCCTCTACGACGAGGTCTGCGAGGGCAGCGCCGCGGTGATCATCCGCAAGTACTCCAGCTCCTTCGGGCTCGCCTCCCGGCTGCTCGCCGAACCCGTCAGGACCCAGGTCCGCAACGTCTACGCCCTGGTGCGCATCGCCGACGAGATCGTCGACAACCCCGACCCCACGGTCGGTCTCGACGCGCGGGAGAGGATGCTGGCCCGGCTGCACGACGACCTGCGCGAGGCCCTGCTGACCGGCTACAGCGCCAACCCGGTCGTGCACGCCTTCGCCCGTACGGCGCTCGCCTGCGGGATCACCCAGGAGCTCGTCGACCCGTTCTTCGCGTCGATGAGGACGGACCTGGACACCACCGTCCACAACCGGGAGAGCATCGACGGCTACATCTACGGGTCCGCCGAGGTGGTGGGGCTGATGTGCCTGCGGGTCTTCCTCGCCGGCGAGGGCCCGGACGCGGCGGGGAACAGGTCCGGGGACTACGAGCGGCTCGCCCCGGGCGCGCGGCGGCTCGGTGCCGCGTTCCAGAAGCTCAACTTCCTCCGCGACCTCGCCGAGGACTACGACGTCCTGGGCCGCCTGTACCTCCCCGACGTCGACGTCGAGCGGTTCTGCGACGCCGACCGCGACCGGATCCTCGACGAGATCGCCGCCGACCTCGACGCGGCCGCCGCTGTCATCCCCGAGCTGCCCACGAGCAGCCGCCGGGCCGTCCGGGTCGCGCACGCGACGTTCACCGAGCTCGCGGCCCGGCTCCGGGCGACGCCGGCCGCGCAGATCCGGCGTACCCGGGTGCGCGTCCCCGACCCGGTGAAGCTCCGGCTGGTGGCGGGCGCGCTCTACGGGGGCCGCTCGTGACCTCGCTCCTGCCCCTCCGGTCGGCCCGGCCCACCGGCCGGCCGCCGGGCGCGGAGCGCGGCTCCCGCCGTGTCGTGGTCGTCGGCGGCGGGATCGCCGGGCTCGCCACCGCGGCCCTGCTGGCCTCGCGCGGTCACAGCGTCGACCTCGTCGAACAGAACGCCGAGCTCGGCGGCCGCGTCGGCAGCATCGAGCGTGGCGGGTTCCGCTTCGACACCGGCGCCTCGTGGTACCTCATGCCCGAGGTGTTCGAGCACTTCTTCACCCTGCTCGGCACCACCGCCGCTGCCGAGCTGGACCTGACCGTCCTCGACCCGAGCTACCGGGTCTACTTCGAGGGGCACCCCGAGCCGGTCGACGTGCGCCCCGACCGCGCGCACAACCGGGCGCTGTTCGAGCAGCTCGAGCCGGGGTCCGGGGCCCGGTTCGACGCCTACCTGCGCTCGGCGGAGGAGACCTACGACGTCGCCCTGCGCCGCTTCCTCTACAGCAACTTCGACTCGCCGTCGGCCTTCCTGCACCCGAGCGTGGTGCGCCGGACGCCGACGCTGGGCCGGCTGCTGACCAGGTCGCTCGACCGCCACGTGGCCGCGCAGTTCTCGGACAACCGACTCCGGCAGCTGCTCGGCTACCCCGCGGTGTTCCTCGGCTCGTCGCCGAGCCGGACGCCGAGCATGTACCACCTGATGAGCCGGCTCGACCTGGGCGACCGGGTGCTCTACCCGCAGGGCGGGTTCACCCGCCTCATCGAGGTCATCGCCGCGCTGGCGCGGCGGCACGGGGCCCGGCTGCACACCGGCACGCCGGTCACCGCGATCCTCACGGCCGAGGGCCCCCGCGGGCACCGGCCCCGGGTGACCGGCGTCGAGCTCGTCGCGGACGATGGCCGTGAGCGCCGTACGCTGCCCGCCGACGTGGTCGTCGGCGCGGCCGACCTGCACCACCTGGAGACCGAGCTGCTCCCTCCCGCGTTGCAGACACACCCGGCACCGGCCTGGCGGCGCCGCTCCCCGGGACCGGGCGCGGTGCTCGCGATGCTCGGCGTCGACGGGCGCCTGCCGCAGCTCGCCCACCACTCGCTGTTCTTCACCGCTGACTGGAAGCGCAACTTCGGCGACATCTTCGGTCCCGACGCCCGGATCCCGGACCCCGCGTCGGTCTACGTCTGCAAGCCCTCCGCGACCGATCCCACGGTCGCACCCGACGGCTGCGAGAACCTCTTCCTCCTCGTGCCGGTGCCTGCGGACGTCACCATCGGCCGGGGCGGCGACGACGGGCAGGGGTCCGTGGCGGTGGAGCGAGCGGCGGACGCGGCGATCGACCAGGTGGCCGCCTGGGCAGGCGTGCCCGACCTCCGAGCCCGCGTCCGGGTGCGGCACACCGTGGGCCCCGAGGACTTCGCCCGTCGCTACAACTCCTGGCGCGGCGGGGCGCTCGGTCTCGAGCACACCCTCCGCCAGAGTGCGTTCTTCCGGCCGGGCAACGTCTCGTCGAAGGTCGACGGGCTGCTGTACGCCGGAGCAAGTACCGTGCCAGGGGTGGGCCTGCCGATGTGCCTGATCAGCGCCGAGCTCGTCCTCAAGCGGCTGACCGGTGACCGCTCCGCGCTGCCGGTGCCCGGATGACCGGTACGCCGAACTCCCGGCTGGTGGACGGCGGTGCGCGATGAGTCTGCCGCACTGGTCCTACGTTGCGATGCTGGTGTTCTGCCTGGTCGGGACCCTGCCGCTCGTCCCTGCCTTCCGGCTCCGGGTGCTGCGGCAACCGGGCCGGCTGCTGCTGACGATCGTGGTGGCCGGGGCACCGTTCCTGGCCTGGGACCTGTACGCGACGCACGCCCGGCAGTGGCGGTTCGACCCGGCGCAGACGCTGCCCTGGCGGGTGGCCGGGCTCCCGCTGGAGGAGATCGGGTTCTTCCTCGTCATCCCGCTGGTCACCGTGCTGACCTACGAGGCGGTGCGGGTGGTCCGCCGCCGCGGGCGGGTCAGGCGTCCCCGCGAGCACCGGGAGGTGTCGTGACCTACACCGCGATCGCCGTGCTGGCGGCGCTGGCGGCGGTGGCGCTGGACCGGTGGGGGGCGCGCACCCGGCTGACCACCTCGGCGACCTGGTGGCTGGCCTACGCCATCATCGTCGGCTTCCAGCTCCTGACCAACGGCTGGCTCACCGGCCGGGGCATCGTCCGCTACGACCCCGGCACGATCGTCGGGGGCAGCCGCGTGGCGTTCATCGGGGACGGCCGGCTGGCCTTCGCGCCGGTGGAGGACCTCGGGTTCGGCTTCGCCCTGGTGCTGACCACGTGTGTGGTGTGGGTGTGGCTGGGTCGGCGGCAGGACGGGGAGGCCGGGTGAGCATCTCGTCGCGGCTGCAGGCGACGAGGCCCACCGACATCGGTGTGCCCGGGCCCAGCCCACTCGACATGGCCCGGGCCTTCCGGTCCGTGCGCGCCGACCCGCTCTCCTTCCTCCTCGAGGTCACCGAGCGGTACGGCGACCTGGTCGCCTTCCCGGTGCCGGGTGCGCCGGCCCTGCTGGTCAGCGACCCCGCCGACGTCCGGCACGTGCTGCAGACCTCGGCGCGGCACTGGGGCAAGCAGACCGTGCAGTACGCCGCCCTCGCCCGGGTCACCGGGCCCGGCCTGCTGGCCTCGGCCGAGCCGAGCTGGCTCGAGCACCGGAGGCTCGCCGCGCCGGCCTTCCACCACCAGCGGCTCGCCTCGGTCGGTGACCAGGTGCGCGAGGCGGCCGACGCGGCGATCACCGCCCGGCTGCAGAAGGCGACCTTCGTCTCCGGGGACGTGGTGGACGTCGCGGCCCTCACCCACCGCATCGGCCTGGACGCCGTGGGCCGGGCGCTCTTCTCGGCGGACCTGTCGGGGCGGGCCCAGCAGCTGCTGGACGCGACCAGCAAGGCGGCGGAGCTCGTGGTCAGGCTGGGGCGGTCGATCCTGCCGACCGCCGCCTGGGCCCCGACGCCGGTGAACGTCCGGCTGCGCTCGACGCGGCGCCGCCTGGACGCGGTCTCCGCCGAGCTCATCACCGAGCGACGTGGCCGCGGCCGGCACGCCCCCGGCGGCTCGCACGGGGACGACCTGCTCGGCCTGCTGCTGGACAGCGAGCTGACCGACGGCGAGATCCGCGACGAGCTGGTGACCATGGTCATCGCCGGGCACGAGACCGTGGCCGCGGCGCTCGCCTGGACGCTGATGCTGCTCGCCGAGCACCAGCCGGCCCAGGACCGGGTGCGCGCCGAGCTCGACGCGCATCGCGGTCCGGTGCAGATGGCCGGGCACCGCGACACCCTGCCGTGGACCCGGGCCGTCGTCGACGAGGCGCTGCGCCTCTTCCCGCCTGCCTGGGCGCTTTCGCGGCGCTCGCAGCGCGCGGACGTGATCGGTGGTCATCCGGTCCCGGCGGGCACGATGGTCATCGTGAGCCCGTGGCTCGTGCACCGCCGCGCCGATTCCTGGCCCGACCCGCTCGCCTTCCGGCCCGACCGCTTCCTCGACCCCCGCGCGGGCCGCACGGCGTACCTGCCGTTCGGCCAGGGGCCGCGCCTGTGCATCGGCCGGGAGTTCGCCCTGGGCGAGATGGTCATGGTGCTCAGCCGGCTGCTTCCGGCCTACCGGCTCGACGTGCCGCGCGGCTGGTCGCGGCCCGTCGCCCAGGCCCGGGTCGCGGTGCACCCGCGAGGCGGCATGCCGCTGGTCGTCCACCGGACGGGCGCCCGGGATGGCTGACCTGGTGATCGTCGTGTTCCTGCTGGCCGCGGCCGGCAGCGCCCACTGGCTGCTCCGTGACCTCCGGGCGGTGCCGCGCGGGAGCGGCCGGCGCGGTGACGCGGCCCGGGTCTCGGTGGTCATCCCGGCGCGCAACGAGCAAGACACGCTGCCCACGCTGCTGCAGTCGCTGCGACGCCTCACCGTCGACGTCCGCGAGGTCATCGTCGTCGACGACGACTCGCAGGACGCGACCGCCGCCGTGGCCCGCTCGGGCGGTGCCCGGGTGCTGCCCGCCGGTGTTCCACCGCCCGGGTGGACCGGGAAGGCCTGGGCCTGTCAGTCCGGTGCCCGCGCCAGCAGCGGGGAGCTGCTGCTGTTCCTCGACGCGGACACGGACCTGGCCGCCGAGGCCCTGGGCGGGCTGCTCGAGCTCCACGACCGACATGGGGGTCTCGTGTCCGTCCAGCCCTTCCACGCGGTGGCCCGGCTCCATGAGCAGCTCTCGGCCTACTTCAACGTGGTGGCCCTCCTGGCCAGCGGCGCCTTCACCCGTCGACCGGCAGCGCGACCGATGGCCTTCGGGCCGTGCCTGCTGACCTCGCGAGCCGACTACGACAGCGTCGGCGGCCACGCCGCGGTGCGCGGGGAGATCCTCGACGACGTCGAGCTGGCGGCTGCCTACCACCGGGCCGGCCTGCCGGTGCGGTGCGCCGCCGGGGGACGGTCGATCCGGATGCGCAGCTATCCGGACGGGCCACGACAGCTGGCGGCGGGGTGGACGAAGAACATCGCCTCCGGCGCATCCGCGGCCGCCCCGGGACCCGCGATCGGTGCCGTGCTGTGGCTGAGCGCGCA
>DATDNR010000103.1:0-9449 GCA_036518175.1 Marmoricola sp.
GGCAGCAGCAGGCGGTCGACCGGGAGGTCGCCGCCACCGAGCGCGACATCTCCTCCACCAACGTTCAGACGCCGCAGCAGCCCAGCCTCGACCACAGCGAGGAGCTGCGCCGCCGGTTCCTGCAGCTGGCCGCCGAGGTCGTGCAGGCCGAGGAACAGATCGCCGAGCTGCACGAGAGTGCCGCAACCAGAGATCCGGAGAAGCACGCCCGCAACCTGCAGATCGCCCAGCAGGCGCGCGAGGCGGCCCGGCACGCGCAGCTGGCCGCCGAGCACCTCGGCACGCCACCGGCGGAGCCGTGAGCTGACCTGCAGTGCGCAGGCGCAGCAGTGCGCCGGCGCGGGCCCGCAGAAGGACAGCGCAGGACGCTAGCGCGGGGCGCGCGCCTGCATCGCCAGGGCCACCGCGCCGGCGGTGCCCGCGTCGGCCCCGAAGGCGGCCCGCCGGACCTCGGGCGGGTAGGGCACGAAGGCCTCCAGCCGGTCCCGGATGACCTCGAGCACGGCGTCGGAGCCGCGGGCGAAGCCGCCACCGACCACGACGCGCTCGGGGTCGAGGGCGACGGCGAGGTTCGCGGTGTGGAAGGCGATCTCGGCGTAGAGGTCGTCGAGGAAGGCGCGGGCGGCCGGGTCGTCGCCCTCGGCCAGCGCGACCAGCGCGGCCACCCCGCCCTCGACACCGAGCTCGGCCCGGGCCCGTTGGAGCGCGCCGACGCCGCCGGCGTACTCCTCGAGCGGGGCACGTCCGGCCGCGGCACCGGCGGTGTCGGCGCGCGAGCGGGCCCAGTAGGCGATCTCGCCCGCGGCTCCGTGGGCGCCGTCGACGATCCTGCCGCCGACGACGAGGGCGGCGGCGATGCCGGTGCCGAGGTTGAGGTAGATCGCGGTGCCCGCCCCGCGCAGCTCGCCCCAGGTCAGCTCGGCCAGGGCGGCGGCCTTGACGTCGTTGGCGATCGCCACCGGCGCGGGTCCGAACGCCTCGCGGAGCAGCACGGGCAGCGCCAGCCGGTCCCACCCGGGCACGTTGGGGGCCAGCTCGACGTGGTCCTCGTGGGTGATGCCCATGGTGGCCACGCCCACCGCGGCCGCCTCGGCCCCACGCTCGGCGAGCAGGCGGTGGGCGCACTCGACCGCGCGGTGCACCGCCTGCTCGGCACCCTGGTCGGCGTCGGTCGCCAGCACGTCGCCCACCACGGTCGTGCCGTCCAGGTCGGCGAGGGTGACCGCGAGCTTGGTGCCGCCGAAGTCGAGGCAGACGAGCAGCCGCGTGCCCGGGCTCACCGTCGCAGGGCCTCGGGCATCAGCTCGCCGTGGGCCTCGAAGAGGTCGTCGCACATCGCGACGACCTCACGGGTGGTCAGCGTCGCTCCGGCGTTCGGGTCGAGCAGGGCCGCCTGGTAGACGTGCTGCCGGTCCTCCTCGAGCACCGCCCGCACGGTGAGCTCGACGACGTTGAGGAAGGTGCGGTTGAGCGCGGCGATCTGCGGCGGCAGCGCACCGACGCGCTGCGGGTGTGGTCCGTCGGCGTCGACCGGGCAGGGCACCTCGACGCAGCACTCGTCGGGCAGGCTGGTGATCTTGCCGTCGTTGCGGACGTTGACGTAGATCTCCCGCTGCTGGCCGGTCTGGTGGGCGTGGATGAACTCCGAGGCGAGCTCCGAGGCGGGCTCCAGCTCGAGCGGTTCGTCGCTCTCGAGCTCGCGGCGGGTGCGCTCGTACTCGTCGATGTTCTCCTCCGAGCGGTGCAGGTAGTCACCGACGAAGATGCGGAACTGCTCGACCTGGTCGTCGTGGCGCATGAACCACGGCACGTACTCCGCGGAGTGCTCGCTGGACTCGGTCGGGAAGTAGCCGAAGCGGCGGAAGATCTCCACGCGCACCCGGCGCTGCAGCTCGGGGTCGGCGTCGATGACCTCGCGCAGCTGCGGGTAGAGGTCGCGGCCCTGATGCTCGAAGCGGAGCACGAACGCCTGGTGGTTGAAGCCGGCGGTGGTGTAGTCGACCTCGGAGGGGTCCAGCCCGACCAGCCCGGCGAGGAACCGGTGGGTGTCGCGCACCGAGTGGCACAGGCCCAGCACCCGGTCGAAGCCGGTGCCGGCGTAGACGGCCCACGGCAGCATCGCCATCGGGTTGGAGTAGTTGAGCAGGTAGGCGTCGGGGCAGGCCTTGGCCATGTCGTCGCCGATGCCCATCAGGACCGGGATGGTGCGCAGCCCGCGGAAGATGCCACCGATGCCCAGGGTGTCGCCGATGGTCTGGCGTACGCCGTAGCGCGCCGGGATGTCGAAGTCGGTGCGGGTGGCGGCGTACCCGCCGACCTGGATCTCGTTGACCACGTAGTCGGCGCCGTCGATGGCGGCCAGCCGGTCGAGGTGGGCGCTGATCTTCGCCCCGGCGCCGGTCTGGCTGTTGATCCGCTGCGCCATCGTCTCGGCGTGGCCCAGTCGCTCGGCGTTGATGTCGTGCAGGGCGAGCTCGAGCCGGCCGTGCAGCTCGGGGTAGGCGCACAGGTCGGTGACGACGTTGCGGGTGAACTCGACGCTGCCCGCGCCGATGAAAGCGATCTTGGCCATGCCCGCGACTATCGCAGCAAGCTCCGGCGCCGATCAAGATCGCGCAGGGTCATCTATCGTTTTTGTTCAGATCCGCGACCAGCACGTTGACCCCGGCGTCGCGCAGCCGGTCGATGAAGCCCTCGTCGGCGCCGGCGTCGGTGACCAGGTCGCTGACCTCGTCGGTGCGGCAGATCCGGGCGAAGGTGCGCTTGCCCAGCTTGCTGCTGTCGGCGATCACCACGCTGCGCCGGGCCCGGCTGATGAAGGCGTGGTCGGTGTGCGCCTCGAGCTCGTCGTAGGTGCTGCAGCCCTCCTGCACGGTCATCCCGTCGCAGCCGATGAAGGAGATGTCGAGGTGGTAACGCTCGATCACCGCCTCGGCGGCCGGTCCGACCAGCTCATAGCTGGCGTGCCGCGCCGCGCCGCCGACCACCACCACGCGCAGCGAGGGGCGCAGCACCAGCTCGGCGGCGATGTTGAGCGCGTTGGTGACCACGGTGATGCCGGCGTCGTTCTTCAGCGCCCGGGCCAGTTCCGTGGCAGTGGTGCCGCCGGTCATCCCGACGACCGCGCCGTCGGGCACCAGCGAGGCCGCGAGCCGGCCGATCGCCCGCTTCTCCGGCTGGCGGCGCGCCTCGCGGTGGCGCAGCGGCAGCTCGAAGCCGACCCCGCTGGCGACCGCGCCGCCGTGGGTGCGCACCAGCAGGCCCTGGTCCTGCAGCGCCTTGAGGTCGCGCCGCAGCGTGGCCGCCGAGACCGAGAGGGCGGTGGAGATCCGGGCGACGTCGACGCTGCCGTCCTCGGCGATGTGCTCGAGGATGGCGGCCATCCGGTCGGCCTTCAGCATGTCCGGTTCGTCCTCGCGAGACGACCGGGGAAGGACCGATCCGGCCCGGATTCTTTCGTTTGACCCGTTGCTGTGTGCGCGGTCACGTCGTACAGTCCAGCGAAACGAACCGAAATGTGCAAGCAAACGCGCAGACCGGGGCATTCTGCCCAGGAGTCGAGTCCGGAAGTGGGGCGGTTGTTCATGTGGCGGTCGAGTCGGGTTGCAGCAGCGCTCTCGGCGACTGCCCTGCTGGTCGCGGTGGCCGGGTGCGGCGGCAGCGGGTCGTCGAGCGGGAAGACCCAGATCACCGTGTGGGAGGGCTACACCGACGTCGAGGGCAAGGCGTTCAACAAGCTCGCCGACGAGTTCAACTCCTCGCACAAGGACATCGACGTCAAGGTGCTGGAGACCAACAACGACTACGCGCTGCAGAAGGTGCTCACCGCGGTCCGCGGCGGCACCCCACCGGACGTCGCCTACCTCTACGGCAGCTGGGCGCCCAACGTCGCCAAGATCCCGACCGTGGTCGACCTGACCTCGACGGTGAAGTCCAAGGCGGTCAACTGGAACGACTTCTACCCCGGCGAGCGGGCGGTCACCACCGTCGACGGCAAGGTGATCGGCATGCCGGCGCTGGTCGACAACCTGGCCATCGTCTACAACAAGTCGCTGTTCAAGAAGGCCGGCGTCACGCCGCCCAGCGCGAACTGGACGTGGGACGACTTCCGGGCCGCGGCGAAGAAGCTGACCGACCCGGCCACCAAGCAGTACGGCACCTCCTACCCCGCCGACGCCAGCGAGGACAGCGTCTGGCACTGGGAGGCGATGCTCTGGGAGGCCGGCGGCCAGATCCTCAACTCCAGCAACACCAAGGCCGCCTTCAACTCCCCCGAGGGCCTGAAGGCGATGACCACGCTGAAGCAGATGGCCGTCGACGACAAGTCGATGTACGTCGACACCACCAACTCCAAGTACATGGACCTCTTCAACGCCGGCAAGATCGGCATGCTGGTCACCGGGCCGTGGGACCTGTCCTCGGTGCACGTGCCGTACGGCGTGCAGATCATGCCGACGTACGCCGGCTCCTCCGCGGGGCACCAGAGCATCTCCGGCCCGGACAACTGGGTGCTGTTCAACAACGGCAGCGACCGGGTGCAGGCCGCCAAGACCTTCGTCACCTGGCTGACCGCACCGGCCCAGGTCAAGGAGTTCTCGCTGGCCACCGGTGACCTGCCCACGCGCAAGTCGATCGGTGACGACCAGAGCGTGGTCAGCCAGATGAACGACAAGCTGCCCGGGCTCGACGTCTACATCCACAACCTCTCCAACGTGAAGCAGGCCCGGCCGCAGGTGACGGCGTACCCGAAGATCTCCGAGTCGCTGGGCAACTCGATCGTCGGCGTGCTGCTGGGCAAGCTGAGCCCGCAGGCAGCGCTCTCGCAGTCGGCCAGCGCCACCGACCAGGCGCTCGCCTCGGGCAGCTGAGCGACCAGCAGTGGCCACCGCGACCCCCACCGCCGAGAGGGCAGCACCCGCGCGGCGGGCCGGGCTCCTCCGCCGGCTCTCCCGCTCCGAGCACGCCGTCGGCTGGGCCTTCGCCACCCCGGCGACGGTGCTGATCGGGGTCTTCGGGCTGCTGCCGATCCTCTGGTCGCTGCTGCTGTCGTTCCAGAAGTCCGACCTGCTCACCCCCGAGACTCCCTGGGTCGGGCTGGCGAACTACCGGCAGATCCCCGGTGACCCGACCTTCCGGCTGGCCATCGAGCACACCATCGTCTACACGGTGCTGTTCGTGCCGCTGACCATGGCCGTCGGGCTGCTGATCGCGGTCGCGCTCAACCGCAAGGTCCGCGGCATCACGATCTACCGCACCGCGGCCTACGTGACGATGGCGGTCTCGACGATCAACGAGGCGATCATCTTCATGTGGCTCTTCGAGCCCTCCTTCGGCATCGTCAACGCCGCGCTGCACGCCGTCGGGCTGCCGCAGGGCCAGTGGCTCTCCAGCCCCGACCAGGCGCTCTACGTGATCGTCGCGATGACCGTGTGGGGCTGGACCGGCTTCGCGGTGGTCATCTACCTCGCCGCGCTGCAAGGGGTGCCGCAGGAGCTGCAGGAGGCGGCCGCGATCGACGGCGCCAAGCCGGTGACGATCTTCCGCACCATCACGCTGCCGCTGCTCAGCCCGGCGTCGCTGTTCCTCGCCGTGTGGCTGACCATCAACGCGCTGCAGCTCTTCGACGAGGTCTACCTGAGCACCCGCGGCGGGCCGCTGCACGCCACCACCGTGGTCGTCTACTACCTCTTCGACCAGGCCTTCCAGCAGTTCAACGCCGGGTACGCCGCCGCGCTGGCCTACGTGCTCTTCATGGTGATCCTGGTGATCACCTACATCCAGTTCCGTGTCGGCAACCGCTTCGTGCACTACAACCGGTGAGCGCGATGAGACGGCCGAGCCCCTGGCACCTGGTGCTGATCCCGATCACCTTCATCCTGCTGGTGCCGTTCTTCTGGATGCTGATCACCTCGCTGGAGACCGAGGCGGAGACCCGCCGCTTCCCGCCGGTGCTGTGGCCGGCCTCCCCGCAGTGGCACAACTACGTCACCGCGCTCAACGCGGCACCGTTCGCGCGGTTCATGGTCAACAGCGCGGTGGTGGCGATCGTCGTGGTCGTGGCCAACCTGGTGCTGTGCAGCCTGGCCGGCTACGCCTTCGCCCGGCTGCGCTTCCTCGGCAACGGCGCGCTGTTCGCGGTGCTGATGGCCACGCTGATGGTGCCGTTCCAGGTCACCATGATCCCCGAGTTCCTGATCGTGAAGTGGACCGGCACCAACATCTGGAGCCAGCTGGGCATCGACCACCTCGGCGCGCTGATCGTGCCCAACATGGCCACCGCGTTCGGCATCTTCCTGCTCCGGCAGTTCTTCCTGACCATCCCGGTCGAGCTCGAGGAGGCCGCCCGCATCGACGGCACCTCCCGGCTCGGGGTGCTGTTCAAGATCGTGCTGCCGCTGTCGATGCCGGCACTGGCCACTCTGGCCGCGCTGACCTTCCTCGACTCGTGGAACTCCTTCCTCTGGCCGCTGATCGTGATCAACACGGAGTCGCACATGACCCTCCCGCTGGGCCTGACCACCTTCCAGGGATCGCACGACACCAACTGGAACCTGCTGATGGCCGGCAACGTCTTCAGCCTGCTGCCGATGCTGCTGGTCTTCTTCGCCGCCCAGCGCTACTTCGTCCGTTCCGTCGCCGCCACCGGGCTGAAGGGCTGAGTGCCGTGGCCGAAGTCGAGTACCGCAAGGTCACCAAGCGCTATCCCAACGGCGTGGAGGCGCTCAAGGAGTTCGACCTGCTCGTCGCCGACGGCGAGTTCGTGATCCTCGTCGGCCCCTCCGGCTGCGGGAAGAGTACGGCGCTGCGGATGCTGGCCGGCCTGGACAAGCCGACCTCCGGCGACATCCTCGTCGGCGGCGAGGTGGTCACCAGGCAGGGCCCGGGCGAACGCGACATCGCGATGGTGTTCCAGAACTACGCGCTCTACCCGCACATGAGCGTCTACAAGAACCTCGCCTACGGGCTGCGGCAGCGCAAGACCGCCAAGCACGAGATCGACCGCCGGGTGCAGGAGATCGGCGGCATCCTCGGCATCACCGAGCTGCTCGACCGCAAGCCCGCCCAGCTCTCCGGCGGGCAGCGCCAGCGGGTCGCGATGGGCCGGGCGCTGGTGCGCGAGCCGCAGGCCTTCCTGCTCGACGAGCCGCTGTCGAACCTCGACGCCAAGCTGCGCGGGCAGGTGCGCGCGGAGCTGAAGCGGATCCACCAGCGGCTCGGCATCACCTCGATCTACGTCACCCACGACCAGGTCGAGGCGATGACGCTGGCCGACCGGATCTGCGTGATGAACCAGGGCGAGGTGCAGCAGCTCGGCGCCCCGCAGGACGTCTACGAGCACCCGGCCAACATGTTCGTCGCCGGCTTCATGGGCAGCCCGGCGATGAACCTGGTGCCGGCGACCGTCAGCGGCGGCCAGGTCGTGCTCGGCGAGCACCCGCTGCGTCCCGCCCCGGCCGGGCACCCCGAGGTGGTGGTCGGCATCCGCCCCGAGTGCCTGCACATCACCTCCACCGGCGCGGGCATCCGGGCCACCGTCGACTTCCACGAGCCGCTCGGCAGCCACGCCCTGGTGCACTGCCTGGTCGGGCAGGGCACCGTCGGCGTCGTCGAGCACACCGCGGGAAGTGTCGTCGTACAGGCCGGGGCGGACATCAGCCCGCGCCCCGGTGACCGGCTCACCCTCGGCGTCGACCCCAAGGACGTCTACCTCTTCGACGCCGACACCGGGGAGGCGCTGGGCGAGGCCGAGCGGGAGCGCGTGATCGTCTCAGGAGTGGAGAAGGCGCAGTGAACCAGCAACAGCAGGACACCCTCGGGGGCACCGGCACCCACGTGCTCGCCGAGATCGCCAGCCAGCCGGAGTGCTGGACCAAGGCGATCGCGACCGCGAAGGAGTCGGCGGCGGTGCTGCCGTCACCGGGCGCGCGCGTGGCGATCATCGGCTGCGGCACCTCGCTGCACATCGCCACCGCCGCGGCCGCGGCGCGCGAGGCCGCCGGGCAGGGCGAGACCGACGCCTTCGCGGCCTCGGAGATGCCGGTGCGCGACTACGACCTGGTGATCGCGCTGTCCCGCTCGGGCACCACCACGGAGATCCTGCAGGCGCTGGAGCAGCTGCCGGACTCGGTGCCCACGCTGGGCATCACCGCCGACGCCGCCACGCCGATCACCGGGATGGTCGACGACCTGGTCGTGCTCGACTACGCCGACGAGCAGTCGGTCGTGCAGACCCGGTTCGCCACCAGCGCGCTGACCCTGCTGCGCGCGCACGCCGGCCACGACCTGGCCCCGGTGGTCGAGGAGGCCGCCCGGCTGCTCGACCAGCCGCTGGACGCCTCGCTGGTGGACCGGTCGCACTACGTCTTCCTCGGCCGCTCCTGGGCGCTGGGCGTGGCAGCGGAGGCGGCGCTGAAGGTGCGCGAGGCCGCCTCGGCGTGGAGCGAGGTCTACCCGGCGCTGGAGTACCGCCACGGCCCGCTGTCCGCCGCGGACGCCGACACGGTGATCTGGATGCTCGGCGCCACCGACGACTCGCTGGCGCGCGACGTCTCGGTCAGCGGCGCCCGGGTGGTGACCAGCGACCGGGACCCGCAGGCCGAGCTCGTGCGGGTGCAGCGGCTCGCGGTGGCGACCGCCCAGCAGCGTGGTCTCGACCCCGACCAGCCGCGGCACCTGACCCGCTCGGTCATCCTGTCGTGAACGCCCAGCGGCAGCAGCCGGTCTTCGCGCTCGCCTTCGACCACCGCAACTCCTTCCGCACCTCGTTCATGCGGCTCACCGCGCCACCGACGCCCAGCCAGAACGCGCAGATGGTCGAGGCCAAGCGGGTGGTCGTCGACGCGCTGCTGCAGGCCGCGCCGTCCGTGGTCGATGCGAGCCCCACCCTGCTCATCGACGCCGAGTACGGCGGCGCCCATGTCGCCGACGCCCGTGAGGCCGGCATCGCGATCGCCATGCCGGTGGAGGTCAGCGGCCGGGCCGAGCTGCGCTTCGAGGACGACTACGACGCGGTGATGGAGAGCCACGACCCCGACTACGCCAAGGTGCTCGTCCGCTACAACCCCGGCGGCGACGTCGAGATGAACGCCCGCCAGCGCGCCCGGCTGCGCGAGCTCGCGCTGTGGCTGCATGGCCGGCGGCAGCAGCTGATGCTCGAGCTGCTGGTGCCCGCCGAGGCCGAGCAACGGGCCGGGCTCGACCGCGACCGGGGCCGCTACGACCGGGAGCTGCGGGCCGGGCTGACCGCCCGCGCGATCGAGGAGATCGGCGCCGACGGCCTGCGCCCGGCGCTGTGGAAGCTCGAGGGACCCGAGTCGCTCGACGACGCCCGGCGGATCAGCGACGCGGTGCACGCTCTGGACCCGGCCGCGGGCTGCCTGGTGCTCGGCCGCGGCGCGGACACCACCGCCGTGCGCCGCTGGCTGACCACCGCGGCTCAGGTGCCCGGC
>DATDNR010000104.1:0-23315 GCA_036518175.1 Marmoricola sp.
CGGACCGCCTCCACCGCGCCGGGATCCCCGGTCACGCTCGCCGACTCGACCGGCGTGCGCTGGCCGACCTTGGCGCTGGACTTCGCGCCCCGGATGCCGGCGAGCACCGCGGCCACCGCCTCGAGCATCTGCGGCGTCGACGCCGCCGCGGCACCGAGGTCCGTGGCCAGCGGCCAGGGCTGGCGGTGCACCGAACCCTCCTGCCACCACGACCAGACCTCCTCGGTCACGTAGGGCAGGAACGGCGCGAGGAGGCGCAGCACGGTGTGCAGAGCGATCGCCAGGGTGGCCCGGGCCGAGTCGGTGCGGGGATCGCCCTCGTCGCCGTACGCGCGCTCCTTGACCAGCTCGACGTAGTCGTCGCAGAAGTCCCAGAAGAACCGCTCGGTGACCTCCAGTGCGGAGGTGTAGTCGTAGGCCTCGAAGGCCTCGGTGGCGCCGGTCACCGCGTTGGCCAGCGCCCCCAGCAGGGCACAGTCGACCGGTTCGCGGACCAGCGCCGGCTCGATGCGCGAGGCACCGACGCTGCCCAGCACGAACCGGGAGACGTTGAGCACCTTCATCGCCAGCCGCCGACCGACCTTCATCTGGGTCTCGTCGAAGGGCGAGTCCAGGCCCGGCCGGGCCATCGCGGCGCGCCAGCGCACGGCATCCGCGCCGTACCTGCCCAGCACCTCGTCGGGCACGACCGCGTTGCCCTTGGACTTGGACATCTTCTTGCGGTCGGGATCGACGATGAACCCGGAGATCATCGCGTGCGACCAGGGCACCCGGTGGTTCTCGAAGTGGGCGCGCACGACCCGGGAGAAGAGCCACGTGCGGATGATGTCGTGGGCGTTGGTGCACAGGTCCATCGGGAAGACCCGCTGCCAGAGGTCGTCGTCCTCCGCCCAGCCGCCGGCGATGTGCGGGGTCAGCGACGAGGTCGCCCAGGTGTCCATCACGTCGGGGTCGCCCATGAAGCCGCCGGGCCTGCCACGCTGCTCCTCGGAGTAGCCGCGCGGGGCCATCGTCGACGGGTCGACCGGCAGCTCGTCCTCGGTCGGCATCAACGGGTGGTCGTAGTCGGGCTGGCCGTCGTCGTCCAGCGGGTACCAGACCGGGAACGGGATGCCGAAGAAGCGCTGCCGGGAGATGAGCCAGTCGCCGTTGAGGCCGCCGACCCAGTTGTCGTAGCGGTGCTTCATGTGCGCCGGGATCCAGTCGATCCGGGCGCCGTCCTCGAGCAGCTCGGCACGCAGGTCGGCCTCGCGGCCGCCGTTGCGGATGTACCACTGCCGGGTGGCGACGATCTCGAGCGGCTTGTCGCCGCGCTCGTAGAAGTTCGCCATCCGCATCGTCGGCTGCGGCTCTCCGTCGAGGTCGCCGGAGTCGCGCAGCTTGGCGACCATCGCCTCGCGGGCGCTGAAGGCGGTCTTGCCCTTGAGGTCCTCGTACGCCGCTGCCGCCGGCTCGTGGGCCAGCCACTCGGGCGTCTCGCGCGACATCCGCCCGTCGCGGCCGATCAGCGTGCGCACCGGCAGCTGCAGCTCGCGCCACCACTGCACGTCGGTGAGGTCGCCGAAGGTGCAGCACATCGCGATGCCGGCACCCTTGTCGGGCTCGGCGGCCGGGTGAGCGAGCACCGGGATCTCCACGCCGAACACCGGCGAGCTCACGGTGCTGCCGAACAACGGCTGGTAGCGCTCGTCGTCGGGGTGCGCGATCAGCGCCACCACGCTGGGGATCAGCTCGGGCCGGGTGGTCTCGATGTAGACCGGGCCGTTCGCCCCGTGGAAGGCCACGCGATGGTAGTGGCCGGCGTACTCCCGCGCCTCCAGCTCGGCCTGCGCGACGGCGGTCTGGAAGGTGACGTCCCAGAGCGTCGGCGCCTCGGTGAGGTAGGCCTCGCCGCGGGCGTAGTTGCGCAGGAACGCGCGCTGGCTCACCCGCTGTGCCTTCGGCCCGATCGTCGTGTAGTGCTGGGACCAGTCGACCGACAGCCCGAGGGTGCGCCACAGCGACTCGAAGACCTGCTCGTCCTGGACGACGAGCCGCTCGCACAGCTCGACGAAGTTGGGCCGGCTGATCGGCAGCTGACGCTTGGGGTCGGGCTTCTCCGGTGGGCTGAAGTCCGGGTCGTAGGGCAGCGAGGGGTCGCAGCGGACGCCGAAGTAGTTCTGCACCCGCCTCTCGGTGGGCAGGCCGTTGTCGTCCCAGCCCATCGGGTAGAAGACCGTCTTGCCGCGCATCCGCTGGAAGCGGGCGACGAGGTCGGTGTGGGTGTAGGAGAACACGTGGCCCACGTGCAGCGAGCCGCTGACCGTGGGCGGGGGAGTGTCGATCGCGTAGACGTTCTCGCGCGGCTGGGTGCGGTCGAAGGCGTAGATGTCCTCGGCCTTCCAGCGCTCGGCCCACTTGGTCTCGAGTCCCTCCAGCGCAGGCTTCTCGGGTACGACGACAGCACGCTGCTCGGTGCTGGTCGTCTCCCGGGTCTGCTGCTGGATCTCGGTCATGAGCCGAATGGTACGGGGGCCTTCAGCGGCCTCGAAAACCAGTTACGGGTCGCCACCGGCGCTCACTAGCCTGCCCTTCGTGCCCTACCAGCTGCAGTTCCTCGACGATCCCGCTGCCTTCCTGGAGCAGGCCGGTGCCCACCTCGCCGCGGACCCGGTGCAGAACACCGTGCTGACCACCTTCGCCGAACGGTCCGTGCGCGAGCGCGCCGAGGGCATCGACGTCCCCGCAGACCATCCTCGCTGGTGGCTGGTGGTGCGCGACGCGGCCGGCGCCGTGGTGGGCGCCGGCATGCGCACCGCGCCGTTCCCGCCGCATCCGGCCTACGTCGTCGCGATGCCCGAGGAGGCGGCGCGCGAGCTGGCCCGGGCGCTGCACGCGCGCGGGGAGGACCTCGGCGGGGTGAACGGCGCGCTGCCGGCCGCGCAGGTCACGGCCGAGGAGATCGCCCGGCTCACCGGACGCGGTGCGCGGGTGCACGAGCACACGCGCCTCTTCGAGCTCGGCGACCTCGTCGAGCCGACGCTGCCGCCGGGGCAGCTGCTGAGGGCGACGCCGGACGACCTCGAGCTGGCGGTCGAGTGGTACCTCGCCTTCGGCCGGGAGGCGGCCGAGCAGGCCGGCCGGGGCCCTGACGAGCCCCACGGGGTCTTCGAGGATGAGGCCGGGATGCTCCGCCGGATCGAGGAGGGCCGGGTGTGGTTCTGGGTCGAGGAGGACGGCGAGCGGGTGCACCTCACCGGGCACAACCTGCCCAGCTTCGGCGTCGCCCGCATCGGTCCGGTGTTCACGCCCAAGGAGCACCGGGGGCGGGGCTACGCCAGCGCCGCCGTGGCCGGCATCTCCCGCATGCTCCTCGACCAGGGAGCGCGGGTGACCCTGTTCACCGACCAGGCCAACCCGGTCTCGAACGCGATCTACCAGCGGCTCGGCTACCGCGCGGTCGTGGACCAGGCGAACCTGCTGGTGGGCTGACCCGCGCCCGTAGACTTCGTGGGCGATGTCGATGTCGAACCTGCCCCCTGACGCCCGCCCGGCCGAGACCTACGCCGAGGTCGAGGACGCACTGCTCTCCCGCTGGCCGGAGACCCGGCTGGACCCGACGCTCGAGCGGATCGAGGACTTCACCGACCTGCTCGGGCGACCGCAGGACGCCTACCCGGTCATCCACCTGACCGGCACCAACGGCAAGACCTCGACGTCGCGGATGATCGAGGCGCTGCTGCTCGCCCTCGGCCTGCGCACCGGCAGGTTCACCAGCCCGCACCTGGAGTCGATGACCGAGCGGATCAGCATCGACGGCGAGCCGCTGACCGAGGAAGAGTTCGTGCGCGCCTTCAACGACGTGGCCCCGTACACGCACCTCGTCGACGAGCAGCACGCCCACCCGCTCTCGTTCTTCGAGACGATCGTGGGGATGGCCTACGCGGCGTTCGCCGACGCACCGGTCGACGTGGCGGTCGTCGAGGTGGGCATGGGCGGGGCGTGGGACGCGACCAACGTCGTCGATGCCCGGGTCGCGGTGCTCACCCCGGTGGCGGTCGACCACGCGAAGTACCTCGGCGAGACGCCGGGTGCCATCGCCCTCGAGAAGGTCGGCATCGTGAAGGCGGGGGCGACCGTGGTGACCGCCGTACAGCAGCCCGAGGTGGCGCAGGTGCTCGTCGAGCGTGCCGCGGAGGTGGGCGCGACCATCGCCCGCGAGGGGCTGGAGTTCGGGGTCCGCTCGCGGGTGCCGGCCGTGGGCGGCCAGATGATGTCGCTGCAGGGACTGCGTGGCCGGTACGACGAGGTCTTCCTGCCCCTGTTCGGGCCCCATCAGGCGCAGAACGCCGCGCTGGCCCTCGCCGCGGTGGAGGCCTTCCTCGGCGGGGACGAGCCGATCGCCGACGAGGTGGTCAAGGAGGCCTTCGGCCAGGTCGTCTCTCCGGGGCGCCTGGAAGTGATCCGGCGCTCGCCGACGATTGTCCTCGACGCCGCGCACAACCCCCACGGTGCCGAGGCGGTGGTGGAGGCGCTGGAGGACTCCTTCACGTTCTCGCCGCTCATCGGAGTGATGGGAGTGATGGCCGACAAGGACGTGGAAGGTCTGCTGGCCGCCTTCGAGCCGGTCTTCGCGCACCTGGTGTGCACCCAGAACTCGACCGCCCGCGCGATGCCCTCGCCGGAGCTGGCGGAGGTCGCCCGGGGCATCTTCGGTGTCGACCGGGTCAGCGAGACGCGCTCCCTGGCGGACGCCATCGACCAGGCGGCCGCACTCGCCGAGGCCGGCGGTGTCTTCGGCGAGGGGCTCGGGTCCGGCGGCGTGCTGGTCACCGGCTCGGTGGTCACCGTCGGTGAGGCCCGGGCGATGCTCAAGCAACGGCCCCGCAAGGCGACGGGAGGCGGCTGATGCAACGCCGGCTCTGCGCGACGATCCTGCTGCTCGAGATGGTGGTCCTCGGGCTCACCACCCCGGTGCTCGTCTCGGTCAACCACGTGGACACCGGCGCGGCGCTGGCGACCGGCCTCGGCCTGGCCGGGGCCTGCCTGGTGGTCTCGGGCCTGCTGCGGTTCCGCTGGGCCTACTGGCTGGGTTGGCTGATCCAGGTGGCCGCGCTGCTGCTGGGCATCCAGATCGGCGCGATGATCGTGCTCGGCATCGTCTTCCTCGCGCTGTGGGCCACCGCCTACCTGCTCGGCAGCAAGATCGAGCGCGAACGTGCCGCCTGGGAGGCCGCGGCGGCCGCGGAGCAACAGCGTCGGTAGGCTGCGCCGCATGTCGCAGCGCACTCTGCTCCTCCTCAAGCCCGACGCCGTCCGCCGCGGCCTGGTCGGCGAGATCCTCTCCCGCTTCGAGGCGAAGGGGCTGCGCATGCTGGCCATGGACCTGCGCACGATCGACGCGGAGATGGCCGACCGGCACTACGCCGAGCACGTGGAGAAGGACTTCTACCCGCCCCTGCGCGACTTCGTGACCAGCGGGCCGCTGGTGGCCGCCGTGCTGGAGGGCGACGAGGCCGTCGAGGTGGTGCGCGCCGTCAACGGCGCCACCGACGGGCGCAAGGCGGCGCCGGGCACCGTCCGGGGCGACCTGTCGCTCTCCAACCGGGAGAACCTCGTGCACGGCTCGGACTCACCGGAGTCCGCCGAGCGCGAGATCAAGCTCTGGTTCCCCGACCTGCCGTGAGCTGAGCGCCACGCGGCCTGCCGCGTGTCGTGACCGGGCGGGACCCCGTGCCCCGCCTAGCCTGTCCGTGACACCTGTGACTGGAGTGACGGACGGGCAGCCATGGCGAACAACCTGATCGGCCGCGACATGGCCGTGGACCTCGGTACGGCGAACACGCTCGTCTACGTCCGCGGCAAGGGCGTGCTGCTCGACGAGCCCTCGGTGGTCGCGATGAACGCCCAGACCCGCGAGGTGCTCGCGGTCGGGCACGAGGCGAAGCGGATGATCGGCCGCACGCCGGACGGCATCACCGCGATCCGGCCCCTCAAGGACGGCGTGATCGCCGACTTCGAGGCGACCGAGCAGATGCTGCGCTACTTCATCCAGCAGGTGCACCGGCGCCGCTACTTCGCCAAGCCCCGCCTGGTCGTCTGCGTCCCCAGCGGCATCACCGCGGTCGAGCAGCGGGCGGTGAAGGAGGCCGGGTTCTCCGCCGGCAGCCGCCGCGTCTACATCATCGAGGAGCCGATGGCCGCGGCGATCGGTGCCGGCCTGCCGGTCCACGAGGCCACCGGCAACATGGTCGTCGACATCGGCGGCGGCACCACCGAGGTCGCGGTCATCTCGCTGGGCGGCATCGTCACCACGCTGTCGGTGCGCACCGCCGGTGACGAGCTCGACCAGGCGATCATCGCGTGGATGAAGAAGGAGTACTCCCTGATGCTGGGGGAGCGCACCGCCGAGGAGATCAAGATGACCCTCGGCTCCGCCTTCCCGATGCCCAAGGAGCCGGAGGCGGAGATCCGCGGCCGCGACATGGTGTCGGGCCTGCCGCGCACGGTCACCGTCTCGAGCGCGGAGATCCGCCAGGCGCTCGAGGAGCCGCTGCACGCGATCGTCGACGCCGTCCGCACCACCCTGGACCAGACGCCGCCCGAGCTGGCCGGCGACATCATGGACCGGGGCATCGTGCTGACCGGTGGCGGAGCGCTGCTGCGCGGCCTCGACGAGCGACTGCGGCACGAGACCGGCATGCCGGTGCACGTCAGCCACGACCCGCTCAGCGCCGTCGCCATGGGCGCCGGCAAGTGCGTCGAGGAGTTCGAGGCGCTCCAGCAGGTGCTGGTCTCGGAGATCCGGCGCTAGGAGTGGTGATGCCGTCCCACGACCCGGGCAAGCAGCCCTCGAAGCCGGTGCTGGTGCTGCTCCTGCTGGCCTGCCTGACCGTGCTCACCCTCGACGCCCGCGGCGGCACGCACTCCCCGATGGAGCCGCTGCGCACCGCCGTCGGCGACGTCGTCGGCCCGGTGGAGACCGGCACCGCGGTCGCCGTACGCCCCTTCCGCAAGGTGGCCGGCTACCTCGGCAGCAACGACCGGCTGCGCAAGCAGGTGGCCATCCTCTCCGCGGAGAACTCCCGGCTGCGCAGCCGGGTGGAGGCCCAGCCGCTGGACCGCAACCGTCTCGCCGAGCTCGACGGCCTGACCCGCACCGCCCAGCGCACCGGCTACTCCCTCGTCGCCGCGCGGGTCGTGGCGATGGGACCCAGCCAGTCGTTCTCCCGCACGGTGACCATCGACGCCGGCTCCTCCTCGGGCGTGCGCCCGAACGAGACCGTGGTCAACAACGACGGCCTGGTCGGCCGGGTGCTGCGGGTGACCCGTACGACGGCGACCGTGCTGCTTGTCGTCGACAAGGACTCCGTCGTGGGTGGCCGCCTGGGCTCGAACCTGGAGCTCGGCTTCCTCCACGGCCGCGGCACCACCGGCAACGATGACCAGCTCGACCTCGACCTGATGGACAGCTCGGTCAGCCCGGCCCGCGGCGACGTGGTGGTGACCTGGGGATCGCAGGGCGGGGCGCCGTACGTCGCCGGCATCCCCGTCGGCAAGGTCGTCTCGGTCTGGTCGACCCCGCGTCAGATGGCCAAGCACGCGGTGATCCAGCCGTTCGTGGACTTCACCGCCCTCGACGTGGTGGGCGTGGTCGTGCCGCGCGGCACGCAGGGCGATCGCAAGCTGATCACTGCGGGAGGTGAATGATGGCGCTGGTGCGCGGCCTCGGCGTGCTCTGCATCCTGCTCGTCGCCGTCGTGCTGCAGGTGGCGGTCTTCGGCTACCTGTCCGTCGACGGGGTGGTGCCGGACCTCGCGCTGCTGGTCGTGGTGGCGGCCGCGCTGTCCCGCGGGCCGGAGTTCGCCGCGGTGCTCGGCTTCGCCGGTGGCCTGCTCCTCGACCTGGCTCCGCCGGCCGACCACGTGGCCGGCCGCTGGGCGCTGGCGCTGGTGGTCGTCGGCTACCTGGCCGGGCGGGTGCGCCAGGACGCCCGTGACTCCACACTCGCCGCCCTCGTGACGGTCGGGGCCTGCTCGTTCGTCGGCACCTCGATCTATGCGCTCACCGGCCTGGTGCTCGGCGACGGCGCGCTCCCCGCCTCGGAGATGCTGCGCGTGATCGGCATCAGCCTGCTGTGGGACGTCCTGATCACTCCGTTGGTGCTGCCCGGGCTGCTGATCGCGCTGCGCCGCCTGCGACCCCCGCAGCTGGTGTACTGATGGCCGCAGTCCTCATCAGGCCGCACCAGCGCAAGAGCCGGCTGCGCCTCTTCGTGGTGCAGGCGCTGGTGCTCTCGCTGTTCGTCACCCTCTTCGCCCGACTGTGGTACGTCCAGGTGTTCTCCGGGCAGGCCTACCAGGCGCAGGCGGCGGAGCAGTCCATCCGCGACGTCGTCGTGCAGCCGCCGCGTGGCCTCATCGTCGACGACCAGGGACGCACCCTGGTGGCCGACCGCAAGAGCTGGGTCGTCACCGTCGACCGGACCCTCTACCACAAGCTCGACGACACCGCCCGGGCCGAGCTGCTGCATCGGCTCTCCCGCACCGTCGACGAGCACCCGGCGATGATCGAGGCGAAGCTGCTGCTGTGCGGCGAGGCCGGCGCCAAGGCCGGCGTGTGCTGGAACGGCTCGCCCTATCAGCCGGTGCCGATCGCGGAGGACGTGCCGCAGTCCGTGGCGTTGCAGGTGCTGGAGAAGCCCGAGGAGTATCCCTCGGTGGTCGCCCAGACCGAGACGCTGCGGGCCTATCCGCAGCCGTACGGCGTCAACGCCGCCCACCTGCTGGGCTACCTCAGCCCGATCACCGAGGACGAGCTCGCGGAGGCGAGGAAGCAGGGCGACGACTCGGTCAACGCCGCCTCCGTGGTCGGCCGGGCGGGTCTGGAGAAGCAGTACGACCGTTGGCTGCGCGGGCGGCCGGGCTACAAGAAGGTCGCCGTCGACTCCATGGGCCGGGTCATCGGCGACACCGGGCACGTGCGCGCCAAGCCCGGGGACACCCTGGTCACCTCGATCGACGCCCGGCTGCAGGCGTTCGTGGAGCGCGAGCTGCACCAGACGATCGTCACGGCGCGGCACACCTACGACCCGGTCAGCCACAAGAACTACGTCGCCGACAGCGGTGCCGTAGTGGTGATGGAGGCGAAGACCGGCCGGGTCGTGGCGATGGCCAGCGAGCCCACCTACGACCCCTCGGTGTGGGTCGGTGGCATCAGCAGCAAGCAGCTGCGGCGCCTCTACTCGGCCAAGGCCCGCTACCCGCTGCTCTTCCGCGCCACGCAGGGCCAGTTCGCCCCCGGCTCCACCTGGAAGCCGGAGATGACGGTCGGTGCCTTCAACAACGGCTACGGGCCCAACAGCCGGCTCGACTGCTCCTCCGGCCTGCAGGTCGGCAACCGCTGGTTCAAGAACTACGAGTCCGAGTCCTACGGCTACATCGACTTCGCCAAGGCGCTGCAGGTCTCCTGCGACACCTTCTTCTACCGGGTCGGGCTGTCCTACTGGCGCAAGTACGGCTCCGACCCGACGAACGTGAACGCCAAGGACCCGCTGGTCTCGATGGCCAAGGCCTTCGGCTACGGGCGCCCGACCGGGATCGACCTGCCGGGGGAGGCCAGTGGCCGGATCGCGGACCGCAAGTGGAAGCGGGCCTACTGGAAGGCGATGAAGGGGTACTACTGCAAGCTCGACCGGCAGAACAAGGGCTCTGCCTGGATGCAGCTCTTCGCCCATGAGTTCTGCCTCGAGGGCTATGAGTACCATGCCGGCGACGCGGTGAACTTCGCGATCGGCCAGGGCGACACCATGGTCACGCCGCTGCAGCTCGCCCGGGCCTACGCCGCGATCAGCAACGGCGGCACCCTCTACGAGCCCCGGGTCGGCAAGGCGATCGTGTCTCCCAGTGGCAAGGTGATCAAGCGCATCGCGCCGAAGGTGCAGGGCCATGTGAAGTCGAAGAAGTCCGCCTTCAGCTACGTCGACCGGGCCCTGCAGGGCACCCCCAAGACGGGAACGCTGGCCTGGAAGTTCATCGGCTTCCCGCTCGACAAGGTGCACATCCGCGGCAAGACCGGCTCCGCAGAGGTCCAGGGCAAGCAGAGCACCTCGCTGGTGGCCACCTACACCAAGGACTACGTCGTCGTGATGGTGGTGACCCAGGCCGGCACCGGCTCGGGGACCTCCGGGCCGGCGGTGCGCAAGATCTGGGAGAAGCTCTACGGCATCAAGGGAGAGCACGTGAACCGCCAGAAGTCGGTGATCCCCGGTGTGGTGGAGACGCCGGGTCTCCCGGTGTTCGCCCAGGACGGCTCGATCCTGCCGCCCGCCGAGCGCAAGGAGCAGCGCCGGTGAGCGCCTCGACGATGGGCGTCGCCCCCGCACGCGCCACCGTCTCCCGGAGCCGGGTGCGCGTGCCCGGGGTCGACTGGACGCTGATGCTCGCCACCGTGGCAGTGCTCGTCATCGGCACCCTCCTGGTGTGGTCCTCGACCGCAGCCAACCCGGCGCTGACCCACGACGACCCCACGGCCTACCTCAAGAAGCACCTGATCAACATCGCCATCGGCATGGTGCTCTTCCTGCTGGTGCTGGCCACCGACCACCGGTGGGTGCGCATCCTGGCGCCGCTCGTCTACGTCGCGTCGGTGCTGGGCCTGGCACTCGTGCTGGTGATGGGCAGCACCATCAACGGGTCGCGATCCTGGCTGATGGTCGGCGGGATGTCGGTCCAGCCTGCGGAGTTCGCGAAGCTCGCGGTGATCATCGGCATGGCCCTGATCGTCGCCGAGCGCACCGAGGGGTCCCGCAAGCACCGCATCGGGGACGTCGACGTCCTGCTGATGCTGGCCGTCGCCGGCCTGCCCGCGCTGCTGATCCTCCTGCAGCCCGACCTCGGCACGATGCTGGTCCTCACCGCCACGGTCTTCGGGGTCCTCGCGGTCGCCGGGGTGGCCCGACGGTGGCTCGTCGTGCTGGTCGCCGGCGGCGTCGCCGCTGCCGCGGCGGTGGTGGTCGCCGGGGTGCTGAAGCCCTACCAGGTCGACCGCTTCATGGCCTTCACCAACCCGAACCTCGACCCGCGGGGGGCGGGTTACAACACCACCCAGGCACGGATCGCCATCGGCAACGGTGGGCTCTTCGGCCAGGGCCTCTTCCACGGGTCGCAGACCCGGTCCGGGTTCGTGCCGGAGCAGCACACCGACTTCGTCTTCACCGTCGCGGGGGAGGAGCTCGGGCTCGTGGGGGCCGGCGTGCTCATCGCCCTCTTCGCGGTGATCCTCTGGCGCGCCCTGTCCATCGCGACCCATGCCGAGGACATGTTCGGCCGGGTCGCCGCTGCCGGCATCGCCTGCTGGTTCGCCTTCCAGACCTTCCAGAACGTCGGCATGTGCCTGGGCATCATGCCGGTCACCGGTGTTCCGCTGCCGCTGGTGTCCTACGGCGGCTCCTCGATGTTCGCCTCGCTGATGGCCCTCGGGCTGCTGCAGAACATCCATCTGCGCTCCAGCGTGCTCCCCGCCTACCGCTGAGACGCCTCCCGATGGCGCCTTCGGGGCATGGTGCGCAGTCCCCGGCGCGTGCCACGGTGGAGGTGGACAGGGAGTGCGTCATGGACCTGCAGACGATGTACCACCGCACGGTCGAGCTCTGGGCCGACCAGGTCAACCGCGTCACCGACGACCAGTGGCAGGCCCCCACACCCTGCCGGGAGTGGACGGTGCGCGACCTCGTCAACCACGTGGCCGGCGAGGACCTGTGGACCGCGCCACTGATGCGGGGCAGCACCATCGCGCAGGTCGGCGACCGGCTGGCAGGGGACCTGCTCGGCGAGGACCCGATCGGGGCCGCGCTGGTCGCCGCCTCGGAGGCGACCACCGCCGTCGCGGAGAGGCTGCCGCAGCACCCGCTCGTCCACCTTTCTTACGGCGACGAGAAGGCGGAGGAGTACCTCGCGCAGCTGACCGCCGACCACCTCGTGCACGCGTGGGACCTCGCCGTGGCGACCGGGCACCGGCCGCGCCTGGACCCGCACCTGGTGGACGGTGTCGCCTCGTGGTTCGGGCAGCGAGCCGACGACTACCGCCGCGCCGGGGTGGTCGGGCCCCAGGCCCACGGCACCGGCGATGCCCAGGGCGACCTGCTCGCCGCCTTCGGTCGCGATCCCGGCTGGGGCGTCGAGCACGCCGGCCTGGCGCGCTTCTCGGAGGCCTTCGGGCGCGGTGACATCGCCGCGATCATGGCGCTGATGACCGACGACTGCGTCTTCGAGGCGACCGGCCCGGCGCCCGACGGCAGCCGCCACGAGGGTGCGGCCGCCGTACGCGAGGTGTGGGACGAGCTCTTCGCGGGCACCCGCGGTGCCCGCTTCACCGAGGAGGAGTCGTTCGTGGCAGGTGACCGGGCCGTGCTCCGGTGGCGGTTCGACTGGGTCGAGGAGGACGGCACCCCGGGGCACGTACGCGGGGTCGACGTGCTCCGGATGCGCGACGGTCTGGTCGCGGAGAAGCTCTCCTACGTCAAGGGATGAGAGAAAAGCGTCGTACCCTTGTGGGTCGACGTCCGCACAACCAACCCTGGAGACCTGCCGCATGCCCGACACCGTCGAGTCCGTCTTCCCCCGGCTCGAGCCGCACCTGTCCGGTGTGTCCAAGCCGATCCAGTACGTCGGCGGAGAGCTGAACTCGGTGCGCAAGCCGTGGGGTGAGGACGCCCGGACCGTGCGCTGGGCGCTGATGTACCCCGACGCCTACGAGGTGGGCCTGCCCAACCAGGGCGTCCAGATCCTCTACGAGGTGCTCAACGAGCGCGAGGGCGTCCTGGCCGAGCGCACCTACTCGGTGTGGCCCGACATGGAGGCGCTGATGCGCGCCCAGGACATCCCGCAGTTCACCGTCGACAGCCACCGGCCGGTGCGCGCCTTCGACTTGCTCGGGGTCTCCTTCGCCACCGAGCTCGGTTACACCAACCTGCTCACCGCGCTCGACCTGGCCGGCCTGCCGCTGCGCGCGGCCGACCGCGGCCCGCACGACCCGCTCGTCGTCGCCGGCGGCCACGCCGCGTTCAACCCCGAGCCGATCGCGGACTTCATCGACGCTGCGGTGCTCGGCGACGGCGAGGAGGTCGTGCTCGCCATCACCGAGGTGGTGCGCGAGTGGAAGGGCGAGCTGGCCGGCAACGACGGCACCTTCGCCTCCGGACGCACACCGCGCGACGAGCTGCTGTTCCGGCTCGCCGCCAGCGGCGGCGTCTACGTGCCGAGGTTCTACGACGCCGAGTACGACGCCGACGGGGCGCTGGTCGCGGTGACCCCGAACGTGCCCGGTGTCCCTGAACGGGTCCGCAAGCACACCCTGATGGACCTCGACTCCTGGCCGTACCCGCGCAACCCGCTGGTGCCCCTCGCCGAGACGGTGCACGAGCGCTACAGCGTGGAGATCTTCCGCGGCTGCACCCGCGGCTGCCGCTTCTGCCAGGCGGGCATGATCACCCGACCGGTGCGGGAGCGCTCGATCAACACCATCGGGGACATGGTGGAGAACGGCATCCGCAAGTCCGGCTTCGAAGAGGTCGGACTGCTGTCGCTGTCGAGTGCCGACCACTCCGAGATCGGCGAGGTCGCCACCGGTCTCGCCGACCGCTACGAAGGCTCGAACGTCTCGCTCAGCCTGCCGAGCACGCGGGTGGACGCCTTCAACATCACCCTCGCCAACGAGTTCTCCCGCAACGGCCGACGGTCGGGCCTGACCTTCGCCCCGGAGGGTGGCTCGGAGCGGATGCGCAAGGTGATCAACAAGATGGTCACCGAGGAGGACCTGATCCGGACGGTGGCCGCGGCGTACTCCCACGGCTGGCGCCAGGTGAAGCTCTACTTCATGTGCGGGCTGCCGACCGAGACCGACGAGGACGTGCTCGAGATCGCCGAGCTCGCCAAGAAGGTGATCGCCAAGGGGCGCGAGGTCTCGGGCCGCAACGACATCCGCTGCACGGTGTCGATCGGCGGGTTCGTGCCCAAGCCGCACACGCCCTTCCAGTGGGCCGCCCAGCTCGACCACCAGACCACCGATGAGCGGCTGCGCAAGCTGCGCGAGCGGGTGCGTGCCGACAAGCGGTTCGGCCGCGCGATCGGCTTCCGCTACCACGACGGCAAGCCCGGCATCGTCGAGGGACTGCTGTCCCGCGGTGACCGGCGGATCGGCCGCGTCATCGAGGAGGTCTGGCGTGACGGCGGCCGCTTCGACGGCTGGAGCGAGCACTTCTCCTACGACCGGTGGATGGCCGCGGCCGAGCGGGCGCTGGCCGGCACCGGTGTGGACGTGGACTGGTTCACGACCCGGGACCGGGACTACGACGAGGTGCTCCCGTGGGACCACCTCGACTCGGGCCTGGACAAGGAGTGGCTCTGGGAGGACTGGGAGGCCGCCCTCGACCCCGACTCCGACGATGTCGAGGACTGCCGCTGGACGCCGTGCTACGACTGCGGCGTCTGCCCCGAGATGGGCACCGACATCCAGATCGGCCCCACCGGCCAGAAGCTGCTCCCGCTCAGCGTGGTCTGAGCCGGGCGGCGGTTGTCCGCGGCGGTGGCTAGTGTCGCCGTCGTGAAGGCACGTCCCAGGATCTCCGACGACCAGCGCCGCGCCCGGATCGCCGTACGCCACCGGCTGGGGCCGGACCAGCGCGCGGCCTCGGTCGCCGAGGCGGCGCAGGCCGTCGTGGCGCTGCACGCCACCGAGCCCGCCAACGTCCACCTCTCCGCCTTCGCCCGCAGCGGCGCCTCGCGGGCACAGGTCGACGCCGCCCTCTACGAGCACCGGTCGGTGGTGAAGCAGCTGGCGATGCGACGCACGGTGTTCGCCTTCCCCCGGGAGTCGCTGCCGGCGGTGTGGGGCAGCGCCGCGGCGCGGGTGGCGGCCCAGCAGCGGGACCGGCTCGCCCGTGACGTGGTCAGGGAGGGCATCGCCACGGATGGGGACGCCTGGGTGGAGGAGGCGACCGGCGCGGTCCTCGCCGTGCTGGAGCAGGACGGCCCGGCGACCACCGCCGAGCTGCGCGCCCGGCTGCCGCAGCTCGGGTCCCGGCTGACCTACGCCGAGGGCAAGGCGTACGGCGGCAACTTCCCCATCGCCCCCCGGGTCCTGACCACGCTGGCCGCCTCCGGTGCGGTGGTGCGCGGCGAGAACGAGGGCGGCTGGAAGCTGTCGCGCCCGCGCTGGACGCTGACCGCCCACTGGCTCGGTGAGCGACCCCGACCCCTGGACGAGGCGGCCGGCTACGCCGTGCTGGTGCGCGGCTGGCTGCGCAGCTTCGGACCCGGCACGGAGGCCGACCTGCTCTGGTGGCTGGGAGCCACGAAGGCGGCGGTGCGGCGGGCCCTGGCCGAGGTGGACGCGGTCGCCGTCGACCTGGAGGACGGCTCCACCGGCTGGGTGCTGCCCGACGACGTCGAGCCGGTCGACCGACCCGGGCGCTGGGCGGCGCTGCTGCCTGCGCTGGACCCGGCCACGATGGGCTGGAAGGAGCGAGGCTTCTACCTGGGCCCCCACGCAGACGCGCTGTTCGACCGCAACGGCAACGCCGGGCCCACGGCCTGGCTCGACGGGCGGGTGGTCGGTGGCTGGACCCAGAAGGACGATGGACAGGTCGTCGTGGTGCCCTGCGAAGAGGTCGACCGCGCCGGACAGCGGCTGCTCGAGGCGGAGGCGGGCCGGCTGTCCGCCTGGCTCGACGGCGACGTGGTGCGCAGCCTCTACCAGTCGCCGCTGGTGCGCTCGCTGGCGAGCTCGTCCTCGATGTAGCGCGGGCGCGAGGCGTAGAGGCCGACGAGGAGCTGCGGCACGCACAGGCCGGTGAGCACCAGCAGCGGCACCGTCCAGCCACCGGTCAGGCCGTTGAGCCAGCCCATCCCCAACGGCCCGATGCTGGCCATCAGGTAGCCCACCGACTGCGCGAAGCCGGACACCGCCGCGGTGCCGGCCGCCGTGTGCGCGCGCAACCCGATGAGCGTCAGCACGAAGGGGAAGGTGCACGCTCCGACGCCGACCGCCGCGGCCCACACCCAGGCTCCGGAGACCGGGGCGAGGATCAGGCCGAGGTAGCCCACCGGGTAGCACACCATCAGGGCGGCGAACAGCAGCCGTGGGTCGCGCATCCTGCCGGCCAGCGACGGAATCACCAACGACAGCGGGATGCTCATCCCGGTGATCACGCCCAGCAGCACCCCGGCGGTGGCCGCGGAGAAGCCGGCGTCGCGGTAGATCTGCGCGAACCAGCCGAAGACGGAGTAGGCCTGCAGTGACTGCAGCCCGAAGACGAGGGCCATGGCCCAGCCGAGCCGCGTCCGCGCGATGTCGCGCAGTCCCCAGGCGTGCGGCCGCTCCTCCGGAGCGCTGTCGTGCCGGAGCAACCCGAACCACGGCACCGCGGCAACGGCCGCGGTGACGGCCCACACGTCCAGCCCGTAGCGCCAGCCCTCCGGGGAGAACTGGTGCGCGATCGGCACCGTCAGCATGGAGGAGACGGTCAGGCCGACGGCCATCGACGTCGTGTAGACCGCCGTCATCCGGCCCACCCTGCCGGGGAAGTGCAGCTTCACCAGCGAGGGCATCACCACGTTGGCCGTCGCCATGCCGGCCAGCGCGAGCAGGGAGAGCAGCAGGAACGGCACCGTCGCCGGGATCCACGGACGCGCTCCCAACCCGGCCACCACGGCCAGCAGCGCGATGAGGGCGAGCCGGTGGGCGCCGAGGAGCCGGGCCAGACCCGGCGCCAGGGCCCCGAAACCGGCGAAGGCGAGCACCGGAAGAGTGGTGAGCACCCCGGCGACCGCGGCGGGCATGTGCAGGGAGGCGCGGACCTCGTCCAGGACCGGACCGACGCTGACGGCGGCGGGCCGGAGGTTGAAGGCGAGCGCGATGATGCCGACCACGACCAGCACCCGGAGGGCGCGTCCCTCGGCGACCGGGGAGCGGCTGTCGGTCGACGGGGCGGAGACACGGGGCACCCGCAGATTCTCTCAACCGCCTGCGCGCCGGGCGGGGGCGGGTGAGAATGAGGGCGATGCGCCGCGATTAGCACACAGTGATGAAATTACACTGCTGTAGTTCACGATACGGTAGCGATCAGTGTGGTTTTTGTTCTCAGAGTGACGAAACGCGGTTAGTGTTCTCACCGAGACGGAGGCCCCGGGCCTCCCACTTTCCCCCGACCCTGGAGGCCTGGATCGTGAAGAACCCGGCGATGCGCACCCGCAGACTCGTCCGGACCCTGGTGGCCGCCGCCACGGCAGGACTGATCGGCACCACCGGAGCGGCCTACGGCTACGTGGCGGGCAATGACACCTCCCACTACCAGCACAACCCGCGACGCTCCCCGAGCCTGGACTGGAAGGCGGTGGCCGGCGACGGCGTCAAGTTCGCCTTCCTCAAGGCCACCGAGGGGAGCAGCTACACCGACCCCTACTTCAAGGCCGACTGGGCAGCCACCGCGAGCAACGGCATCTACCGCGGCGCCTATCACTTCGCCCGGCCCAGCCGGGGCTCGGCGAAGAGCCAGGCCGACTACTTCGTCTCGCGGATCGGTCCGCAGCGGGGACGCGGCACGCTGCCGCCGGTGCTCGACCTGGAGGCGACCGGCGGGCTGGGCCCGAAGGCGCTGATCACCTGGACCCGGACCTTCCTGCAGGAGGTGCAGGCGCGGACCGGGCGCGATCCCATCATCTACGTCTCGCCGTACTTCTGGATCGACCACCTCGCCAACAGCACGGCCTTCCACAACTACCCCCTGTGGGTGGCGCACTACGGCGTCTCCCAGCCGATGGTGCCGGGCGGATGGCCCACCTGGTCGTTCTGGCAGACCACCAGCAGTGGCCGGATCAGCGGCATCAGCGGCAACGTCGACAAGGACCTCTTCAACGGCAGCATGATCCAGCTGCAGAAGTTCGCCCTGGCCTACACGAGGCAGGGGACCAGGACGACGTTCTCGGTCGCCAACGCCGCGCCGCACCTGGGCGACACCGTGCGGGTCAGCGGACGCGTGACGGACCTGAGCGGCAACGGGGTGCGCCGGGCGCCGTTCACCGTCCAGGAGAGCACCGACGGTGGGCGCACCTGGAAGACGCTGATGCGGTACCGGGCCGGCCGCCTCGGGCGCTTCAGCAACTCGGTGACCGTCGACCAGCCGGCCAGGTACCGGGCCACCTTCCAGGGCACCGACGCCTACCGCGCCTCGACGTCGACGGCCGTCCCGGTCACCATCACCCCCTACCAGAGCGACCTGACCCTGAGCACGCCGACGTCCTCGACCAAGGCCGGTACGCCGATCACCCTGTCCGGCTCGCTGCAGGGCAACGGCGACGCGCTCGCGGGACGCAACATCTCCCTGTTCGCCCGCTACGCCGGCACCAGCAGGTGGACCCGGGTCAGCACCGTGTCGACGGACAGCACTGGCGCCTTCGAGGTCACCCGCAGTGTGCTGCGCACCGCCCGCTACCGGGCGCGCTACGCCGGTGAGACCGCCTATGCCGCAGCCGCGGCCACGACCGGCACGGTCACGGTCACGCCGAACGCGACGACCCTCGGCTTCGGGGCCAGCAACCCCACCCCCTACCGCGGTGGGCAGGTGAGTCTGCGCGGTCAGCTGACCAGTCAGGGCAAGCCGGTCGCCAGCCGCTCGGTCACGATCCAGCGGCAGACGCCCGGCACGCAGACCTGGAGCCCGGTCAGCACGGTCAGGACCGACAGCACCGGTCACTACTCGCTGACCCGCTCGATGACCGACCCCGCCTCCTACCGCGCGGTCTACAACGGCGAGTGGCTCTACGCCGCGGCGGTGAGCGATCCGGTCGCGGTGAGCATCCTGCCGCCCAACCCCACCAGGATGACCCTGACGGCGGGGCGCACGGAGATCCGCTCGGGCAGGTCCACGACGCTGCGGGCCACGCTGACCACGCGCGGCCACGGCCTCGACCGGGTGGTGAAGCTCTTCGAGCGGCACCGCGGCCAGACCCACTGGCACTACATCTACAAGACCACCACGCGTCTGCCCGACGGCGACTGCCGGATCGTGGTGTCGCCGACCAGGACGACCGTCTACCAGCTGCGGTTCGCCGGTGGCCCGGTCTACGCGGCGTCCCAGCACCAGGTCAGGGTGAGCGTGAGGTGACCTTCCCGGTGGCCTAGGGTCGGCCCCGTGCCCCCACCACCACGCTCGTCGCGGCAGCAGCCGGAGCAGCAGGCACCCCCGGTGCAGCGGCTGCGGGTCCGCTACGCCAAGCGCGACCGGATGCGGTTCACCAGTCATCGTGACTTCAGCCGGGCCTTCGAGCGGGCGCTGGTGCGGGCTCGGGTGCCGATGGCCTACTCCTCCGGCTTCAACCCGCACCCGCGGATCTCGTACGCCGGCGCCGCCCCGACCGGGGCCGCCAGCGAGGCGGAGTACCTCGAGGTCGGCCTGGCCCGCGAGGTCGACCCGGTCGAGCTGCACCGGAAGCTCGACGCCTCGCTGCCGGAGGGCCTCGACGTGCTGGAGGTCGTGCCGAGCTCCGGTGGCGCGCTGGCTGACCGGCTCGAGGCCTCCGTGTGGCGGCTCTCGGTCAGCGGCGTCACGCCCGCGCAGCTTCGTGAGGCGGTCGCCGGTGTCCTGGCCCGGGAGGAGGTCGTGGTCGAACGGATGACCAAGAAGGGGGTCCGGTCCTTCGACGCCCGGGGGGCGATCGTGCGGCTCGCGGTGGCCGATGTCGACGGGGAGGGCGAGACGTGTGCGATACTCGACCTGGTCCTGCGGCACGGCACGCCGTCCGTGAGACCCGACGACGTTCTCGCCGCACTGCGTGAGATCTCTGGGCTGAGCCTGGGCGCCGCACTCCAGCAGCGGCTGGCGCAAGGCCCGCTCGACGAGCGCGGCGGCACCGTGAATGACCCGTTGGCACCTGACCGCGACGCGGCCGGCTGGCGGCGTGGGTGACCACCCCGCCGGGCAGGCAGGCGACCGCGGTCGGTGGCCGCGGGTCAACCACGAGACGCGCAGCGGAGGACGCCGTCGCCGACTGAAGGCTTTCGCCGCCCGCGGCGCGCCCCGTGCGCACCTGGGTGGCCGTGACCAGCGCCGTCACGCCCGGGTTCGGGTGGGCGCGCGAGGAGCTGAACATGCTCGACGCAGACGACAACAGCAACGACACGCTCGCGACCTCCGACCCGGGCCCCGACACGCCGGCGGAGGCCGCGCCGGCGGACGCCCCGGCTGCGGACGCCCCGCCGGGAGACGCTGAGAAGCCGGCCCGGAAGACCACCGCCCGGAAGAGCTCGGCCTCGAAGACCACGGCGTCCAAGGCGGCGGCGAAGACCACGGCGCGCAAGTCGACCACCCGCAAGACCACGGCGAAGAAGGCCTCCGCGAAGAAGGCCGCCGAGTCCGAGGCGCCCGAGGGTGCCGAGCCCGTCGAGGCGACCGCGGCTCCGGACGGCGAGGACACCCCGAAGACCCCCACGGAGACCCCCACGGAGACCCCCTCGGAGGCCCCCACGGAGGCGCCCGCGGAGGCGACGCCGCAGCCGCCGACCGCTGAGGGCGGTGCCGCCGAGGAGCCGGCTCGACCGGCGCGCCGTACCGCGAAGAAGGCCGTCAGCAGAGCGCGCAAGCGGTCGGCGTCCGCAGAGCCCGCGGACGAGACGGCGCCCACGCCCGAGCCGGCCGAGGAGTCGGCCGCAGAGCCGACCGCAGAGCCGACCGGGCAGGTCGAGGAGTCGGTGGAGGAGTCGGCGGGGCAGCCGGCCGCGCCGATGGTGCTCTTCCAGCCGCCGGAGATGTCGGCGGAGGCAGCCCCGGCCGCCGCGGAGCCCGCGGACGAGACGGAGCAGCCCGCCGACGCGACGGAGCAGCCCGCCGGTCGGTCGGGGAAGAAGCCCGCGAAGACGTCCGCGAAGAAGTCCGCGAAGAAGTCCGCCAAGAAGTCGAAGAAGGCCGCGGACGAGGCGGCCCCGGAGTCCGGGCAGGAGGCTGCCGCGGGGCCCGCGGGCGACGTCGCCGCCGACGAGGATCGGCCGGAGGTCTCCGTCGCGGAGTCCCGGGGCGAGGAGCCCGCCGGCGAGGACGACGAGGGCAACGGGGGGCGCAGACGCCGCCGCCGCGGTGGCCGTCGACGGCGCAAGGCCGCTGACGGTGAGCAGGGCGGCGACGACCAGGCCGCGGCTGAGGACGAGCAGTCCGAGGATGCCGCCGAGGACCAGGGCGGTGAGGGCGGAGGATCCCGTCGGCGGCGCAGGCGCCGCCGGTCCGGCGACGAGGGGGATGCCTCGGACGACGCGGAGAAGACCGGCACCCGGGTGCGCAAGACCCGCAACGCCGAGGACGAGATCGCCAGCGTCACCGGGTCCACCCGGCTCGAGGCGAAGAAGCAGCGACGCCGCGAGGGCCGGGAGGCCGGGCGCCGCCGGGCACCGATCGTGAGCGAGGCGGAGTTCCTCGCCCGCCGGGAGTCTGTCGAGCGGGTCATGGTGATCCGCCAGCGCGACGACCTCACCCAGATCGCCGTACTCGAGGACGACGTGCTCGTCGAGCACTACGTCGCCCGCGAGACGCAGACCTCACTCATCGGCAACGTCTACCTCGGCCGGGTGCAGAACGTGCTGCCCTCGATGGAGGCGGCCTTCATCGACATCGGCAAGGGCCGCAACGCGGTGCTCTACGCCGGCGAGGTCAACTGGTCCGCGCTGGGGCACCCGGAGGGCCAGCCCCGCAAGATCGAGTCGGTGCTGAGCCCGGGCCAGCCGGTGCTCGTGCAGGTGACGAAGGACCCTGTGGGGCACAAGGGCGCCCGGCTGACCGGACAGATCAGCCTTCCCGGACGGTTCCTCGTCTACGTCCCCGACGGCACCACCTCGGGGATCTCGCGCAAGCTGCCCGACACCGAGCGCAACCGGCTCAAGACGCTGTTGAAGGAGATCGTGCCCGACAGCGCCGGGGTGATCGTGCGCACCGCCGCAGAGGGCGCCAGCGAGGCCGAGCTCACCCGCGACGTGGAGCGGCTGACCGCGCGCTGGGCCGACATCGAGAAGAAGGTGGCCGCCGGCAAGGCCCCGGAGCTGCTGTACGGCGAGCCCGACCTCACCCTCAAGGTCGTCCGTGACCTGTTCACCGAGGACTTCAGCAGGCTGGTGGTGCAGGGCGACGACGCCTGGGACCTCGTCGACGGCTACGTCTCGCACGTGGCACCCGACCTGCGTGAGCGGTTGCAGCGATTCGGGCAGGCCGACGAGGACGAGACCGACGAGGAGGCCGCGCCCGCGGGAGACGTCTTCGCGGAGTACCGCATCGACGAGCAGATCGCCAAGGCCCTGGACCGGAAGGTCTGGCTGCCGTCCGGTGGTTCGCTGATCATCGACCGCACCGAGGCGATGACCGTCATCGACGTCAACACCGGCAAGTTCACCGGCTCCGGCGGCAACCTCGAGGAGACCGTCACCAAGAACAACCTCGAGGCCGCCGAGGAGATCGTCCGGCAGCTGCGCCTGCGCGACATCGGCGGCATCGTGGTCATCGACTTCATCGACATGGTCCTGGAGTCCAACCGCGACCTGGTGCTGCGGCGCCTCGTGGAGTGTCTCGGTCGCGACCGCACCCGTCACCAGGTCGCCGAGGTCACCTCCCTCGGGCTGGTGCAGATGACCCGGAAGCGGATCGGCACCGGTCTCCTGGAGGCCTTCAGCGAGGAGTGCCCGCACTGCAAGGGCCGCGGACTCATGCTCCACGAGCACCCGGTGGAACCCTCCAGGGGTGGCGGCGACGACGACTCCCGGGGGCGCCGCGGACGCGGACGCGGACGCGGGCGCTCGGGTGGCGCCGGCGGCAACGGCGGCAACGCCGGTGGCAACGGCGGGAACGGCGGCAAGGGCAATGGCGGCAACGCCGGTGGGAACGGCTCGCGCAAGGCGCCGGAGCCGTCGGCCAGGCCGACGCCGATGGACCTCGTCGGCAGCCGCCCGCACCCCCCGGCGGAGCCTGAGCACGCAGCCGAGGGCGGAGCAGAAGGGGAGCCGCCGTCACCTGAGTCCGCCGCGGCCCCGGCGCAGACCCCGACCGGGACCACCCCGGGGGACGGGCCGGAGACCGCGCGGGAGAACGCGCCGGACACCAAGCCAGACAGCAAGCCGGACACCAAGCCGGACACCAAGTCGGACACCAAGCCGGACAGCAAGCCGGACGGCAAGTCCGACACGACACCGGAGGACGGCGACGCGGTGCCTGCGGGCACCCCCCGGGTGGTGACGACCACGCGGCGTCGCTCGGTGCGCCGTCCCGCGGGGGCGCCGGTGGCGCACGCAGCCGAGGATCCGCCCTC
>DATDNR010000105.1:0-3756 GCA_036518175.1 Marmoricola sp.
CGCGGCCAAGATCGCCAAGGACCGCGGCATCGGCGGCCCGATCCTGTCCGCCTCGTCGTACCTGATGAAGTCCCCGCCGGTGCAGCGCCCCGACGAGGAGGGCCGCGCCTCGGTCGAGGCCTTCATCCGCGGCGAGGTCGAGCGCTGAGTCACCTGCTGGTCAGCTGATGCCACCGACGGCCCCGGAACGCCTCCGTTCCGGGGCCGTTCGGCTCTAGGGTGCTGCGCATGAGCGACTACCCGCCGCCTCCGCCGCCGCCCTCCTCGCCGCCTCCGCCGCCGCCCGGTCAGGGGTACGGCGGATACGGGCCGCCCCCGTCGCAACCCTTCTCGGTCGGCGCCGCGTTCGGGTTCGGCTGGCGGGCCTTCTGGCGCAACGCCGGTCCCTTCGTCCTCGTCGCCCTGCTGATGTGGGTGGTCAACGCGGTGCTGCAGGGGATCGGCACCAGCCTGAGCGGCGGGGGCGTCAGCACCAGCACCGTCAACGGGAGCACCTTCTCCGCGGGTGCTTCCGGGATCTCCTTCCTGTTCAGCATCCTCGCGTCGGTGGCGAACGTGTTCTTCAACGCCGCCATGGTCCGCGGAGCGCTCGACGTGGCCGACGGCCGGCCGGTCAGCGTGGGCTCGATGTTCGAGCGCTGGAACAAGGGCACCGTGCTCGTGGCCGCGCTGATCGTCGCCGTGCTGACCATCGTCGGGCTGGTGCTGTGCCTGCTGCCGGGGGTCGTCTTCGCGTTCCTCGCCTGGTTCACCACCTTCTTCATCGTCGACCGGGGGATGCCTGCCTGGGACGGCGTCAAGGCCAGCGTCTCGTTCTCCTCGGCCAACGTCGGCCCGCTGCTGCTGTGCGCGCTGCTCGGCTTCCTGGTGCTGGTCGCGGGGCTGCTGGTCTGCATCGTCGGGCTGCTCGCCGCCTCACCGATCGTCACCCTCGCGACCGCCTACGCCTACCGCTCCCTGCAGGGGCAGCCGGTCACCAGCACGGTGTGAGCAGGCTCGCTCCCCGGGCCGTCGGCCGGACACGCGTCCGGATGGAATCATGGCCCGGTGAGCGACTTGCAGTGCGCGGCGACGCTCGTGGTGGCCCGCCACGGTGCGGCGGAGTACACCGAGAGCTGGTTCTCCGACGAGGGCGGCACGCTCACCGCCGCCGGACGGCGTCAGGCCTGCGCCCTGGCCGCCTCCCTGGCGGGTCGCCGGATCGCCCAGATCTGGAGCTCCGACAGCTCCCGCGCGGTGCAGACCGCCGAGATCGTCGCGGCCCGGCTCGGCACCGACCTGGTCACCACCCGCAAGCCGCTGCGCGAGGTCTCCCTGGGTGAGCTGCTGGGCCGGCCGTTCGACACCCGGCTGATCCACGAGGTCACCGATCACTGGTACGCCGGCGACCTGTCGCCCGGCTTCCCGGGCGGGGAGAACGGAGAGCAGGTCGTCGCCCGCTACCACGACCAGCTCGAGGAGATCGCCGACCAGCACCGCGGGGAGACGGTCCTCGTGGTCACCCACCAGACGGCGACCTGCGTCGCCCTGCCGGCCCTGGCGGACAACCTGCGGCCGTCGTACGCCCGGGAGCACGAGCTCGGCAACGGACAGGCCGCGGAGCTGATGGTCGACGGCGACGGCTGGCGGGTCACCCGCTGGGCCGGGCGGGAGTGCTGAGAAGCCCGGTGAACGACGCCCCCTCCCCGACGCCGGGGTCGGCCGAGCGGCACCGTGGCGTCCTGGCCGACACCCGGCCGCTGCGGACGCCGGCCTTCCGCCGCCTCTGGACGGCCAACATCGTCACCGTGATCGGCGCCCAGCTGACCGTGGTCGCCGTACCTGCCCAGATCTATGCGCTCACCCGCTCCTCGGCCTACGTCGGGCTGACCGGCGTCTTCGGCCTGCTGCCGCTGGTCGTCTTCGGGCTGTACGGCGGTGCCCTCGCCGACGTGATGGACCGGCGCAGGCTGCTGGTCGTGACGACCTCGGGGCTGATCGTCTCCAGCGCGGCCTTCTGGGCGCAGGCCTTCTTCGGCCTCGGCAACGTCTGGGTGCTGCTGGCGATCTTCGCGGTGCAACAGGCGTTCTTCGCGGTCAACCAGCCGACCCGCACCGCCGTGCTGCCCCGGATCCTGCCGCTGGAGCAGCTGCCCGCGGCGAACTCGCTGAACATGACCGTGATGCAGTTCGGTGCGATCGCCGGGCCGCTCGTCGGCGGGGCGCTGATCCCGCTGCTCGGCTTCTCCTGGCTCTACCTGGCCGACACGCTCACGCTCTTCGCCACCCTCGGCGCGGTGGTGACGCTGCCGGCACTGCCGCCGACCGGGGCCGTGGCGCGCGCAGGGTTCGGGCTGGTGCTGGAGGGCTTCGGCTACCTGCGTGGGCACAAGGTGCTGCTGATGTCCTTCGTCGTCGACATCATCGCGATGGTCTTCGGCATGCCACGGGCGCTCTTCCCCCAGATCGCGCACCAGAGCTTCGGTGGCCCGGTCGACGGCGGACTCGCCTTCGCGCTGCTGTTCGCGGCGATCCCGGCCGGGGCCGTGGTCGGCGGGATCTTCTCCGGCTGGGTCTCGCGCACCGAACGGCAGGGGCTCGCGGTCGTGGTCGCCATCGTGGTCTGGGGCCTGGCGATGACCGGCTTCGGCGTGGCCACCGGGCTGGCCGGCGGTTCGCCCGGCGGCTGGCTGGCGGTGGCCCTGGCCTTCCTCGCCATCGGCGGCGCGGCCGACATCGCCTCCGCCGCGTTCCGCTCCACGATGCTGCAGGAGGCCGCCTCCGATGCCGTGCGCGGCCGCCTGCAGGGCGTCTTCATCGTGGTGGTCGCCGGGGGCCCGCGGATCGCCGACGTCGCCCACGGTGGTGCGGCCGCGCTGGTCGGGACCGCGGCCGCCGCCGCCGGCGGGGGCGTGCTCGTGGTGGTGCTGGTGCTGCTCGCCGCGCTGGCGGTGCCGGCATTCGTGCGCTACCGCGTCACCCGCTGACCCGGCCCCGATCAGCTCGACGCGGCGGCCCAGGCCAGCAGTGCCGCCCTCGCCTCGTCATACCCCATCGGGCCGTGGTCGAGGCGCAGCTCGAGCAGGTGCCGGTAGGCCCTGCCGACCTCGGGGCCGGGGCCGATGCCGAGGATCTCCATGATCTGGTTGCCGTCGAGGTCGGGCCGGATCGAGGCCAGCTCCTCCTCCTCCGACAACCGGGCGATCCTCGCCTCGAGGTCGTCGTAGGTCCGCCGGAGCCGCTCCGCCTTGCGCTTGTTGCGCGTGGTGCAGTCGGCGCGGGTCAGCACGTGCAGCCGCTCGAGCTGGTCACCGGCGTCGCGGACGTAGCGACGCACGGCGGAGTCGGTCCACTCGCCGGTGCCGTAGCCGTGGAAGCGCAGGTGCAGCTCGACGAGCTTGCTGACGGCCTGGATCTCGTCGTTGGAGAAGCGCAGCGTCTTCATCCGCCTCTTCGTCAGCTTGGCGCCGACCACGTCGTGGTGGTGGAAGGTGACCGTGCCGTCGTCCTGGAAGCGCCGGGTGCGGGGCTTGCCCACGTCGTGCATCAGCGCGGCGAGGCGGGAGACGAGGTCCGGGCCGCCGCCGGGCAGCCGGTCCTCGAGGTCGATGGACTGCTCGAGGACGGTCAACGTGTGCTCGTAGACGTCCTTGTGCCGGTGGTGCTCGTCCTTCTCCAGGATCAGCGCCGGCAGCTCGGGCAGGACCAGCGCCGCCAGGCCGGTGTCGACCAGGAGGCGCAGCCCGACCCGGGGGTACGCCGCGAGCACCAGCTTGG
>DATDNR010000106.1:0-15966 GCA_036518175.1 Marmoricola sp.
CGCGCCCGGGCCCGCGAGCGGGATCGTCTGCTCCCCGTGCAGGTCCACGGCCCCGTAGCCCGCGGGCGTCTCGCCGTCGGCGACCGGGTGCAACCGAGCCCACTCCAGTGCCAGCAGCAGCTGGTTCGCCGCCGCGCGTGCCTCCCGCTCGCGCTCGTACCGGACGCGCTCGATCACCTCGTCTGCGGTGAGCGAGCGGGTCGGGTCCATGGCTTGAACGCTATCCGTGACCACCGACAATTCGCTTCACAGCAAGGCGAAACTCCTGTCAGCCACAGCTGCGGACCTGCGCCTGACCGGGCGCTCGCTACGCTGGCGAACGCCGCGAAGAGAACCCCGGACGCAGGAGGCCCCGTGGTCGACGAGCCCACCGAGGAGGCGGTCTGGCACGACCGCGTGCTCGGCCTGCTGCTCGGCGGCGCCCTCGGTGACGCGGTCGGTGCTCCCTTCGAGGGCGCGCTCCAGGTGCACCCCAGCCACGTGGACCGCGTGCTCGCCGGACCGGAACCGCTGCGCTGGACCGACGACACCGCGCTGCAGGTGGCGCTGGCCGACTACCTCGCCGCGCATGCGGGTGACGCCGAGGTCGTGGACGACGACCTGGTGATGGCGCTCGCCGATGCCTGGCGCGCCGATCCGGACCGGGGCTACGGACCGAACCCGCCGCGGATCTTCGCGGCCGCGCTCGCGGGCGACGACTGGCGCGCCCACGTGCGCGGCGCGTTCGGGGGCGGCGGATCGCTGGGCAACGGCGGCGCCATGCGAGCGGCCCCGGTCGGGGTGATCCCGGGCGGTGTGCGCCGGATCGCCGAGGTCGCCCGACGCAGTGCGGCGGTCACCCACGCGCACCCGGTCGGCCAGGAGGCAGCCGCTGCGGTGGCCGTCGCGGTGCACTGGGGGCTTCGGGCACGGCAGCGCCCGGAAGGGCCGGAGGAGGTGCTGGCCTACTGCACGGCGGCCGTGTCCACCCAGGAGCTCCGCAACCGGCTCAGGGCGGTGCGCTCGGTCGTCGGCTGCACCGACCCGCGCGAGGCTGCGATGCAGACCGGCAACGGCGTCGCCGCCCACGAGTCGGTCGGCGCCGCGCTCACCGCAGCACTGACCCATCCCGACGACCCGGTGGCCGCGATCTCGTACGCCGTTCGCATGGCCGGTGACACCGACACCATCGCAGCGATCGCCGGCTCCATCGTGGGCGCGTGGACCGGCGCGCAGGCCCTGCCCGAGGGGCTCGTCGGGCGCCTGGAGGACCGCGCGCGGATCCAGGACGTGGCGGCCCGGCTCGCCGCGAGCACCTGGCGCTGACCCGGTCGGGGGTCGGCGCCGCGCGACCGGTGTCGCCTCAGGCCAGCGGCTCCGGCAGCGCCTTCTCGTGCAGCACCACCAGCGAGGTGACCGCCCGGGTCAGGCAGACGTAGAGGCGGCGAAGCCCGGTCATCCCGTCGGCCTCTCCGGCCACGATGCCGGCGGGCTCGAGCAGCACCACGTGGTCGAACTCCAGGCCCTTGGCCAGCGACGCCGGCACCACGTCGAGGCGTACGTCGAACTCGACCTCGGCCGACTCCGGGTCCGGTTCGGAGCCGACCACCGCGTGGGGCACCGCCAGCGTCTCGACGACCGCGGACACAAGCGCGTCGGGCACGATCAGCCCGACCGAGCCGACGCGGTCGAGGGCGTCCGCGACCGCCGGGGCGACCGCGGCGAGCAGGGACGGAACCGGCGAGACGGTGAGCTCGCCGCGGGTCCGGCGCACCGACACCGGAGGCTCGAGGTCGGGGGCGATCAGGGGCAGCAGCCGGGCGGCGAACTCGATCACCTCACCGGGCACCCGGAAGCCCCGCGTCAGCTGGTCGACGACCGCGTCGGGCTTGCCGAGGTGGGCCAGCGCCGACGACCACGACCGCACCCCCCAGGGCGTGGTGCTCTGCGCCAGGTCACCCAGCACGGTGACCGATCCGGTCGACGCGCGCCTGCCCACCGCGCGCAGCATCATCGGGGAGTGGTCCTGGGCCTCGTCGACCACGACGTGACCCAGCGATGGCTGTCGTGAGACCAGGTCGGCGACCTCGTCCACGAGCACCGCATCGGCCAGCGACCACGGCGCCGAGCCGGGCGCGCGACCGGGCTTCGGCCACAGCAGCAGGGCCTGCTCCGCCGCGGAGAGCACGCCGTCTGCCGCGGCCGCGAGGAAGTCGGCGTCGGACAGCAGCCGCAGCACGAGGCGGGCCGGGTCGACGGCCGGCCACAGTGCGTCGGTGTACTGCTTCACCGGCCGGCTGCGCGCGACGGCATCCTGCACCCGGTCGTCGGGCGACTCCCCGGCCTCCTCCATCCTGACCAGCACCGCGTGCGCGAGTCGCTGCGGCAGCATCGCCCTGGCGGCGCCGTACCGCACTCCCCGAGAGCGCAGCGAGGCGACGATCTCCTCCGCCTGCCACGCCGGCACCCGCCAGCGCGACGCGCCACGCGGTACGACGAGGCCCTCCGCCGGTGGGACGAGGTGGGACCACAGCGCGTTCGCCAGCACGGTGGCCATCCGGGCGTCGCCCTTGAGGCGGGCCACGTCGGCCGGGTCGGAGCGGCGCAGTGCCGCCTTGGCGTGCAGCGAGGTCAGCGTCGCGACGACCATCTCCTCCAGCGTGGTCTGCTTCGCGTCGATCTCACCGAGCGCCGGGAGCACGTCGCCGATGTAGCGCAGGAACGAGGCGTTGGGCCCGACGACGAGCACGCCCTGGCGGGTGAGCTGGTCGCGGTGGGCGTAGAGCAGGTAGGCCGCGCGGTGCAGGCCGACGGCGGTCTTGCCGGTGCCCGGCGCGCCCTGGACGCAGACCGACCGGGAGAGGTCCGCGCGCACGATCAGGTCCTGCTCCGGCTGGATGGTGGCGACGATGTCGCGCATCGGCCCGACCCGGGGGCGCTCGATCTCCGCCTCGAGGATCGCCGAGTAGTCGAGCACCTCGGCGTCCGGCAGCAGCGACTCGTCCTCGAAGCCGGTGAGCCGGCCCTGGGCGAAGCCGAAGCGGCGCCGGCGCCCCACGCCCATCGGCTCGGCCTTGGAGGCGCGGTAGAACGGCAGACTCACCGGCGCCCGCCAGTCGACCACCATCGGCTCGCCCGCCTCGTCGTTGACGTGCCGTCGCCCGACGTGGAAGGTCTCTCCGGCGAACTCGCCGCCGTCGGGCCGGTAGTCGAGGCGGCCGAAGAACAGCGGCACGTGCGGGTCGTCGGCGAGGGCCTTGCGGCGCAGCGCGAAGGCGGACTCGAGGAACTGCTGGCTGACCCAGTCGCCGGCGGCGGCCGAGTCCAGCGCCTCGGCGCGGGCCCGCATGGTGGCCAGCGCGGCGCGGGCCTCGGCGAGGTGGTGGCGCTCGACGGCCAGCTGCGGGTCGTCGGCGGTCTCGGAACCGGAGCCCGGCGGGCCGCCCGGATCGGTGTCGGTGGTGGACGGCGAGGACATGGCAAGACCTCCGCGGTCGCGGGTGGGGCGTGTGGGGGCCGGCTGACGTTACCAGCACGGCTCGCCGACCGCATCCGGTTTTCCGCCGTCTACCGTGTTGCCGTGGGCAGCGGAGCAGGTGAGGTGCGCGAGCAGGCCGCCGCCGAGCAGGCCCGCCTGTGGCGCCTGCCCGGCATGGTCGGGCTGCTCGTGGTGACGTTCTGCGGGTTCACCAGCTACGCGATCGAGATGACCACCGCGCCGCTGTGGGCGGCGCGCGGCGGCGCCGGGGCGCAGCAGGCCGGTCTGGTCACCGGATTGCTGATGCTGGCGACGGTGGGCGCCCAGCTGACCGTCCCGGCGCAGATCCGACGGCTGGGGATGCACGGGGCGATGGCCCTGGGGCTGGTCTTCCTCGGCGGCGGGTCGCTGCTCTACCTCGCCTCCGATGCGCTCGCGCCGGTGCTGGTCACCTCGGCGCTGCGAGGCGTCGGCTTCGCCACCCTGACCGTGGGCTGCTCGACCGCGCTGGCACAGATCGCTCCCGCGCGGCGGCTGGGAGAGGCGGCCGGCCTCTACGGCCTGGTGGTCGCGCTGCCCAACGTCCTCGGCCTGCCCGCCGGCGTCTGGATCGCCGAGCACCTCGGCTTCGCGGTCGTCTTCGCCATCGGCGCTGCGCCGCTCGTCGCCGTCCCGGTCGCGCTGGTGAGCATGCGCGGGCTGGGCAGCCGTCCCGACGAGGTGGCAGCGGGCTACGACCGTGCGCTGGTCCGCACCATCGCCGGTCCTTGCGCCGCGCTCTTCGTGATGACCATCGCCGGTGGCGCGCTGATGACCTTCACCCCGCTGACACCCGGGCTGAGCGGTCTGGTGTCTGCGGCGCTGCTCGGCTTCGGGATCACCAGTGCACTGGGCCGCTGGCGCGCCGGCACGGTCGTGGACCGGCTGGGTCCCGACCGGCTCTCGCTGCCCTTCATGGCCACCACCATGGTCGGCATGCTCTGTGTGGCCGCCGCGGCGACCTGGCCGAGCCAGGCGTGGCTGGTGGTGGTGGGCGGGCTGGTCGCCGGCGTCGGGTACGGCGCCATCCAGAACTCCACGCTCGTCGCCGCGATGACGCGCGTCGAGCGCCACCGGCAACCGGCGGCCAGCGCGCTGTGGAACGGCTCGTTCGACCTCGGCACCGGCGTCGGTGGAGCGGCGGCGGGAGCGCTGATCGGAGCGGCCGGCTTCGGCGCGGGCTACGCCGCCTCGGCAGTCCTGATCGCCATCGTCGCCGTGCTGCTGGCGGCCAGGGGTCAGACGTCCTCGGCGTCGACGATCCGGTAGGCGTAGCCCTGCTCGGCGAGGAACCGCTGCCGGTTCTGCGCGAAGTCGGCGTCGACGGTGTCGCGTGACACGACGGTGTAGAAGCGCGCCGTACCTCCGGCCGCCTTCGGCCGCAGCAGCCGGCCGAGCCGCTGCGCCTCCTCCTGCCGCGAACCGAACGAGCCCGAGACCTGGATGGCGACCGCGGCCTCGGGCAGGTCGACGGAGAAGTTGGCGACCTTGGACACCACCAGCAGGTCGATCTCACCCTCCCGGAACGCCTCGAACAGCTCCTCGCGCTCCTTCACCGGCGTGGTGCCCTTGATGACCGGCGCCTTCAGGTGCTCGGCGAGCTCGTCGAGCTGGTCGAGGTACTGCCCGATGACCAGCGTCGGCTCGCCGCGGTGCTTGTCCACGAGCCGTTCCGCGACCCGGGTCTTGGCGAAGGTGCACGAGGCCAGCCGGTAGCGCTCGTCGGGCTCGGCGGTGGCGTAGGCGATCCGCTCGCCCTCGGGCAGGGTCACCCGCACCTCCACGCAGTCGGCCGGCGCGATCCAGCCCTGCGCCTCGATGTCCTTCCACGGCGCGTCGTAGCGCTTCGGCCCGATCAGGCTGAACACGTCGCCCTCCCGGCCGTCCTCGCGCACCAGCGTCGCGGTCAGCCCGAGGCGCCGGCGGGCCTGCAGGTCGGCGGTCATCCGGAAGATCGGGGCCGGCAGCAGGTGCACCTCGTCGTAGACGATCAGCCCCCAGTCACGCGCGTCGAGCAGCTCGAGGTGCGGGTAGACGCCCTTCCGCCTCAGGGTGAGCACCTGGTAGGTCGCGATGGTCACCGGCCGGATCTCCTTGACCGAGCCGGAGTACTCTCCGATCTCGTCCGGGGTCAGAGAGGTACGACGGACCAGCTCGTGCTTCCACTGCCGGGCGCTGACGGTGTTGGTCACCAGGATCAGCGTCGTGGCCCGAGCATGCGCCATCGCGGCGGCACCGACCAGGGTCTTGCCCGCGCCGCACGGCAGCACCACCACCCCGGAGCCGCCGTGCCAGAACGACGCCGCGGCCTCCTTCTGGTAGGGGCGCAGCGACCAGCCCTCCTCGGCCAGCTCGATCGGGTGGGCCTCGCCGTCGACGTAGCCGGCGAGGTCCTCCGCCGGCCAGCCGAGCTTGAGCAGCGCCTGCTTCAGGTTGCCTCGCTCGCTGGGATGCACCGCGACCGAGTCGTCGTCGATCCGCGCACCGAGCATTCCGGCGACCTTCTTCGCCCGGACGACCTCCTCCAGCACCGCCCGGTCGGTCGAGGAGAGCACCAGCCCGTGCGTGGGGTGCTTGTCCAGCCGCAGCCGCCCGTAGCGGGCCATCGTCTCGGCGACGTCGACCAGCAGGGCGTGCGGCACGGCGTAGCGGCTGTAGGCCAGCAGCGTGTCGACGACCTGCTCGGCGTCGTGCCCGGCCGCGCGGGCGTTCCACAGCCCCAGCGGGGTCAGCCGGTAGGTGTGGATGTGCTCGGGGGACCGCTCCAGCTCGGCGAACGGCGCGATCGCCTTCCGGGCCTCGTCGGCCTGCTCGTGGTCGACCTCGAGCAGCAGCGTCTTGTCAGACTGGACGATGAGGGGACCGGCGTTCACCCCGCAAGGTTAAGGGGCGCTCCTAGGGCCGGCCGAGCGAGCGGTAGGTCCAGCCCGCGGCGCGCCAGGCGCCCGGGTCGAGGCAGTTGCGCCCGTCGATGATCACCGGGGTCTCGACCACCTCGCGCAGCACGGCCGGGTCGATCTCGGTGAACTGCCGCCACTCGGTGAGCACGAGCACGACGTGCGCCCCGCGGCAGGCCTGGGCGACCGTGTCGGCGTACCGCAGCGTCGGCCAGGAGCGTCGGGCGTTCTCCATCGCCTGCGGGTCGTGCACGGTCACCGCGGCGCCGAAGAGGTGCAGCCGGCCCGCCACGTTGAGGGCCGGTGAGTCGCGGATGTCGTCGGACTCCGGCTTGAAGGCCGCGCCCAGCACGGCGATCTTCGTGCTCGGCCAGCGCCGGTCGACCACGTCGGCGACCATGTCGACCACCCGCCGCCGGCTGCGCTCGTTGATCGCGTCCACCTCGCGCAGGAAGGTGAGCGCGTCGCCGGCGCCGAGCTCGCCGGCGCGGGCCATGAAGGCTCGGATGTCCTTGGGCAGGCAGCCGCCGCCGAAGCCCAGCCCGGCGTTGAGGAACTGGCGCCCGATGCGCTTGTCGTGGCCGATGGCGTCGGCGAGCACGGTGACGTCGGCCCCGCTGGCCTCGCAGAGCTCCGCCATGGCGTTGATGAAGGAGATCTTGGTGGCCAGGAAGGAGTTCGCCGCGACCTTGGTGAGCTCGGCGGTGGCCAGGTCCGCCACCACCAGCGGCGTGCCCTCGTCCATCGGCTCGGCGTAGACCTCGCGCAGGGTCGCCTCGGCGACGCCGTCGTGGTCGCGGGGCAGTCCGATGACCAGGCGGTCGGGGTGCAGGGTGTCGTCCACGGCGTACCCCTCGCGAAGGAACTCCGGGTTCCATGCGAGCCGCACCTCGCGGCCGGCCGGGGCGAGCTCGCGCAGCCGGTCGTCGAGCTGCTCGGCGGTGCCGACCGGCACCGTGGACTTGCCCACCACCAGGCAGGGCCGGTCCAGCAGCGGCGCCAGCGAGCCGACGGCTGCCTCCAGGTAGCTCAGGTCGGCGGCCAGCTCGCCGTCGCGCTGGGGCGTGGAGACGCAGATGAAGTGCACGTCGCCGAACTCCGCCACCTCGGCGTACGACGTGGTGAACCGCAGCCTGCCCGACCCGACGTGCTTGCCCAGCAGCGGGTCCAGTCCCGGTTCGAAGAACGGCGCCCGCCCCTCGGTCAGCGCGGCCACCTTCGCCTCGTCCACGTCCAGGCCGAGCACCTCGAAGCCGAGCTCGGCCATCGAGGCCGCGTGCGTGGCTCCGAGGTAGCCACAGCCGATGACGGTGATCTTCGGTGCCATCGGTGCCCCACCTCCGCGTGCTTGCCAGTGCCGGTGTCGACCGGCCTGGGTCAACCGTGGCAAGCCGGGCGGGCCGGCACCCCCGCCGTTGGGTGCACCAGCACTACGCCGATTGGCGGATGCCGCTCATCCCCGACCGGAGTGTGCTGGATGTCCGAGGCCCGAGGGGGGCTGGACCGGAGGAGTGGTATGCGGGTTCTGACAGTGGCTGCCCACCCCGATGACGAGACGCTGGGCGCCGGCGGGACGATGGCCTGGCACGCCGCGAGGGGCGACACCGTGTGGGTGTGCATCCTCACCGACGGCGTGACCTCCCGGCACGACCAGGTCGAGCTGCAGGCGGAGTGCGCGCGGCGGGCCTGCGACGTGCTCGGTGTCGCGCGGCTGGTCCTGGTCGGGTTGCCCGACCAGCGACTGGACACCCTCAGCCTGCTCGACGTGATCGACCCGATCGAGCGGTGCATCGAGGAGCTCCAGCCCGACGTGGTGCTCACCCACTTCGCGGGGGACGTCAACGAGGACCACCGGCTGGTGGCACGCGCGACCATGGTCGCGGCCCGTCCGGTCGCCGGCTCCCCGGTGCGCAAGGTCTGCTCCTTCGAGGTCCCTTCCTCCACCGACTGGGCGCCGCCGGTGCCGGGCAGCGTCTTCACGCCCAACCTCTACGTCGACATCGAGGCGACCCTGGAGACCAAGCTGCTGGCGATGAAGGAGTACGCCGCCGCACACGTCAGCGAGGTCCGGCCCTACCCGCACCCGCGCTCTATGGAGGCGCTCACCGCCTATGCCCAGCGCCACGGGGTCGCGGCCGGGCTGATGGCCGCCGAGCCGTTCATGCTGCTCCGCGAGTCCGCGACGGCCGGCATGAGTGGCCTGGCGGCAGGCTCGGTGGCCTGAATGCTCCGAACCGTGTTCGACCGTGGCGTGGCCCTGGCCGCACTGCTCGTGCTCTCGCCGCTGCTGCTGGCCATCGCGCTCGCGGTGAGGCTCGGGTCACCCGGGCCGGTCATCTTCCGCCAGCGCCGCGTGGGCCGGCACGGCCGTCCCTTCGACATCTACAAGTTCCGCACCATGGTCGACGGGGCCGACCGGTTGGCCGCCAACGTCTCCCCGGAGGGTGACCCGCGCATCACCCGCGTGGGCCGGGTCCTGCGGGCGTGGTACCTCGACGAGCTCCCCCAGCTGGTCAACGTCGTCAAGGGCGACATGGGCCTGGTCGGACCGCGGCCGGAGACCCCGGAGTACGTCGCCCAGTACACCGCTGCCGAACGGGCCGTGCTCTCGGTGCGCCCGGGGCTCGCGGGTCCGTCGACGCTGGCGTTCATGGACGAGGCCGAGCTGCTCGCGGCCAGCGGTGACCCGGACATCCACTACGAGACCGTCATCCTCCACGAACGGGTCCAGGCCGACCTGCGCTACCTCAGTGAACGATCGCTGGGCTACGACCTGCGGCTGCTCTGCCGCCAGGCCCTGGCCATCCTGAGGAAGGGAGCGGGATGACGGGTCGTCATGCGGCTCGCCGGCTGCTACGCCCTCGGAGGTGGGGAATGCTGTCCAGGCTCGGACTCGCCGTCGTCCTGGCGGTCGTGCTCGCGATCGCCGGGACGGCGACGGCGGTGGTCGTCGACGGCGGACCGCCTGACCGGTGTGTGCCGCGAGGCAACGACAACCCCACGGTCACGCTCACCGGGACCCAGGGGGAGTACGAGCGCAACGCCCTGCACGGCGGGACCCTCATCGACGCGAACCGGGCGCGCTGGCAGGGGGAGACGTCCTATGCGCTCGTGGCGGGTGGCGAGAGCGGCATCTGCATCACCGGCGCGCAGATCACCGGCAGCTGGTCGCCGCAGACGCCGTGGTCGGTGATGCACGGCACCGCGGGCATCGTGCTCAGCAGTCCGGTCGCGACCGTCCAGGACGTGCGGGTGCACGACTACGGCGACGCCATCCGGTTCGTCGACCACGCACAGGACTGGGAGGTCCGACGAGCCTGGCTCTCCTACATCCGCGACGACTGCATCGAGGACGACTGGCAGCACGCCGGGACGGTGCGCGACTCCCTGCTGGAGGGCTGCTACAACGCGTTCAGCTCGCGGACCTACGACGGCCAGAGCGGCGTCTCCGACGGCAGCGGCAACACCTTCACCGTGACGCACTCGCTGGTCTGGCTGCGGCCGATGGCCAAGACCTACAACGGTGAGGGAGAGCCGGGCACGGCGGGGTTCTTCAAGTGGGACGACGCTGCTCCGAAGCTGTCGCTGCACGGCAACGTCTTCCGAGCCGACCAGCAGGCCGGCACCGTGGGTCTCGGGATCCCGCCGGGCAAGCTCGCCAGCTGCTCGAACAACGTGATGGTCTGGCTCGGCCACGGTCGCTACCCCGACCCGCTGCCGCGCTGCTTCAGGGTCACCCGCAACGTGCACGTGTGGGACCGGGCGGTGCGCCAGTGGCACCGGCAGTTCGGCGGGTGAACCGCGACAGAGCGCCCCTGCCGGAGCGGGCGTGGGCGGGTGCGGCCGTGGATGGCGTAGCCCGGTTCGGCCGGTTGCAGGATGTCCCGAACACCGCAAGGCCACTTGAATGGGCAGACGCTCCGGCTCTCGGGAGCCTCCACAAGCGCCGTCGCGGGCTCCACGGCAGGCTCCGGGGATCCGGTCCTGGCCGGGTCCTCGAGGTCTCGCTGACCCCCCTGGGGCCCGCGGCGGTCCACCTCGACGAGGTCCGGGCCGTCCCGGCGCTCCTCAGCAGCGCCGCAGGGCCTCCGGCAGCTGGTGGAGCAGGGTGCCGGTGACGTCCGGGGCGACCCCGTCGAGCACCAGCACCCGGCCCAGGCCGGCGTCGCACCAGGCGCCCAGCAGCTCACGCAGCAGCACGTCGCCACGCTGCATCGACGCGAGCTGCCGGTCGGCGTCCTCGTGCTGCAGCCGGCTGTGTCGCGAGGACCGGTGGCGGAGCCGGGCCAGGGCGAGCTCGAGCGGCACGTCGAGGTGCACGACCACGTCGGCCCGGGGACCGCGAGCCGCCAGCAGGGAGAGTGTGGTGCCGTCGAGCTGGTCGCGGGAGTGCAGCGCCGCGCTCCACCACGCCTGGACGAGGCCCTCCTCGATGACCACGGTGCCCGTGTCGCGGCGCGCCTCGGTGAGCAGCCGGCGGGCCAGCAGCCACTGCACCGGGACGGCCAGCCGGTCGCGCCGCGCGGGCTGACCGTGGCCCACCAGTCGCGCCTCGCCGAGGGCCCGGACCGGTCCGCGAGCCACGGTGCCGGCCACCATCGTGGCCTTGCGCGGCAGCCTCAGCGCCGGCGGTGCCGCTGCGGAGACGGCGCGGTCGGCCACTGCGGCCGGGCAGCCTCGGGCTGTGAGCCGCTGGACGAGGTCGTGCGCCAGCGTGGTCTTGCCGGCACCGGGCAGCCCGCACAGCTCCACGACCAGGGGCCCGGCCTGCCGGTCGGGCCCGGCGCATGGTTCGGCGACCATCTCAGGGCGCGTCCCAGCGGATCGCCTGGCGTTCGGGCTCCCGGGGGAGCTCCTCGGGTGGTCGCTCCTCCAGCGCTCCGCAGACCGCGATCATCGCGATCATCCACCAGGTCTGCTTGCGGTACTCCCAGTTGTGCAGCAGCGCTGCGAACAGCCAGGCGCTGAACATCGCCAGCCACATGCCCCGGAGCAGGCCGGGCTGTCGCCGCAGGCTGCGCAGGCAGCTCACCAGCATCCCGGCGTAGAGACCGAAACCGATCACGCCGACCTCGGCGAGCAGGGTCAGCACGAAGTTGTGCCCCACCTGGTTGACCGCGGTGTCCGCGTCGCGGAAGGCCCCGCTGCCGACGCCGAAAATCGGGTTGTGCACGAAGATGCGGATGCCCTCCGACCAGATGTCGGTGCGCTCGTTGAGCGTGCCACCCTGCACGTCGGCCCCGGTGCCCTGCAGCCGCTCGACCACCCGGGAGGGCACCAGTGGCAGGGCCGCGAGGGCGAGGGCCCCGAAGGCCACGGCGCTGCCCATGGCCAGGCCGGGATGCCGGCGGGCGAAGTAGTAGCCCGCGAAGACCAGGCCGGGCAGCATCGCGGCCAGCCCCGCCCGAGAGCCGGTCACCAGGATCGCGAACGCCGAGAGCGGGAGGTAGGCGAGGGAACCCCAGAACAGCGGCCGCCGGAGCGGGCCCTCTCCCGGCGCCTCCATGAAGTAGCCGACGATGGGCACGCCCAGCGCCAGGATGATGCCGACGTCGTTGGGGTAGAAGGAGCCGACGGTGACCCGGCCGTGGAACTCGGCGGCCTGGCCGTTGAGGAGGTAGCCGCCCAGCAGGGCGGCCACGGTGACGTAGCAGCCGACCACGTAGGCGATCAGCGCCTGCCGCACGTGGTCCAGCGTCCAGAGCGCCTCCCAGATCACGAGCATGAGCACCAGCAGCTGGACGTAGGTCAGCACCCGGGTCTCGGTGCTGGGCCCGTCCAGCGTCCAGACCATGCTCAGCCCGCACCAGACCACGAACAGCAGGCCCCACAGGTGGATGCCGTGCGGCTCGCGCATCCGCCGGGAGCTGATCACCGTCACCAGCCAGGCGGCGGCAGCCAGCAGGCCGACCAGCCGGCTCACCTGCCCGACACCGGGGACGTCCAGGGCCCCTTCCCAGGGCAGCGTGAAGATCGTCGCGATCGTCAGCCAGTACAGCCACGTCCTCATCGGGTCCTCACCTCCGCGAGCAGGGCGAGGCAGGCGTCGACGACGCTGGCCTGCTCGTAGCGGCGCCAGCTCTCCACGGGAGGAGGTGCCACTCGTCCGGCCAGCGCGTCGAGGATCCCCGCCGCCATCGTCGTGCTGTCACCGACCGGCACCAGCCGACCGTGCCGTCCGCCGGCGAGCAGCTCGCGCGGGCCGCTCGGACAGTCGGTGGCCACCACCGGGGTGCCGCAGGACATCGCCTCGATGAGCGCACCGGGGGAGCCCTCGAACCGGGAGGACAGGACGAACACGTCCGCCGCGGCCATCGCGGGGTAGGGGTTGGCGCAGAACCCCGGCAGCGAGACGTCCTCGGTGATGCCCAGCCGGGCGCACTGCTCCTGCAGCTGGGAGCGCATCGGTCCCTCGCCCAGCACCACGAGCCGGGCCGGGCGCTCCCGGCGTACCCGCCCGAACGCGTCGAGCAGGGTGCCGAAGTCCTTCTGCGGCACCAGCCTGCCCACCGCCAGCACGACCGGGACGGTCCGGTCCCGCAGCCAGGGGTGCTCGACCGGCTCCTCCCGCATGCGCACCAGCTCCGGGGTGACGACCGGGTTGTCGAGCACGCGCACGCTGCCCGCGGTCAGCCCGCAGAGCGACTCGAGGTCCTCGGCGACGCCTCGGGAGACCGCCACCACCGCGTCGGCGTGCGGGTAGGCCAGCCGGAGCAGCCGGGGCATCCAGCGCGTCGAGCGGTTGCGGGTGTGGGCGACGGCGGCCGAGAGGGTGTTGCGCTCGGAGACGACGAGCGGGACCCCGGAGCGCGACACGGCCCGGGCCAGGACGGCGACCACGTTGACGTAGTCGAGCGCGGAGAGCAGGGCGTCGGGCCGACGGGCGCGCAGGTAGCGGGCCAGCGGCAGCACCGCCGCGGCGAGCCGGGAGACGCCGAGGTCGACGACCCGGACCTGGGGCGGCAGCTCGGCGAGGTAGGGGCCGCGGGCGTGGGCCAGCACCAGGTCGACCTCGCGGCCGGTGCCGGCGATCCCGGCCGCCAGCTTCGCGATGGCGCGCTGGGCGCCACCGCCGTCCATGGAGGAGGTGAGCAGGGCGATCGTCATGCGCGGCCCACCACCCTCAGCAGGCGGATGCGCACCCGCCGCCGCTGCCGGTCGTCGAGCCCGGCAACGGCGGCGAGGACCAGGGCGAGGGCGGTGGTGACGAGCCCGAGCCCGATCAGGGAGAACCACCCTCCCGCGTGCAGGTGGCCGCGCAGCCAGATGGCCGCGGCCAGCATCGCCACCGACGTGACCAGAGGACGCCAGATCGCGGCGAGCTGGTCGGCCACCTGCAGGTGCAGGAGCCGGCCGATCAGCCACGGGTAGGCGACGGTCAGCGGCAGCCGGCCGATGATGAAGCCCGCCACCAGGCCGGGGATGCCCAGCCCGGCCGGACCGACCAGCGCCACCGCGAGGCCCGCGGAGACTGCGACGGAGAACAGCCCGAGCAGCACCTTGGCGCGCACCCGCAGGGTCACGTCGATGACGTTGGAGTCCACCCGCACCAGGGCCAGCTGCAGCACCATCACGCAGATGAGCACGGTGGCCAGCGTGCCGGCGTCGTACTTCGCCCCGACCCAGAGGTCGAGGAAGGACGGCAGCCACACGATCACCACCGCGCCGGCGGAGACGGCCACGAGCCAGGACAGCACCATCGTCTCGGCGCGCACCCGCGCCGCCTTCGTGGTCTCGCCGGCGCCGACCAGGCCACCGACGCCCGGCATCGTGGCCGAGATGACCATGAACACCGTGTCGCTGATCGCCTGGGGGACATAGCTGGTCAGCGAGTACGTCGTGACCAGGGCGACGCTGCCGACGGCGCCGAGCACGATCATGTCGCTGCCCTTGATCGCCTGCATCACCAGGTTCCAGAGCAGGAACCAGGTGCTGATGCCCAGGAAGCCCCGGACCGCACCGCGCACCGGACGGGCGACGCCCCACCACGGCACCTGGCTGCGCACGATGCGCAGGTAGGTGATCCCCGACAGGGCGGTGGCCACGCAGGTCGACGCGGCCACGCCGATCAGGCCCCAGCCGGCCCAGAGCGCCCCGGCGGTCAGTCCGGCGCCGACCAGCAGGATCGCCGTGGACAGGCCCAGCCGGCGGTAGCCGAGGTTCTCGCCCTGCAGCACCGACTGCGGCACGCTGCCCAGGCCGAGGACCATCAGGTTGACCACGAGCAGCATCGCGGCCGCACGGACCTCCCACTCGTGGCCGGGGCTGGCGTGCACCAGGTCGGGGGAGACCCAGGCGAGCACGGCGCCGAGCACGCCGACGAGCGGGAGGAACAGCAGCCAGACCACGATCGCGGTGCCGACCTGCTGTCGCTTGGCCTCGCGGTCGTCGGAGTGCTGGCCCTGGGCGACCACCCACTTCAGCGCCTCGCCGGGGCGGCCGCTTGCCGGGGTCGCGTGGCCGATCAGCCGTTGCAGCACCTGCCAGACACCGAAGCCGCCGTCACCGAGGAAGCGCAGCATCAGCGGCGCGAGGAGCAGCTGGATGACGATCCTGGCCGTGTAGTCGACGATCGCGGCGAGCGCGTTCAGCGACGCCCGGCGGGTGAGCACCGCCTTGGGTCGCTCCGGGGCCGCGGCGCCGGCCGGGGTGGTGCTCATCGCCGGTGACCGGCTGCCGTGCTGTCCAGCCGCTCCGCCAGTCCGGCTGCCAGCACACTGGCCGGTGCCGTCGAGGTGTCCACCCGGATGACGCGCGCGCCGGTGCGGTTGAGCAGGTCGAGCGTGGCGTCGTACGCCGCCCGGTGGCGGGCCAGGAAGAGCCGCGCCTCGTCCGCGGAGGCGCCCTTGACCCGGTGGCCGCGGGCGCGCGCCCGGATGCGTTCGATGAGCACTTCGTCGGGGGCGTCGAGCCAGACCACTGTGTCGAGCAGCAGGCCCCAGGCCACCGCGGTCTCCAGCCACCAGTGCCGGAAGGCCGGGGTCTGGCTCATCGGCGGTCCGTCCGCTCGCAGCGCGGCGAGCCGGAACGTCGGGCCGTGGTCGAGCAGCGTCGACACCGCCGTACGACGCCCCGCCGGGCGCTGCCAGGCCACCAGGTAGCCGATCGAGCGCTGCTCGGCCACCGTCCACCAGCGGCCCCCCGAGGCCAGCCTGGCCCGGGCGAGGACGGGCGCGGCGGTGGCGAGCCCGAGCAGCACGGCGGCGCGGTCCACCGGCAGTCCCAGCCGGGTGGCGGGCTGCTGCTCGCGCAGCAGGTCCACCAGTGTCGTCTTGCCGGCACCGGCCGGGCCGGCGAGCTCGACCAGCCTGCCTGTCACAGTGCCTCCCACACCACCGCACGAAGGTGGGCGAGCACGGCGTCCGCCGGGCGCGCTGCGTCGATGAGGACGGTGTCGTCCTCCCAGCTCGCCTGCCACACCTCGGTCGAGCGCCGCCGGACGTACCCCGACTCCTCGTCGGTCTTGCGGGCCACGGCCACGTCGGGGGCGACCCGGAGCACCGCCAGCACGTCCGGGCGGGTGAAGGCCGCGTAGTAGCGGCGCTCGCGCTCGACCAGCCAACGACCGGCGCG
>DATDNR010000107.1:0-4587 GCA_036518175.1 Marmoricola sp.
CGGCCGCGTCGCCCCCGGGTTGTCGGCGCCTGCTGGCATCGTCGTGCGCATGGAGATCCTCGTCGGGCTGTTGCTGCTGGTCCTCGGTGTGCTCGCCGGGCTGCTCGTCGGCCTGCGCTGGGCCCGCCGCGACGACCGCGCGCTCGCGGTGATCACGGCCCACGGCGAGGACCAGGCGGTCCTCCGTGACGGCCTCGACCGGCTGCACGACCGGATGCGCGACCTGGAGCAGCAACGCGTCGCCTGGCAGGGCCAGCTGCGCCAACAGGTCGACGACGTGCGGCTCACCGCAGAGCAGTTGCGTCGCGAGACCGCGTCGCTGGCCACCGCGCTGCGCAAGCCCCAGGTCCGTGGACGCTGGGGCGAGCTGCACCTGCGTCGCAGCGTCGAGCTGGCCGGCATGGTCGCGCACTGCGACTTCGACGAGCAGGTGCACCTGGCGGACGACGACGCCGTACGCCGCCCCGACCTCGTCGTCCACCTCGCCGGGGGGCGCAGCATCGTCGTCGACAGCAAGGTCCCCCTCGACGCCCATCTCGACGCCCTCGCCACCGACGATGACGACGAGCGGCGGGCGCACCTGCGTCGCCACGCCCGCCAGCTGCGTGCCCACGTGGACGGCCTGTCGTCGAAGGCCTACTGGCGGGCGCTGGCCGCGACCCCGGAGTTCGTGGTGCTGTTCGTGCCGGCCGAGTCCTCGCTCGCGGCCGCGCTCGACGCGGACTCCGAGCTGCTGGAGTACGCCGCCGCCCGCAACGTCGTCGTCGCCACTCCCACGACGCTGATCGCCCTGCTTCGCACCGTCGCCCATGGCTGGACCACCGAGGTGCTGGCCGAGCGGACCCGGGAGATCCACGAGCTCGGCCGCGAGCTGCACGCCCGGCTCGGCGTGATGGGCGGGCATCTCGACAAGCTCGGCCGGTCGCTCAAGGGGTCCGTCGACGCCTACAACAAGGCGGTGGGCTCGCTCGAGGGACGCGTGCTGGTGACAGCCCGGCAGTTCGAGGACATCGGCGTCACCCGCGAGCCACTGCCCGCGCCGGCCCCGGTCCGCGAGGCGCCTCGTCCGCTGACCGCCGCCGAGCTCCTCGAGACGGTCGCCGACCAGCGTCCGGAGCTGCCGGTCGCCGAACCACCCGGCCAGCAGCGACGCATCGGCTGACCTCGCCGGCCCCGGACGTCATGCGGATCGTGGCCCCCGACCCACCCATCGGATGACGTCCTGCACACCGGTCGCCCCCACCACCACACCGCAGGACATCCCCCACAACGTCCTGCACACCGGTCGCCCCGACCACCACACCGCAGGACGTCCCGCGCGGGCGCGTGTCCGTTTCGTCCCGGTACGGCGCCGCAGCGGCCGGCGGGCCCGGCGCGTCGCCCGGGACGCCGCGACCGCCGACCCTACGGTGGAGCGGTGCGCGCGCCCACCCTCTGGGAAGAGGGGCGGATGTCCGGCAGCCGGACGACCCGGTTGTCCGTGCTCGCGTGCGTGCTGCTGACCGGCGTGAACCTGCTCGCCACCCGGCGCCTCGACCTGGTCTTCGACGTCGGGTTCGTGCTGCTCTGTGTGGGGGCCGCGCTCGGGGTCCGACCCACCGACTTCTTCAGCGTCGGCGTGCTGCCCCCGCTCCTGCTCCTCGGACTGTGCACCTCGCTGTCACTCGTCGACCGCGGAGCGATCGCCGGGCGCGGAGACGGCTTCGTGCAGGGGCTGGTCACCGGCCTGGCGCGCCACGCCGCGTCGCTGGCGATCGGCTACGCGCTCTGCCTGGCGGTGCTCGCGGTGCGCCACCGCGTCATCGGCCGACGTCCGGCTTCTCGGGGGCAGCAGCCGCCGAGCCGGCGTCACTCGAAGCGCGAGGTCTCGCCGGCGCCGTACCTGACCACCTCGGCGAGCCCCGAGGAGAGGTCCACGACGGTCGTCGGCTCCGACCCGCACTCGCCGCAGTCGACCACCGCGTCGAGCCACTGACCGATCTCCTCCTGCACCACCCAGCCCTCGGTCATCGGGTCCAGCTGACCCGGCAGCAGCAGCGTGCTGGAGAGCAGCGGCTCGCCCAGCTCGGTGAGCAGTGCCTGCACCACGCGGTGCTCGGGGATCCGCACCCCGACGGTGCGCTTCTTCGGGTGCATCAGCCGCTTCGGGACCTCCGAGGTCGCCGGCAGGATGAATGTGTACGGCCCGGGGGTGGCCGCCTTGACCATCCGGAACGCCGCGTTGTCGAGGTGCACCAGCGATCCGAGCTGGGCGAAGTCGCGGCACACCAGGGTGAAGTGGTGCTTGTCGTCGAGCTGGCGGATCTGCCGGATCCGCTCCAGCCCGTCGCGGTTGCCGAGCTGGGTGCCGAGCGCGTAACCGGAGTCGGTCGGGTAGGCGACCAGGCCGTCGTCATGCAGCAGCCGGACGACCTGGCCGATGATGCGGGGCTGCGGGTCGACGGGGTGCACGTCGTAGTAGCGCGCCATCGCGCCCCCTCAGCCCTGGTCCTGCAGCCCTGCCCCGGCCTTCTCCCGTGCCCGGATCTCGCGACGCAGCTCCGGCGGCAGCGCGAAGATCAGCGACTCCTCCGCCGTGTGCACCGCGCGGGCATCCGGGTACCCGCGCTCGGCGAGGTGGTCCAGCACGCCGTCGACGAGGTTCTCCGGGACGGACGCGCCGGAGGTCACGCTGACCGTGCGTACGCCGTCGAGCCAGGCGTCCTCGATCTCCGAGGCGTCGTCGACGCGGTAGGCGCGGCGGGCGCCGGCCTCGAGCGCGACCTCGGCGAGCCGCACGGAGTTCGACGAGTTCGCCGAGCCGACCACGATCACCAGGTCGGTGCCGTCGCTGATCTCCTTGACCGCGGCCTGGCGGTTCTGGGTGGCGTAGCAGATGTCGTCGCTGGGCGGGTCCAGCAGCTGCGGGAACCGCTCCCGGATCGCCTCCACGGTGGCCATCGTCTCGTCGACCGACAGCGTGGTCTGGGAGAGCCAGGCCACCCTGGCCGGGTCGCGTACGACGATGTCGGGCACGTCCTCGGGTCCCTCGACGAGCTGGATGCGGCCGGGCGCCTCACCGGAGGTGCCCTCCACCTCCTCGTGCCCGGAGTGCCCGATGAGCAGGATGTCGTAGTCCTCCCCCGCGAACCGCCGGGCCTCGTGGTGGACCTTGGTGACCAGCGGGCAGGTGGCGTCGATGGTCCTCAGGCGGCGCTCGCGGGCCTGCTCGTGCACCGCCGGGGAGACACCGTGGGCGGAGAAGACCACGGTCGCGCCCTCCGGGACCTCGTCGAGCTCCTCGACGAAGACGGCGCCGCGGCCCTCGAGGTCGGCGACCACGTGCTTGTTGTGCACAATCTGCTTGCGCACGTAGATCGGGGCGCCGTACAGGTCCAAGGCCTTCTCGACCGTGATCACCGCCCGGTCCACGCCCGCGCAGTAGCCGCGCGGCGCCGCGAGCAGCACCGTGCGGTCGGCCTGCTCGGGCGAGAGCACGGTGGGGGTCCCCAGGTCGGTAGTCACCACGCCATGGTAGGCGGCGTCCCCTAGGGTCAGGGCGTGGCCATCGACACATCTCCCGAGCACCCCGCTCCGGTGCGGCAGATCGCCCAGGCGATCGCCGGCTGGATCGACCGGCTCGGCGCCGTGTGGGTCGAGGGCCAGCTCACCCAGCTGAGCCGGCGTGACGGGATGAGCACGGTGTTCATGACCCTGCGCGACCGGGTCGCGGACCTCTCGGTGACCCTCACCTGCCCGCGCACGGTCGTCGACTCCCTGCCCACGCCGCTCGTGCACGGAGCGCACATCGTCGTGCACGCCAAGCCGTCGTTCTACCCCAACCGCGGCACGCTCTCGCTGCAGGTCCGCGAGATCCGGCTGGTCGGCGAGGGCGAGCTGCTCGCCCGGCTGGAGAGGCGCCGCCAGCTCCTCGCCGCCGAGGGGCTCTTCGCCGGCGAGCTCAAGCGGCCGCTGCCCTTCCTGCCCCGGCAGATCGGCCTGGTGACCGCGCAGAACTCCGCCGCGGAGAGGGACGTGCTCGAGAACGCCCGCCGCCGGTGGCCCGGCGTCCGGTTCGCGGTCCGGTACGCCGCGATGCAGGGCGTCAATGCCACCCGCGAGGTGATGGAGGCGGTCACCGCTCTGGACGCCGACGCGTCGGTGGACGTGATCGTCGTCGCCCGCGGAGGCGGCTCGCTGGAGGACCTGCTCCCCTTCAGCGACGAGGCGCTGATCCGGTGCGTGCACAAGCTCACGACCCCGCTGGTCTCCGCCATCGGCCACGAGCCGGACTCCCCGATCCTCGACCTCGTCGCCGACGTCCGCGCCTCCACGCCCACCGATGCCGCGAAGCTGGTCGTGCCCGACGTCGCCGAGGAGGCCCAGCGCGTGCTGCAGCTGCGCGAGCGCGGACGTCATGCACTGCGGCTGCTGGTCGACCGCGAGCAGCAGCGGCTGGAGGCGCTGCGCTCGCGGCCGAGCCTGGCCGACCCGCGCGCCGGCCTCGCCGGCCGGCGCGAGGAGGTCGTGGCGCTGCGCGAGCGGACCCGTCGCTGCCTGGGCCACACGCTCGACCGCGCCTCCGACGACCTCGTCCACCAGCTCGCC
>DATDNR010000108.1:0-2591 GCA_036518175.1 Marmoricola sp.
ACGTGCGGATGGCGCGCTTCGTGCCGCAGGCCGAGCTGCTGCCGCACTGCGACCTGGTGGTGCACCACGCCGGGGCCGGCACCGCCTTCGGTGCGCTCGCCCACGGGCTGCCGTCGGTCGCGGTGCCGCAGAGCGCCGACAACTTCCAGATCGGTCGGCGTCTCGCCCGGGCAGGTGCCGCCCGGGTGGTGATGCCCGACGAGGCGTCGGTGACGTCGGTGCGCGAGGCGGTGGCGGAGGTGCTCGACGATCTCAGGTATGCCGCGAGCGCGAGGCAGGTCGCGGCCGAGATCGCTGCCATGCCGACCGCGGACGAGGTCGCCACCGTGCTGGCGGACGGCCCGCGATGATGCTCCCGCTCGGCTGGCGGACCGACGTCGCCGTCCGCCGGCTCTCCGGCGCGCAGGTCGACGAGCACAGCGACCACCTGGTGGTGCGGACACCGGCCGACCCGGCGTACCACTGGGGCAACTTCGTGCTGGTCACCGACCCGGCGGCCGTCGACGACGCGGGTCGGTGGCTGCGGACGTTCGAGGCCGAGTTCCCCGCTGCCGACCACCGTGCCGTCGGACTGGTGGCCGAGCCGCAGCACCGGATCGCCTGGGCGGCCGCGGACATGGTGCTCGAGCACGAGGACGTGCTCGCCAGCAGCACAGGGCCGGTGCGGCGGCCGCTTGCCGCCGGCTACGAGGTGCGGCCGGCCGCCTCCCGACGGGTGGCGCCGGCGTCCTCGGCGTTCTTCGGCGCCTACGCGGGCGGACGCCTGGCGGCGTCGCTCGGCATCGTCGACTGCGGTGACGGGATCGCGCGCTACCAGGAGGTGCGCACCGAGCCCGAGCACCGCCGCCGCGGCCTGGCCAGCCACCTGCTGGGCGTCGCCGCGGACTGGGCCGCCGAGCGCGGCTGCCGGCAGTGGGTGATCCTCGCCGACACCGACAGCGATGCCGGTCGTCTGTACCGGTCCCTCGGCTTCGGGTTCGTGCAGCGCAGCACGCAGGCCTACCGCGGCCCCGGCCGCACCCGGGTCCCCGCGGCGGGTGCGGTGATCCTCGACGAGGACGGACGGGTGCTGCTCGTGCAGCGCGGGCGTGAGCCCGAGCGCGGACGCTGGTCGATCCCCGGCGGCCGCGTCGAGGCAGGTGAGTCGCTGCAGCAGGCCGTGGTCCGCGAGGTGCTCGAGGAGACCGGGCTGGTGGTCGAGGTCCACGAGGAGCTGTGGTCACTGACCCGCCCGGCCGGTGAGGACCGGGCCTACGAGATCCACGACTTCCGGGCCAGCGTGCGTGGCGGCGAGCTGCGACCGGGCGACGACGCCGACGACGTGCGCTGGGTGCGACCCGACGAGCTGCGCGAGCTGCCGCTGACCGAGGACCTGTCGGCGTGGCTGGCCCGCGCCGGCGTCGGTGGTGGTTGACGCAGCCCCTGGGGAGGCATCCCCGGCCTGTGGACGGGTCGCCGGGCCTGTGGACGACCGGGGCACGGGCTGCCGATCCGCGGCACCCTGTCGGGCATGCACTCTCGGGACCACGACCAGCTGCCCCTCGACCTGGCCGGCACCTCGCTGCTGGACGTGCCGTTCACCCCGGCCATGGCACGCGCCGCCGGCCTCGGCCGTTCGGCGCTCGAGCGGATGCTCGCCGAAGGACGGGTACGCCGGCTGCTGCGAGGCGTCTACCTGGCGTCGACCGTGGGGGAGACCGCCGAGGTGCGCGCGGCCGCGGTCGGTCTGCTGGTGCCCGGCGGCGCGGTGGTCGTCGACCGCACGGCCGCGTGGGTGCACGGCATCGCCGTGCCGGGCGCTGACCTGCTGCCTCCGGTCGAGGCGCTCACCCCGGCGACACGCAGGGGACTGGGGCGGACGCTGTCGGCCACCGACGTGACCGTGCTCGCGCGCGTGCGGGTGACGACCCCGCTCCGCACCGCCATGGACCTCGGCCGGTCGCTGGCGCCGGACCGGGCGCAGGGGGTGCTCGACGCCGTGCTGCGGGAGGGGCTGTGCCGGCACCGGGAGCTGCTCGCCGAGCTTCCCCGGTTCGGTCGCCACGGCGGGGTCGTGCAGCTGCGCCATGTCGTCGCCCTCGCCGACGGCCGGGCCCGCGACGCGGCCGAGTCCGCGCTGCGGTTCCACTGGTTCGCCGCACGGCTCCCGACGCCGGTGCCCGGTGCCGTCGTCGAGGGCGCGGGCCTCCGGCTCGCCCTCGGCCTGCCGACCCAGCGGTTCGGCGCGGTGGTCGGTGTCGTCGACCCGGGCCTGGTGGCTCGCGCAGAGGCGCTGGGCTGGAGGGTGGAGGCCCTGGACCCCGACCGGGTGCTGCGCGGCGATCCCGCGCTGGTGCTACGGCAGCTCGAGGTCGCCTATCACCGGCAGCTGTTGCGCGACGTGTCCTGACCGCCGCTTTGCAGGTGCCCTAGGGTCGGCTCATGGACGACCAGCCTGAGCAGCAGCATGAGGACCAGCGGCCCGAGGACGAGCGCTGGCCGCACACCTGCCCGGAGTGCGGCACCGAGCTGGAGCACGCGACGATCGACTTCGGTGGCAGGGGCGAGCCGGGCATCGACCCCCGCAACGATCCGCGCAACGAGCTCATCCC
>DATDNR010000109.1:0-20668 GCA_036518175.1 Marmoricola sp.
CCTAGGAGAGCGCCTGCAGCAGGGCCTGGTACGTCGCCTCGACCCGACCCTCCTCACTGGGCACCACCACGACATCGGACCGCAGTTCCAGCAGCGCCTGCAGACCTCGGTAGGTGTCGGTGAGCAGCGCGTCGCCACCGAGCGAGGCCACGATGGCGCGCACGTGGCCGTGCCACGGCTCGTCGAAGCCGTCGGTGCCCCTGCGGTGGAACCGTGCCAGGGCCGCCTCCGGGGAGTCCATCAGCATGCACTCGACGAAGCGGGCGCCCGCGTCGGTGGCCGCCCTCTCGAAGCGCGCGACCTCCGCCGGGTCCCTGAGCAGCTGCGGCAGCACGACGTCGTGGCCGTGCGCGAGGTAGGCGCTGATCATCGCCAGCGCGGCAGGCCGGATCAGCGAGCCGGCGTGGTTGAAGTCGGCCCGCCAGCCACCGATCAGCGTGCGCAGCACGTCGACGTCGCAGTTGAGGACACCGGGATGCTCGTCGACGTACCGCCGGGCCAGCGTCGACTTGCCGATGCCCGGCGGGCCGTTGAGATGGATCAGGCGCGCCACGTCGAGGGACGTTACGCCGCCCAGGGCCCCGAGGCCGCCTAGGATCGCGCGTCATGGACGTCGTCGTCTCCCAGGACCGCCCCGATCTGGAGCAGGAGGCGGGCGCGGCCTTCCGCGAGCGCTGGCCGGAGTTCATCTTCCACGACGACGTGCCCAGGCAGTACATGCCACGGGTGGCGGAGTACTTCCGCGACTACGACATCCTGCTGCTCGACGACGGCAAGGTCGCCGCCGGCGGCTGGGGCGTGCCGCTGGTGTGGGACGGCACCGTCGAGGACCTGCCCAGCGGGTACGACGACGCGCTCGTCCGCGCCGTCGAGGGCCATGAGCGCGGCGCCCGGCCGAACACCTTCAGCTTCATGGCCGCCGCCGTGGCGCAGGCCCATGACCGGCGTGGACTGGCCACCGAGGTGCTCACGACGCTCGCCGACAGGGCCCGCGGCGACGGCATCGAGCACGTGATCGCGCCGATCCGGCCCACCTGGAAGTCGCGCTACCCGCAGGTCCCGATGGCCGAGTACGCCACCTGGACGCGCGAGGACGGCCTCTCCGTCGACCCGTGGATCCGGACCCACCAGCGGATGGGCGCGACGGTGCTCGCGCCGGCACCGGAGTCGATGCTGATCGTCGGCACGGTCGCGGAGTGGGAGCAGTGGGCCGGCATGGTCTTCCCGGTCACGGGTGACTATGTCGTACCCGACGCCCTGAACCTGGTCCACGTCGACCGCGACGCCGACCGGGTCACCTACCGCGAGGAGAACCTGTGGGTGCAGCACCGCTGACCGACCTCGCCGGCTGGTGGCCGCTGCCCGACCGGGACGACCTGCGCGAGCGGCTCTGCCGCGCCTACGACGACCCGGCACGCGGCTACCACGACCTGCGCCACCTGGCCGAGGTGCTGCAGCGCCTCGACGAGCTGATGCCCGCAGGGCACCCGACCCGCGACGTGGTGCTGCTCGCCGCCTGGTTCCACGACGCCGTCTACGACGGCTCGACGGCGGGTGACAACGAGGAGCGGTCCGCCCGGATGGCCGAGCGCCAGCTCGCCGCGACGCCGTACGCCGCCGAGGTGGCCCGGCTGGTGCGACTCACTGCCACCCACCGTCCCGCCGACGACGACCTCGACGGGCAGCTGCTGTGCGACGCCGACCTGGCGATCCTGGCCGCCCCGCCGCAGCGGTACGACGAGTACACCGCCGGCGTCCGCCAGGAGTACGCCGCGATTCCCGACCGCGCCTTCCGCGCCGGTCGGCGCCGGGTGCTCGAGGACCTGCTGGCCAAGGACTCGCTCTTCCACACCGAGGCGGCCCGGGAACGCTGGGAGCGGCGCGCCCGGGCCAACGTGCAGGCGGAGATCGAGGAGCTGTCCCGCTGAGGAGGGCTCAGCCGCGCTTGCGCCGGCGCAGTCCTGCGGCGTGCAGCCGGGCGACCAGCTCGCGGCTGCGCACCGGCACCGCCCCGGCGGCCAGCGCGGCGTCGTACAGCTCGGCCGGCAGGTCGTAGTGGTCGCGGTCGAAGCCGCGTCCGGGGATGCCCAGGCCACGGGCGAACTCGTGCAGCTCCTCGTAGGAGGTGTCCGAGGCGACGTGGGACCACAGCCGGCCACGGGCGGGGACGTTCGGCGGGTCGATGAGGATCAATCGACCGGGATCCCCAGTGCGCGGGAGAGCGCGTCGTCGAGCAGCAGCCGGAGCGCGCGCACGTGCCCGGCGTCGACGTACGCCTTGGTCCAGGAACGACCCGGTCGGGCCGAGGCGCCCACCGCGAACTGGCGCACCCCGGCCCGCACCAGCCACGGCACCTGGTCGGTCACCAGCCCGCCGGAGACCAGCAGCAGCCGCGCGACCTCCGGCGAGGCCGTGGCCCGGTCGATCAGCTCGTCGCCGCCGGCCGCCAGCCCACGCAACGACCCGGCCGAGGCGACCGCGTCGAGTCCGGGGAGCCCGGTCACGTCACGCCACGCGCGCTCGGCGTCGAGGGCGGCGTCGAAGCCGCGGTGGAAGGTCCACGGCAGCGGTGCGATCTCCGTCGCCAGCTCGGCGCAGGAGGCACGGTCGATGCGCAGGTCGGGGTCGAGGAAGCCGAAGCAGACGCCGTCGGCGCCCAGCGCGGCGTAGTCACCGGCCAGCCCCACCAGCCGGCGGAACGCGCCCCCGGTGATGCCGTAGCCGTCGTCGACCCGCAGCATCACCCGCACCGGCAGGTCGGTCTCCCGCACGATCGCCGAGACCTGCCCCGGCTCCGGCGAGAAGCCACCCTCCTCCGGCTCGCGCAGGAACAACAGCCGGTCGGCCCCACCCTCGGCGGCCGCCACCGCGTCGCGGGGGTGCAGCACGACCACCTCGAGCAGCGCGGAGTCCTCAGGATCCTCAGGCGGCGCTTGGGTGGGGGTCACAATGGTCATCGTGACACCCGACGACCCCGTGATGAAGGCACGCGCGCTCGTGTTGCACGACCTCGAGACCACCGGCGTCGCCGACGCCCGGGTGGTCTCCGCCCTGGAGGAGGCGATCGCCGACCGCGCCTGGTGGCTCGAGCAGTGGACCGAGGGCCGCGACTACATCACCGGGCTGGTCGCCCAGGACGTCCAGGACCACCTGCTGGAGACCAACGGTCGCTGGCCGCTGTGCCGGGTGTGCGCCGACCGGGAGCCGCACGCCCTCTACGTCCACCCGGACCTCGGCGGGCCGAACCCGACCTGGGTGTGCGAGCAGGCCGGCATCGAGGTGGCCCCGATCGGGCGGCTGTGAGGCGCGCTCAGCGCAGGTGCTCGGGGCGCAGCACCGGCACCCACAGCGTGTAGCGGTCGGCGCGGTAGACGCTGCGCGTCACCTCGACGGCGACCTCCCGGCAGAACGACCGCCGGGAGATGTGCAGCACCGGGCTGCCCGGCTCCAGCTCCAGCAGCGCGGCCTCCTGCTCGGTCGCCAGCGCGGCGGTCACCGAGTCCTCGCCCCAGGTGGGCATCAGGTCCTGCATCGCGAACCAGAAGTAGAGGCTGGCCGGCTGCGCCTCCTCGAGGAAGTTCGGGAAGAGGTCGAGCGACAGGTAGACGTGCTGGATCGCCATCGGCAGCGAGTCGGCCAGGCGCAACCGCTCCCAGTGGGCGATCGGGGCACCCTCCTCCAGCTCGAGCGCCCGGGCCACACCGGGGCCGGCGGTCTCCCGGCGGGCGAGGATGGTGCGCGACTCGGGCTTCTTGCCGCGTCGCTCCATCTCCTCGGTGAACGCCGAGAGCCGCATCTGCATGTCGATCAGCGGCTTGGTCACGAAGGTGCCGCGTCCGGGGATCCGCTCCAGCAGCCCCTGGGCGACGAGCGCGTCGATCGCGTGCCGCACGGTCATCCGGGCCACGCCGAACTGCTCGGCGAGGTCGCGCTCCGACGGCGCCGGCGTGCCCGGTTCGGCGTTGACCACCAGGGAGCGGACATACTCCCGCACCAGCACGTGCTTGCGGCCGCGACGGACCCGCTCCTTGGCTTCTGCCACCGTCATCTCCTCAGCCCCTCCCGGCAACCCTCAAGATAACCGCCATCACAGCGCCTGGGGAGGAAAACAAGGTGCAATCCCGGCCTCCCGGCTGCGACCATGAGCGTTCGATGACCACCGCAACCACTCCTCCCCGATCGCGCCTCGCGGACTTCTGGCACGACCTGCCCCGCGAAGGCCGGCTGCTGCTGTCCGTGGTGGCCTTCGAGTTCATCGGCACCGGCCTGGTGCTGCCGTTCTGGGTCGTCTACCTGCACGAGGTGCGCGACTTCTCGCTGAGCACGACCGGCCTGCTCCTCGGCGTACAACCGCTCGCGGGACTGCTGGTGGTCGGGCCCGGCGGATCGCTGATCGACCACCTCGGCGGCCGCAAGGTGCTGATCGGCTCCCTGGTCTGCGCGATCGCCGGCGAGCTGGTGATGACGGTGGCCTCGACGATCGGGCTGGCGGCGCTGGCGATGGCGCTGACCGGCATCTCCTTCGGCATCTCCTGGCCGGCGGCGCAGACCATGGTCGCCCACGTGGTGCCCAGCAACATCCGGCAGCGCTACTTCGGGGTGAACTTCACCCTGCTCAACCTCGGCATCGGCATCGGCGGCCTGGTCGGCGGCGCCCTGGTCGACGTGCACCGGCTCGGCACCTTCCAGGCCATCTACCTCGCCGACGCGGTCAGCTACCTGCCGGCGCTGTTCCTGATGGCGGTGCCACTGCGACACGTGACCGGGCGGGCCGAGCACACCGACGAGCACCCCACCCGGCCGAGCTACCGCGAGGTGCTGCGGCTGCCCGCGATGCCGACGCTGCTGGTGGTCACCTTCGTCGGGTCGTTCGTCGGCTACGCCCAGCTCAACACCGGCATGCCGGCCTACGCCCGGGCGCTCGGCAAGGTCTCCACCCAGGGCCTCGGCATCGCCTTCGCGGCCAACACCCTGGTGATCGTGCTGCTCCAGCTGGTGGTGCTGCACCGCATCGAGGGCCGCCGCCGCAGCCGGGTGGTCGCGGTGATGGCCGCGATCTGGGCCCTGGCCTGGCTGTGCATGGGCGCCTCCGGTCTGGTCCCCGGCACCTGGGGCGCGACCGTGCTGATCGCCGCCTGCGCGTCGGTCTTCGCCCTCGGCGAGACGCTGCTGCAGCCGACGATGCCGGCGATGACCAACGACATCGCCACCGACCGGCTGCGCGGCCGGGCCAACGCGATCAGCTCGGCGGCCTTCCAGAGCCCGATGGTGATCGCGCCCCCGGTGTCGGGCTGGCTGATCGGCCACCACCTCGCTCCTCTCTACATCACCGTGCTGCTGCTCGGCTGCGCGGCGGTGGCGGCGCTCGCCGTGTTCCGGCTCGAGCCGCAGCTCTCCGCGCAGGCCAACGGCGTGCCGGTCGACCCCGACCTGGACACGCTCGCCGAGGCCCGGGCGGCGATGGGCCCCGCCGTCGGCACCCCGGGTCTCGAACAGGCCTAGGAAGGCTCTCGAACATTCGTTCGACCCCGTGCTAGCGTGGGGGCATGTCCGTGGCATTCCAGCCCTCGCTCCTCGACGAGCTCGTCGACGAGACCGGAGCCCAGCGCGTCGGCGTGGGCCCGCTGGCCGGTCGGGTGCGGCGTACGACGCTCAGCCGCGGGGCCTGGGTCGACGTCCTCCCCGGATGGTTCGCCGGCGCCGACGAGCTCTTCCCCCAGCTCGTGCGCGAGGTGCCCTGGCGCGCCGAGCGCCGGGAAATGTACGAGCGGGTCGTCGACGTGCCGCGCCTGGTGCACACCTACGGGATCGGGGAACGGCTCCCGCACCCGGCCCTGACGGAGGCGCGCCAGGCGCTGAACACCTACTACGCCGAGGAGCTCGGCGAGTCGTTCGTCACCGCCGGGTGCTGCTACTACCGCGACGGCCGCGACTCGGTCGCCTGGCACGGCGACAACATCGGCCGCGGCCGCAGTCACGACACCATGGTCGCGATCGTCTCCTTCGGCTCCCCGCGCAAGCTGCTGCTGCGCCCGCGCGGCGGCAGCACCGCGGTCTGCCACCAGCTCGGCCACGGCGACCTGATCGTGATGGGCGGCTCCTGCCAGCGCACCTGGGAACATGCCGTGCCGAAGACGTCCCGGGCGGTGGGCCCGCGCATCAGCGTCCAGTTCCGTCCGCGCAACGTCTTCTGACGGCGGTTCGCCTGGTGTTGCCAGGCTCGCTGGGGGCCGGTTTCCCAGGTGATGAACCCAAACTGGCCGCGGCTCCGCGACCTCACATGGCGAACTGCCTCTTCACACCGGGAGCAACCTGTGCGAAGAGGCAGTTCGGGTTCCTGACCTGGGAAACCGTCAGCGGTTTCGGTTCCTCACCTGGGAAACCGTCAGCGCCGCAGCAACCGACGCAGCACCAGCAGCACCACGAGCAGCCCGACACCGGCACCGATCTGCTTGCCGTAGTGCTTGATCAGCACCGGCAGCACCGTCGCGCCGAGGTCCAGCGCCTCGCCGCCCCGCTCGGCGACCCGCTGCCCGGCCGAGGGAGCCGACCCGATCGGCGTGACCGGTGCCTCGGCGGCCGACGAGACGCCCGACGAAGCGACCGAAGCGGCCGACGCGCCCGCCGATGCCGCGGCGCCCGCAGCGTCGACAGGCGCGGAGGCCGGACCGGTGTCCTGGTCCACTGCCGGCGTCCCGGCAGCGGCGGCACCGGTCGGCTGCGAGGCGGGACCGGCGTCCTGGTCACCGCCCGCGGCCTCGGCAGCCGTCGCCTCCGCGGCCGTCGCCTCCGCGGCCGTCGCCTCCGCCGGGGACGGGCCGGCGAGCCTCTGCTCGAGGCACTGGGTGAACTGGCCGAGCAGCTTGTCGCTGACGTCCTGGATCACCCCGCGGCCGAACTGCGCCGGCTTGCCGGTGATCTGCAGCTCGGTGACCACCTTGACCCGGGTCTGCTCGCCGTCGGCCTCCATGGTGGCGGTGACGTCGGCCCCGGCGGTGCCGTTGCCCCGCTTGTCCTTGCCCTTCGCGGCCAGGGTCATCCGGCGGGCGGACTCGTCCTTGCCGGTGAACTCCCCGGACCCGTTGTAGGTCAGGGCGATCGGGCCCAGCTTGACCTTCACGGTCCCCTTGAACGAGTCGCCCTCGACCGAGGTGACCGTGGCACCCGGGAAGCACCCGGCCACCCCCTCGATGTCGGTCAGCGCCTGCCAGGTGTCCTCGACGGAGGCGGGGACGGTGAAGTCGTGGGTCAGCTCCACGCTGGGTCCTCTCTGCGGGGGTGCGTCGTCAGGCTCCGGCGGCGGCCAGCACCGCCCTGCGGGTCAGCACGGTCGCCAGGTGTCGACGATAGTCCGCGTCCCCGTTCAGGTCCGACGGCGGGTTGGTGCCCTCGGCCGCGGACTCCGCGGCCGAGCGTACGGCGTCCTCCGTCGCCGACTGTCCCGCCAGCGCCTCCTCGGTGGCCCGGGCGCGCAGCGGCGTAGAGCCCATGTTCGTCAGCCCGATGCGGGCCTCGGCGATCGTGTCTCCGTCCATCCGGACGGTCGCGCCCACCGCCACGATCGGCCACTGGTGGGCGACCCTGACGAACTTCTCGTAGTGCGCGCCCCAGCCGGTGTGCTTGGGGATGCGCACCTCGGTGAGGATCTCGTCGTCGCCGATCGCGGTGGTGAAGAGGTCCTCGAAGAAGTCGTCGGCCCCGACCGTGCGGGTGCCGCCGGGTCCGGTGACCACGAACTGCGCGCCCAGGGCCAGCGCCGGGGCGCCGAGGTCGCCGGCCGGGTCGGCGTGCGCCAGCGCGCCACCGAAGGTGCCGCGGTGCCGGACCTGGGGGTCGGCGAGGTGCACGACCGCCTTGCTGACCAGCGCGGCATGCTCGGCGACGAGCGGGTCGGTGCCCACCTCGGCGTGCGTGGTCATCGCGCCGATCACGATCGCGTCGCCGTCGTCGCGGACTCCGCGCAGCGCGTCGATCCGACCGATGTCGATGACCACCTCGGGCGCGTTCAGCCGCATCCGCAGCACCGGCAGCAGGCTCTGCCCGCCGGCGATGATCTTCGCGTCGTCACCGTGCTCGGAGAGCGCCGAGAGCGCCTCCTCCAGCGAGGTGGGGGCCAGGTAGTCGAACTGTGCCGGAATCACTGGTCGGTTCCTTCCGCTCCGGTGCTGCGATCGGCGGTGCCCTCCATGCCGGGCTCGAAGTGCCCGGCGGCCTGCGGGGTGGTCGGCTCCTGGCCCGACTCGTGGATGGCCTTCCAGATCCGCTCGGGCGTGCACGGCATCCGCACGTCGTGGACGCCGTAGGGCCGCAGCGCGTCGACCACCGCGTTGACCACCGCGGGGGTCGAGGCGATCGTGCCGGCCTCCCCCACGCCCTTGGCGCCCAGGCTGTTGGTGGTGCACTCGGTGGTGTTGTGGTCGACGTCGAAGCTGATCGTGTCGGCCGCGGTGGGCACCAGGTAGTCCACGAACGAGGCGGACACCAGCGTCCCGGACTCGTCGTGCACGGCCTCCTCCCACAGCGCCTGGGCGATGCCCTGCACCAGCCCGCCGTGCACCTGGCCCTCGACGATGAGCGGGTTGATCACCGTGCCGATGTCGTCGACGCAGGTGTACTTGCGCATCCGGATGCCGCCGGTCTCGGTGTCGACCTCGACCGCGCACAGGTGGGTGCCGTGAGGGAAGTTGAAGTTCACCGGGTCGTAGGTCGCCTCGCTGTCGATGCTCGCCTCGACACCGTCGGGCAGGTTGTGGGCCGCGAACGCTGCCGCGGCGACCTCGGCCAGCGACATCCCCTTGTCGGTGCCCCGCACCGACAGCCGGCCGCCGGCGAACTCCAGGTCGTCGACCGACGCCTCCAGCAGGTGCGCGGCGATCGGCTTGGCCTTCTCGATCACCTTGTCGGTCGCCTTCGCCAGCGCCTCCCCACCGACGACCAGGGACCTCGAGCCGTAGGTGTCGAGGCCGCGGTGGGAGATCGCGGTGTCGCCGTGCAGGATCTCGACGTCCTCGAACGGCACGCCCAGCTTGTCGGCGACGATCTGGCTGAACGCCGTCTCGTGGCCCTGGCCGTGTGCGGAGGCACCGGTGACCACCTCGACCTTGCCGGTGGCCAGCATCCGCACCTCGGCGTGCTCCCAGCCGCCGGCGCCGTAGTCCAGCGCCCCCAGCACCCGCGACGGTGCCAGCCCGCACATCTCGGTGAAGGTCGAGATCCCGATGCCGAGCTGCACCGGGTCTCCCGCCTCGCGGCGACGCTGCTGCTCGGCGCGGAGCTCGTCGTACCCGAAGTGCTCCTTGGCCTTGGCGGTGGCGGCCTCGTAGTTGCCCGAGTCGTACTCGAGCCCGGACACCGTGGTGAAGGGGAACTCCTCGTGCGTGATCCAGTTCTTCTCCCGGATCTCCAGCGGGTCGACGCCGACCTCGGCGGCCAGCTCGTCCATCAGCCGCTCGATGCCGAAGGTCGCCTCCGGTCGGCCCGCCCCCCGGTAGGCGTCGGTCCAGGTGGTGTTGGTGAGCACCGTCTGGCAGGAGAAGTGGTACGCCGGGAACTTGTAGATCGCGTTGAACATGAACGCCCCGAGCACCGGCACCCCGCCGCCCACGATCGCCACGTAGGCGCCCATGTCGGCGGTGAGCTCGACCTTGAGCCCGGTGACCCTGCCGTCCTTGGTGGCGGCGAGCGTGAGGTTCTGCCACTGGTCGCGGCCGTGGTGGCCCGACATCAGCGACTCCGACCGGGTCTCGGTGTACTTCACTGGCTTGCGGAGCCGACGGGCGACCGCCCAGGTGATCCACTCCTCGGGGGTGGCCTGCAGCTTGCCGCCGAAACCGCCGCCGACGTCGGGGGCGATCACCCGGATCTTCGACTCGGGCACGCCGGTGGTCGCGGCCAGCGCGAACCGCAGGATGTGCGGAATCTGCGTCGCCGACCACATCGTCATCTGCTCACCGGTGGGGTCGACCACCACGGAACGGGGCTCCATGAAGGCCGGGATCAGCCGCTGCTGGCGGTACTCCCGCTCCAGCACGATGCCGTCCTCGCGGGCCTTGGCGATCGCCTCCTCGACGTCGCCACCGGTGCCGGCCTCGGCGGAGTCGAAGACCCACAGCGCCGACTTGTTGGTGCCGAGGTCGGGGTGGGCGAGCACCTCGTCCTTGACCGCCTCCTTGATGCCCAGCACCGCGGGCAGCTCTTCGTACTCGACGTCGACCAGCTCGGCGGCGTCGCGCGCCTCCGCCGCGCTGCGGGCGATGACCACCGCGACGATCTCACCGGCGAAGGCCACCCGGTCGGAGGGCATCGGCAGGTGGGTGGGCGCCTTCTGGTCCGGCGTGATCGGCCAGGCGTTGATGCACACGCCCTGGCTCTCGCCCAGATCGGCGCCGGTGAGTACGTCGACCACGTTGCGGGCCGCCTTGGCCGCATCGGTGTCGATCGAGACGATCCTGGCGTGCGCGAAGGGGCTGCGCACCATCGCCAGGTGCAGCATGCCCGGCAGCACGATGTTGTCGGTCCACCGGGTGCGCCCGGTGATCAGCCGCTGGTCCTCCTTGCGGCGACGGGCGTTGCCGATCTCCAGGTGGGCGGTCGGGGCCGCGGGCTCGGTGACGGTCATGACGAGGCACCTCCCGACGCCTGCAGCACTGCCTTGACGATGTTGTGGTAGCCGGTGCAGCGGCAGAGGTTGCCCTCCAGGCCGAGCCGCACCTCCTCCTCGCTGGGGTGCGGGTTGTCGTTGAGCAGGTCGACGCTCTGCATGATCATGCCGGGGGTGCAGTAGCCGCACTGCAGCGCGTGGCAGTCGTGGAAGGCCTGCTGCACCGGGTGCAGCTCGCCGTCCTGGGCGAGGCCCTCGATCGTGGTCACGGTGTGGCCGCTGGCCTGCACCGCCAGGACGTTGCAGGACTTCACGCTCCTGCCGTCGAGGTGCACCGTGCAGGCGCCGCAGTTGCTGGTGTCGCAGCCGACCACGGTGCCGGTCTTGCCGAGCCGCTCGCGCAGGTAGTGCACGAGGAGCATGCGGGGTTCGACGTCGTCGGAGACCTGGTCCCCGTCGACGGTCATCTCGATCCTGGTCATGGGCGCTCCTGGGATGGTGGTGGGCCTTCCTGACGGCGAAACTAGGCCGTCAGGGTTGGCGAAAGGTTGGTCAGCGAGCAGCCGCCGCGAGCCGGCCCTTGAGCAGCGGCCTGGCGGGGTGCTGGGTGTCGCCGAGGCGGGCCAGGCACACCTCGACCACCTCGGTGTCGTAGGGCGCGAGCTCGGTGTAGCGGACCACCGCGAGCGGCTCGGGATCGGCCAGCAGGGCCTCGCGAAGGGCGACCGCGATGTAGTCGGCGAGCTCGGCCAGGGCCGGGGACTCGGTGCCGGGCAGCAGGTCGCCCCCGTAGGCGTCGACGGCCGCACGCACCTCCCCGGCGCGGATCAGGGTCAGCACGGTGTCGACGTCGATGGTCACCGGCATCGCGAGCCGGTAGGGCCGGGAGGCCAGGGCACCGCCGAGCGCCCTGCGCAGGTGGGACACCTCGGCCTTGAGCGTCGAGGCGGTCACGGACTGGTCGCCGTACAGCAGCGCGTGCAGGTGCTCCAGGGACAGCCCCTCCGGGTGCAGCGCGAGCAGGGCGAGGATCTCGGTCTGCCGCCGGTTGAGCAGCAGCCGGCGGCCGTCGAGCCACGCCTCCGCCTTGCCCAGCAGGGTCAGGGACAGCCCGGGCTCGGCGTGGGCGTCGACAGGATCGGCGTACGCCGTGCGCGAGTGCGGCATCGCGGTCTCGATCAGCCGCGCCATCACCCGGGCGGTCGCCAGCCCGATCGGGTGGGTCCGGTCCCAGGTGGTGGACAGGTCGAGCACGCCGAGCTGGGCGCCGGTGACCGGGTCGTGCACCGGCGCCGCCCAGCAGACCCAGTTGTGCACCATCGGGGCGTAGTGCTCGGCGCTGAACACCATCGCCGGCGCGCGCGAGCGCTGGGCGAGGTCGAGCGCGTTGGTGCCGACGCTGCGGTCGTCCCAGCGGCCGGCCGGCACGAAGTTGACCGTCTCGGCCTTGCGGCGCATCACGCGACCGGCGTAGGTCCACAGGATGCGGGTGTCGGCGTCGGTGACGGCCAGCACCAGGTCACCGTCCTGGGCGGTACGACGCAGCTCGGCCTCGACCCGCTCGACGGCGACCTGCAACGGCGACCCCTGCCAGGACGAACGGGTGTCGGACTCGTCGTCCAGCGGCGCCGCGGCGACGTCGAGGGAGATGGCCGCCACGGACCGCTGCCAGCTCTGCAGGATCTCCGGCCGGACCAGCGGCTCGGCGCCGTCGCCGTGCTCGACGAACGCCGTCCAGGCACGGACCGCGGCCAACCTCCGGTCGGCCAGGTCCAGGCTGTGCGGCATCTCGTCTCCTGCGTCGGCTCGCAGCGTCGGTTCTGAGCGACAACCTAGCCCAGCGCGGTGATGACGGTCACCCGGTCAGGCGTGGTGGATCCGCCCCTGGGTGCTGGCCAGCCGCTCGCCGCTGCCGCCCCAGTGGCCGGCGATGATCTCCGCGGCGATGCTGATCGCGGTCTCCTCCGGCGTGCGGGCGCCGAGGTCGAGACCGATCGGCGAGGACAGCCGGGCGAGCTCGTCGTCGGTCAGCCCGGCCTCCTTGAGCCGGGCACTCCGGTCGTCGTGGGTGCGCCGCGATCCCATGGCGCCGACGTACGCGACCTCGGGGAGGCGCAGCGCAACCTCCAGCAGCGGCACGTCGAACTTCGGGTCGTGGGTGAGCACGCAGATCACCGTACGGCGGTCGATCCGGCCCTCGTCGCGCTCGGTCTTGAGGAACTTGTGCGGCCACTGCACGACCACCTCGTCGGCGTCGGGGAAGCGGCTGTTGGTGGCGAACACCGGCCGGGCGTCGCAGACCGTGACGTGGTAGCCGAGGAAGGCCCCGACCCGGGCGACGGCGGCGGCGAAGTCGATGGCGCCGAAGACCAGCATCCGCGGCTTGGGCGCGAACGCCGCCACGAAGACCCGCATGCCCTCCCCGCGCCGCTCCCCGTCGGGGCCGTAGGTGAGCGTCTCGCTGTGCCCGGCGGCGAGCAGGCCGAGGGCGTCGTCGCGGACCGCGTCGTCGATCCGCTCGCTGCCCAGCGATACTCCGAGACGTTCGGCCGGAATTCTGTCCGAATTGTCCGGCGAAACGTCTCGGACTATCGGGGGGTCGGGGCGGATGATCGCCCGGCGGCCCACCACCGAGGGGTCCGGGTGCTCCACCACCGTGGCGATGGCGACCGGGCGGCCGGCCTCGATGTCGGCGGCGATCTCGCCGAGCTCGGGGAAGGTCTCGCGGTCGACCTTCTCGACGTACACGTCGAGGATGCCGCCGCAGGTGAGCCCGACCGCGAAGGCGTCGTCGTCGGAGATGCCGTAGCGCTGCAGTACCGGCTCACCGGAGGCGACCACCTCCTGGCCGAGCTCGTAGACCGCGCCCTCGACGCAGCCGCCGGACACCGACCCGACCGCGGTGCCGTCCGGCCCGACCAGCATCGAGGCGCCCGGCGGTCGCGGCGCGGACTTGAAGGTCGCGATCACCGTGCCGACGCCGACGCTCTTGCCGTCGCGCCACCACTCCATCAGCTCCGGGAGCACCTCACGCACGGCCCACCACCTCCAACAGCTCGGCGAACGTCACCAGCGAATGACCGGCGAGGAAGTCGTCGACGTGCGGGAGCGCCGCCATCACGCCCTGCTGCACGGGCTCGTAGCCGGCCTTGCCGCGGTGCGGGTTGACCCACACCACCCGGTGCGCGACGCGCCGAAGCCGGTCCATCTGCTCGCCCAGCAGCGTGGGATCACCACGCTCCCAGCCGTCACTGAAGACAACCACCACGGCACCCCGTGCCATTCCGCGGCTGCCCCAGCGGTCGAGGAAGACCTTCACGCTCTCCCCCAGCCGGGTGCCGCCGCTCCAGTCGGGCACGGTCTCCCCGGCGGCGACGAGGGCGCGCTCGACGTCCCGCAACCGCATCGCCCGGGTGATCCGGGTCAGCCGGGTGCCGACCGTGAAGACCTCGACGTGGCCCGGGGCGCCGGCGGTGACCCGGTGCGCGAGCCGCAGCAGTGCGTCGGCGTAGCCCGACATCGAGCCGGAGACGTCGACCAGCAGCACCAGCCGCCGGGGCCGCTCGCCCCGCTTGCGCCAGCTGAGCTCGGCCGGCTCTCCCATCCGGCGCAGGCTCTGCCGCAGGGTGCGGTGTGCGTCGACCTCGCCGCGGTGCCAGCCGACGTGCCGGGCGGTACGCCGCATCGGCGACCGCGGCCGCAGCGTGGCGAAGAGCGCGTTGAGGCGGTGCCGCTCGGCGGCGCTCAGTGCCGCGACGTCGCGGTGCCGGAGCACCTCCACCGGGCTGGCCGCCGCGCGCACCACCTCGTCGGCGGTCTCGGCCTCCTCCAGGCCGCCGTCGTCGCTCTCCGGCAGGGTGGACAGCTGCGTCTTCGTCGTCTCCCGGGCACGGGCGTGCGGCAGGCCGTCGCGGCCGTTGAACCAGGCCTCGAAGACCTGGTCGTAGCGCTCCAGGTCGTCCGGACCGGCGCAGAGGGTGGCCTGCCCGGACCAGTAGGTCGCCCGGCGGTCGTCGAGGCCGACCACGGACACCGCCCGCAGGAAGGCCTGCGCCCGGTCCTGGGTGACCGCGACCCCGGCGGTGCGCAGCGCCCGGGTGAACCCGAGCAGGATCTCGTCGGGCTGGTGGGTGGTGGTGGTCGTGCTCATGCGGAGAGCATCCGGTCCAGGGCCTGTCTCACCCGGTCGGTGTCCTCGCGGTACTTCACCAGCGCCCCGAGCGTCGCCGAGGCCACCCCGAGGTCGAGCTCGGTGGTGCCGAGCATCTGCAGCGAGCGGGCCCAGTCGAGCGTCTCGGCGACGCCCGGCGGCTTGAGCAGGTCGTCGCGCTCGCGCAGCTGCTGCACCACCGTGACCACCTGGCGGGCCAGCGCCGCGGAGACCTCGGGGGCCCGCGAGCGCAGGATCTGCACCTCGCGCTCCAGGCCGGGGTGGTCGATCCAGTGGTAGAGGCAGCGCCGCTTCAGCGCGTCGTGCAGCTCGCGGGTGCGGTTGGAGGTGAGCACGACGACCGGCGGCACGGTCGCCTTCACCGTGCCGAACTCCGGGATGCTGACCTGGTAGGTGGACAGCACCTCGAGCAGGAACGCCTCGAACTCGTCGTCGGCCCGGTCGACCTCGTCGACCAGCAGCACCGCCGGTGACTCACGCAGTGCCGCCAGCACCGGCCGGGCGAGCAGGAAGCGGGCGTCGTACAGGCTCTTCTCGGCCTCCTCGACCGCCTGCCCCTCCACGCCGGCCACCGCCTCCAGCGCCCGCAGGTGCAGGATCTGCCGCGGGAAGTCCCAGTCGTAGAGCGCCTGCGTGGCGTCGATGCCCTCGTAGCACTGCAGCCGGATCAGCGGCAGGTCCAGCGACGCCGCGACCGCCTCGGCCAGCGAGGTCTTGCCGGTGCCCGGCTCGCCCTCGAGCAGCAGCGGCCGCTCCATCCTCAGCGCGAGGAACGCGACGGTGGCCAGCGACTCCTCGCACAGGTAGCCCGTCGACTCCAGGCCGGCAGCGAGGGTGGCGACGGACTCGATCTCCATGTCCCAAGGCTACTCAGCGGCCCCTCGGAGGGCGGCACGGCGAGCCAGGCACCGGCCGCTCACCGGTCGACGTCCTCCCCGGTGGCCAGGTCCCCGCACTCGACCAGCTCGTGCTCGTGCGCGGCGAGGTAGTCCCGCGCCCCCTTGTCCCCGTGCGCGGTGGCGGTCACGCCGGCCCAGTGGTCGCGTCCGAGGAGCACCGGATGGCCGGGCCTGCCGCGGTACGCCGCGCGCCGCAGGGCGTCCGCCGTGACGCCGTCACCCAGCACCCGGTCGACGACCGCCGCGGACAGGTCGGGCAGGTCGACGAGCAACACGAGCGCGGCGTCGACGTCCTCGCCGAGCGCCTGCAGCCCCGCCCGCAGCGAGGCGCCCATGCCGGCGTCCCAGTCCTCGGCGACCACGACGGCCACGTCGCCCGGCACCCGGTCACGGGCCTCCTCGGCTGCCGCGCCGAGCACGACGGTGACGTGGTCGCAGCCTCCGTCGCGCAGCGCGTCCACGGCACGGGGCAGCCAGTCGGCGACCAGCGCCTTGGGCCGGCCCATCCGGCGGCCGGCGCCGGCCGCGAGCAGCAGCCCCTCGCAGTTCCCGCCTGCCTGTGACGTCATGGCCGACAGCCTGCCAGCAGGCTGCCGGACCAGGCGCTCAGGACTCGGAGCGGGAGTCCTCCCCCACGTCGAACCGCTCGGCGTAGAGCTTCCTGGCCTGGTCGAGCACGGGCGCGCCGATCCGGGCGACCGGCCGGACCTCCTGCACCACCGGCTCGTGGTCGGGGCCGTGGCCGGTCAGCCGTCCGGTGAGCAGCCAGGCGTAGCGGCCGCCCTCCTCGCCGAGCTCGGCGTACTTGCAGATGCGCCGGGCCACCCAGTCCTCCACCGGCCGCGGCCACCAGTCCTCCGGCGCGACGTCGGTGACCGACAGGCCGGGGAGGTCGACGCCGGCCTCGTAGTCGCGGCTGCAGCCGTTCTCGGAGTCGCGCTGCGGACCGCGGGAGTAGCGCAGGTAGAGGTCCCGGCCGTGCTCGCGCACGAGCGCCACCACGTCGGTGAGCTCCTCGAGGGTGGGCATCTCGCGATCGGGTTCGAGCACCGGTTCGGTCATGGACTCCCTCCCTCTCGTGCCACGGTGCCAGGCTGCTTTCGGGCCCGCCCGTACCCGGGGGTCGGGGAGGGAAACCGTCGCCGGGACGCACGAAGGGCCCCGGGAGGCGTCCCGGGGCCCTTCGCAGGGTGGAGCTGGATCAGAAGTCCATGCCGCCCATGCCGCCGTCGGCACCCGGCATCGCGGGAGCCTTCTCCGGCTTGTCGGCCACGACGGCCTCGGTGGTGAGGAACAGCGCGGCGATCGACGCGGCGTTCTGCAGCGCCGAACGGGTCACCTTGGTCGGGTCGATGATGCCCGAGCTGACCATGTCGACGTACTCACCGGTGCCGGCGTTCAGGCCGTTGCCCGGCTCGAGGTGGCGCACCTTCTCCGCCACGACGCCGCCCTCGAGGCCGGCGTTGACCGCGATCTGCTTCAGCGGGGCCTCGGCAGCCAGCTTGACGATCTGCGCACCGGTGGCCTCGTCGCCCTCGAGCGAGAGCTTCTCGAAGGCCCTGTCGGAGGCCTGCAGCAGGGCCACGCCGCCACCGGCGACGATGCCCTCCTCGACGGCCGCCTTTGCGTTGCGCACGGCGTCCTCGATGCGGTGCTTGCGCTCCTTCAGCTCGACCTCGGTGGCCGCGCCGACCTTGATGACGGCAACGCCGCCGGCCAGCTTGGCGAGCCGCTCCTGCAGCTTCTCGCGGTCGTAGTCGGAGTCGGACTTCTCGATCTCGGTGCGGATCTGGTTGACCCGGCCGGCGATCTGGTCCTGGTCGCCGGCGCCCTCGACGATGGTGGTCTCGTCCTTGGTGACGACCACCTTGCGGGCCTGGCCGAGCAGCTCGAGGCCGGTGTTCTCCAGCTTCAGACCGACGTCCTCGGAGATGACCTGGCCACCGGTCAGGATCGCGATGTCCTGCATCATCGCCTTGCGGCGGTCACCGAAGCCCGGCGCCTTGACCGCGACGGACTTGAAGGTGCCGCGGATCTTGTTGACGACCAGCGTCGAGAGCGCCTCGCCGTCGACGTCCTCGGCGATGATCAGCAGCGGCTTGCCGGCCTGCATGACCTTCTCCAGCAGCGGCAGCAGGTCCTTGACCGTGGAGACCTTCTGGTTCGCGATCAGGATGTAGGGCTCGTCGAGGACGGCCTCCATGCGCTCCGGGTCGGTCATGAAGTACTGCGAGATGTAGCCCTTGTCGAAGCGCATCCCCTCGGTCAGCTCGAGGTCGAGCCCGAAGGTGTTGGACTCCTCGACGGTGATGACGCCTTCCTTGCCGACCTTGTCCATCGCCTCGGCGATGATCTCGCCGACGGTGGTGTCGGCCGCGGAGATGCTCGCGGTGGAGGCGATCTGCTCCTTGGTCTCGACGTCCTTGCTCATCGACTGCAGCTGCTCGGAGACGGCCTCGACCGCCTGCTCGATGCCGCGCTTGAGCGCCATCGGGTTGGCACCGGCGGCCACGTTGCGCAGGCCCTCGCGAACCATGGCCTGGGCGAGCACGGTGGCCGTCGTCGTACCGTCACCGGCGACGTCGTCGGTCTTCTTGGCGACCTCCTTGACGAGCTCGGCCCCGATCTTCTCGTACGGGTCCTCCAGCTCGATCTCCTTGGCGATGCTCACACCATCGTTGGTGATGGTGGGCGCGCCCCACTTCTTCTCGAGGACGACGTTGCGGCCCTTGGGGCCGAGCGTGACCTTGACGGCGTCCGCGAGCGTGTTCATGCCACGCTCGAGGCCGCGCCGGGCCTCCTCATCGAAAGCAATCAGCTTCGGCATAACTCCTGCGATTCCTCACGCATCGAGTCGGATGACCTCTCCGGTGCCCGCGACGGACGACCCCGCGCACGCCGGACCCTTTCCCGACGCCGCCAGGAGCCTCACCTCGGAGGTCCTGAACTGTCACTCTCAAGGGGAGAGTGCCAGCAGCAATTGTTAGCACTCGCCCAACGTGAGTGCAAACACTTCCCGGCGGCCATCGGGAGTACCGTCATCGACGTCGAAGGAGGACAGCGATGACGGACCGCGGCCGGCCGGTGGTGCTGCCGATCGAGACCCCCAGTCTGGGCGACCGCAGCTACCTGGTGCACGACGGCGAGGTGGCCTTCGTGGTCGACCCCCAGCGCGACATCGACCGGGTGCTCGCGCTGCTGGAGCGCGAGGGCGTGCGGCTCACGCACGTCTTCGAGACCCACGTGCACAACGACTACCTGACCGGGGGCCTCGCCCTGGCCCGCCGCACCGGCGCCTGCTACCTCGTCAACGCCGCGGACGAGGTCTCCTTCGACCGCACACCGGTCCGCGACGGCGACGTCGTCGAGGTCGGCACCCGGCTGCGGGTCACCGCGCTGGCCACGCCGGGCCACACCTTCACCCACCTCTCCTACGCCCTGACCGACGGCGAGACGGACCTGTCCACGGCGGTCGCCGTCTTCACCGGCGGCTCGCTGCTGTACGGCGCCACCGGCCGGCCGGACCTGCTCGGAGCGCAGCACACCGACGAGCTCGTGCACCGCCAGCACGCATCGGCCCACCGGCTCGCCGAGCTGCTCCCCGACAGCGCGGCCGTGTGGCCGACCCACGGGTTCGGCTCGTTCTGCTCGGCGGGCCAGTCCTCGGCCGACCGGTCGACGATCGGGCAGGAGCGACGCGGCAACCCGGCGCTGACCCGGGACGAGGAGAGCTACGTCCGCGAGCTGCTCGACGGGCTCGGCTCCTGGCCGGCGTACTACGCGCACATGATGCCGGGCAACCTCGCCGGTCCCGGGGAGCCGGACCTCTCCGCGCCGGCACTCGCCGACCGTGACGAGCTGGCCCGGCGGATCGCGGCCGGTGAGTGGGTCGTCGACCTGCGCCACCGCACCGCCTTCGCCGCCGGCCACGTCCGGGGCACCCTCAACTTCGGCCTCGACGGCAGCTTCGCCACCTACCTGGGCTGGCTCGTCGACTGGGGCGCCCCGCTGACCTTGCTGGGGGCCACGCCCGACGACGTCGCCGAGGCACAGCGCGAGCTGGTGCGGATCGGCATCGACCGCCCCGCGGCGCACGCGACCGGCCGGCCGGAGGAGTGGACCAGCGGGCCGCTGGCCGACTTCCCGACCGCCTCCTTCGCCGAGCTCGCCGCGGTCCGTCACCACCGCGCGGTGGCCGTGCTCGACGTCCGCCGCGAGGAGGAGCATGCCCTGGCCCGGATCGAGGGCGCGGTGAGCATCCCGCTGCACGAGCTGCGCGACCGGCTCGCGGAGGTGCCCGACGGCGAGGTGTGGGTGCACTGCGCCGCCGGCTACCGCGCCTCCGTCGCCGCCTCGATCCTGGACGCGGCCGGGCGGCGACCGGTCGCCGTCGACGACGACTTCGACCGGGCCGGCCCGGCGGGGCTGCCGATCGTCTCGGACGACCGGGCATGACCTGGTTGCAGGACACCTTCGGCATCGGCGTGCCGGTCGTCGGGGCGCCGATGGCCGGGCCGGGCGACGGCCGGCTGGCGCACGCCGTCTCCGCGGCCGGGGCACTGGGGATGTTCGGCGTCAGCGCTGCGCGTGACGGCGGGTGGATCGCCGACCAGGCGGCGGTGGCCGGAGCCGGCGGGACGCCGTACGGCATCGGGCTGATGGCCTGGGCGCTCGAGCAAGCCCCCGGACAGCTCGACGCGGTGCTCCGCCTCGGCGAGGAGCTGCGGCCGGCACTGGTCTCGGTCAGCTTCGGTGACATCGCCGAGCCGGTACGCCGACTCCGCGAGGCCGGCATCCGCACCGCGACCCAGATCGGCAACCTGCGCGACCTCGCAGCCGCCCTCGACGCAGGGGTCGACGTGGTCGTCGCCCGGGGAGCCGAGGCCGGCGGGCACGGCCGCAACGAGCTGGCCACCCTGCCGCTGCTGCAGCTGGTGCTGGCCCGCGCCGGCGACGTGCCGGTGCTCGCCGCGGGCGGGATCATCGACCACCGGGGCG
>DATDNR010000110.1:0-3809 GCA_036518175.1 Marmoricola sp.
TGGTCTACGGGCTGGTGTTCATGGTGCCGATCGCGCCGTTCGGCATCTTCGGCAGTGTGTTCCAGGGATCCGGCGGCATGGTGGCGCTGGCCTACGCGATCGGCATGGTGGCGATGATGTTCACCGCGCTCTCGTACGCCGAGATGTCCCGCGCGTTCCCGATGGCCGGATCGGTGTACTCCTACGCCGGACGGGGGATCGCTGCTCCTGTCGGCTTCCTGTCCGGGTGGATGATCCTGCTCGACTACGTGCTCGTGCCGGGCCTGCTCTACCTGATCGCCAGCATCGCGATGAACTCGCTGGTGCCGGCGGTCCCGGTGTGGCTGTGGCTCGTCGGCTTCGTGGTGCTGAACACCGTCGTGAACTACCTCGGCATCGAGATGACCGCACGGATCAACAGGATCATGCTGATCGGTGAGCTGATCGTGCTCGCGATCTTCATCGCCATCGGCATCATCGCGCTCGCGCAAGGCAAGGGCCAGGGCCTGAGCTTCATCAGCCCGCTCTACAACTCCGGGACCTTCTCCTGGGGCATCGTCTTCGGGGCCGTGTCGATCGCGGTGCTGAGCTTCCTGGGCTTCGACGGCATTTCGATGCTCGCGGAGGAGAACAAGGAGTCCGCGCGGGCGATCGGGCGGGCGATGGTGGCGGCCCTGCTGCTCGCGGGCACCCTGTTCATCGTGCAGACCTGGGTCGCCTCGCTGCTCGTGCCGCACCCGGCCGAGCTGATCAGCAAGGGCGATCCCGGCGGGACCGCCTTCTACGACGCCGCCCGCGTCGCCGCGGGTGGTTGGCTGGCCAGCCTGACGGCGCTGGCGACCGCGATCGCCTGGGGCTTCGCCAACTCCCTCGTCGCCCAAGCCGCGACCTCCCGGTTGTTGTACGCAATGGCGCGGGACAGGCAGTTGCCGTCATTCCTGGCCAAGGTGCACCGCAAGCACGGCGTGCCCGTGAACGCCACGCTGCTGACCGCCGTCGTCTCGCTGGCGCTGGGGCTCTACATGGCCTCCCGCAGCGACGGCATCACCTTGTTGAGCACGCTGGTCAACTTCGGGGCGCTGACCGCGTTCCTGGTGCTCCACGTCTCCGTCGTCTCCCACTACCTGGTCCGCGAGAAGAGCAGGAACTACTGGCGGCACCTGGTGGCGCCGGCCATCGGCTTCCTGATCCTTCTCTACGTGGTAATCAACGCCAAGGTCGCCGCCCAGCGACTCGGCTTCATCTGGCTCGGGGTCGGTGTGGTGCTGCTGGTCATCCTCCTCGCCACCGGTCGCAAGCCCGACCTGTCCGTCATGGAAACCGCAGAGAAGGAGTAGGACGTGTCCCTTCCCGAGGTCGTCACGGTCACGCCCAGCCCGGACGAGTACGCCTACACCTTCGGCGGGCGCGAGCCGCTGGTGACCGTGGCGCCCGGCAGCATCATCGAGCTCACCACCGAGGACTGCTTCGCCGGCAACGTCAAGGGTGTCGACGACCTGCCGAGCGAGGTGTGCACCTTCCCGTTCCTGAACCCCGTCACCGGACCTATCGCGGTGCAGGGGGCGGAGCCGGGAGACGCGCTCGCGGTGCACTTCGTGGCCATCCGGCCGGCGCGCGAGTGGGCAGTGTCGAGCACGTTCCCGCACTTCGGGGCGCTGACCACCACGCACAGCACCGCCCTGCTGCACGAGGCGCTGGAGGAGCGGGTGTGGATCTACGACATCGACCTGCAGGCCGGCGTCTGTCGTTATCAGGCGCGGCGGTCGGACTTCTCCGTGGAACTGCCCCTCGACCCGATGCACGGCACCGTGGGCGTCGCTCCGGCGGCCAACGAGGTGCTGATGAGCATCACCCCGGCAACCCACGGCGGCAACATGGACACCCCGGAGATGCGAGCGGGCACGACGGCGTACTTCGGCGTCAACGTCGCAGGAGGCCTCCTGTCCATCGGTGACGGCCACGCCCGGCAGGGCGAGGGCGAGGTCTGCGGCACCGCAGTGGAGTCGGCCATGAGCACGGTGGTGGTCGTGGACCTGCTCAAGGGACAGGCGCCGGAGACGCCGCGCCTGGAGAACGACAGCTTCCTCCTCACCACCGGCCACGCCCGGCCGCTGGAGGACGCCTACCGCATCAGCCAGCTCGACCTCGTGCGCTGGACCGGCTCACTGCTCGGGCTGGACGACCTCGACTCCTACCAGCTGGTCAGCCAGGCGGGTCTCGCACCGGCCGGCAACGTCTGCGACACGAACTACACGATGGTGGCCAAACTGCCCAAGACCGTTTTGGGTGGTGCTGCAGCCTACGAGGGGGTCCACGACCGGCTGCGGTCGGTCGGGGCGGAGTACCTGCGCAGTCGGTGAATCGGCGTCATTGCTCGTGACCGGCGGTCACGCGGGCCAGGTCGGCGACCACGTCCACCAGCCGGCTGGTCTTCGCCAGCACCGTGCGCTGGCGTCGGGCGCCGTTGCCCTCGGCGAGCAGGTGCTCGACCCGTTCGCGCACCAGGTCGATGTCGCCGTTGGCCTCCAGCGCAGGCCCGACGTGCTCGAGGAGGGCGTCGACCACCTCACGCGCCTTGCGCGGCCGGTGCGAGCCCGGGTCGAGCAGCTGGCCGTCCACGCCGTCGCGCCCGGCCCGCCACGTCGCCAGCCGCAGCATCGAGGCCGGTACGGCGGGCGGCGGCCGGCCTGCTTCCCACTCGGCAGCGGCCGTGTCGACCAGCGCCCGGCACAGCCCGGCGATCAGCACGGCGTGCCTCGCGTCGAGGCAGACGTCGGCCACCCGGATCTCCACGGTCGGGTAGCTCGCGGAGAGGCGGGCGTCGAAGTACACCATCCCTTCATCGAGGAGCACTCCGGACTCCACCATCGCCCGGATGCGGTCCCGGTAGGCCTGGGCGGATCCGAGGCGTTCGGGCGGCCCCGCTGACGGCCACCGCGACCAGGCCTGGGAACGGAAGCTGGCGTAGCGGGAGTCCTCGCCCTGCCAGAAGGGGGAGTTGGCGCTGAGCGCGAGCAGCGCGGGCAACCAGACCCGGATCCGGTCGAGCACCGCGACCGCCTCGTCGTCCGAGGCGACGGACACGTGCACGTGGCAGCCGCAGGTCAGCAGCTCGGCACTGGTCAGCCCGAAACGCTCCATCATCTGCTCGTAGCGCGGCTTGCGCATCGGCTCGGGTCGGACGGGCATCGGCGAGGTGCCGGACGCGATGATGCGCGCCCCCACCCGGCGGGCGGCGGTGATGGCCGCGCCACGCCATCGACGCAGGTCGGCGTCGAGGTCGGTCAGCCTCTCCCGTGGCGGGGTGCCGGTCTCGACCTGCTGGCGCTGCAGCTCCGCCCCGAGGTCACCGTCCTCCGCCCCGTTCGGCGCCTGCGGCGCCGGCCCGGAGTCGACATCGCCCTCCTGAGCAGCACCGAGGACCCGCTCGGCGACGGCCAGTGGCCGGCCGCTGTCGGTGTCCACGACGAGGAGCTCCTCCTCGATCCCCACGGTGCGCATCGTGCGACGCCGGTACCGCCAGATCCGCCCGGCATGCGCCTATCCGATGGGTTGAGGAAGCACCTCCACGCGGTACCCGCAGGTCGCCTCGCGGCCGGAGTCCGTGTCGGTGAGGCTGACCTCCCAGCGGTCCGCGAACTGGTCGACACCCTCGACCATCGGCACCGTTCCGGAGATCAGCACGGTGCCCTCCTCGAACCAACCGTTCTCCCTCAGCACGTCCAGCCAGTACTTCGGGGGCAGCAGGGCGGCCAGGGTGGTGTCCTGGATGACGGTGCCGGCCGGTCCGACCCGGGCGGTGATCCGCATGCCGTCGAGGCGGTCGGCCA
>DATDNR010000111.1:0-8846 GCA_036518175.1 Marmoricola sp.
GGCGTCAGCGCTGCGCGTGACGGCGGGTGGATCGCCGACCAGGCGGCGGTGGCCGGAGCCGGCGGGACGCCGTACGGCATCGGGCTGATGGCCTGGGCGCTCGAGCAGGCCCCCGGACAGCTCGACGCGGTGCTCCGCCTCGGCGAGGAGCTGCGGCCGGCACTGGTCTCGGTCAGCTTCGGCGACATCGCCGAGCCGGTACGCCGACTCCGCGAGGCCGGCATCCGCACCGCGACGCAGATCGGCAACCTGCGCGACCTCGCAGCCGCCCTCGACGCCGGGGTCGACGTGGTCGTCGCCCGGGGAGCCGAGGCTGGCGGGCACGGCCGCAACGAGCTGGCCACCCTGCCGCTGCTGCAGCTGGTGCTGGCCCGCGCCGGCGACGTGCCGGTGCTCGCCGCGGGGGGGATCATCGACCACCGGGGCGTGGCCGCCGTGCTGGCGGCGGGAGCGGCCGGAGCCTGGGTCGGCACCGCGTTCCTCGGGTGCGTCGAGGCCGCCAACACCGCCGCGGCCCGGCAGGTCCTCTTCACCGCCGAGGAGACCGGCTACGGCCGGGTCTTCGACGTCGCCCAGCGGCTCGGCTGGCCGCGGGAGTTCGGCGGGCGGGCGCTGCGCAACGACTTCTTCGAGCGGTGGGCCGGTCGGGAGGACGCCATCGACGACGCGGCGGTCGACGAGCTGGCGTCCGCGGTGCAGTCGGGCGACTACGCCACCGCGCACCTCTACGCCGGCGAGGGCGTCGCCGCGCTGCGCGAGGAGCGCACGGCCGCCGAGGTGGTCGCCTCGCTCACGCCGCGCTAGGGGCGAGGATGCCGTCGAGCACGATCTGCAGCATCGGGGCCGCCTGGTCCGGTCGCAGGCCCGAGCTGTCGGCGGCCGAGGCGACCCCGCTGACCAGCCGCATCACCTCGCGGGCGTCGACGCCGTCGCGCAGGGCCCCCTTGGCCCGGACGCTCTCGAGCACCGTGGCGTTGGCGTCGACGAGCACCTGGCACTTGCGGTAGATCGGCGACCGCGGGTCGTCCATCGCCGACATCAGCTTCGCCGCGGCGCCCTGGTAGATGCCGACGTTCTCCACGAAGCGCGAGAACCAGCGGGTGAGCGCCTCGCGCGGCGGCAGGTCGGAGTCGACGACGGCCTGGCTGTCGGCCTGGATGCGTGCGGTCCAGTCCCGCATCACCGCGTCGATCAGGTCGTCCCGCGTCGGGAAGTGCCGGTAGAGCGTGCCCGGCCCCACCCCGGCCCGCTTGGCGATCTCGTCGAGCGAGCAGTCGGCGCCGCGCTCGCGGAAGGTCGCCCGGGCCGCCTCGATGATCCGGTCACGGTTGCGCTGCGCGTCCGCCCGCAGCGGCTTCTGCGCCTGATCCTGGGCCTGGTCCTGGGCCCGATCCTGGGCCCGGTCGGGAGCAGCTGGGTGCGCGGCCACGGAAAAACCCCTTGTCTAACCGGAGACAGTCTCCGTATAGTCGATAACCGGAGAAGCTCTCCGTTCGGAGGAGCTCTCCACTAAAGACTACCTCCCTTCGGCGAAAGAAGCCTCCCGATGGCGCTCCTCTCCCCCGCAGTCCCCCGGTTGCCCCGCATCCGCCGCCCGGCGGTCGGCCTCGGCCTGGTGATGCTGGTCCAGCTGATGCTGATCCTCGACATGACCGTGGTGAACGTGGCCCTGCCGCGCATCCAGGGCGACCTGCACTTCGACACCTCCTCGCTCTCCTGGGTGCTCAACGCCTACACCCTCACCTTCGGCGGCCTGCTGCTGCTCGGCGGCCGCATCGGTGACGTCCTCGGCCGTCGGCGTACCTTCCTCGCCGGGGTGGCCGTCTTCACCGTCGGCTCGCTGCTCGGCGGACTGGCCCCGACCGGCGGACTGCTCGTCGCCGCCCGCGCACTGCAGGGCGTCGGCGCGGCGGTCGCCGCACCCAACGTGCTGGCGCTGATCACCACGTCCGCGGAGTCACCGGCCGCCCGCAACCGGGCACTGGCGCTGTTCAGCGCGGTCTCCTCCGCCGGAGGCTCGCTCGGCCTGCTGCTCGGCGGCGCGCTCACCGGGTACGCCTCCTGGCGCTGGTCACTGTTCATCAACGTGCCGATCGGCCTGCTCGTGCTCGCGCTGGTGCCGCGCTTCGTCGCCGAGACGGCGCGCCGGGCCGGGCGCTTCGACGTACCCGGTGCGGTCACCGCCACCGCGGGTTCCTCGGCGCTGGTCTTCGGCTTCCTGCACGCGCCGGACCACGGCTGGTCCTCGGCCGGCACCGTCGGCGCGTTCCTGGCCGCCGGCGTGCTGCTCGCGACCTTCGTCCTCATCGAGCGGCGGGCCAGCGCCCCGGTGCTCGACCTGTCCCTGCTACGCCATCGCGGCAGGGCCGGCGCGGCCTCGGTGATGGCGCTGTTCATCGGCGCGCAGTTCGGCTTCTTCTTCTTCACCGTTCAGTTCATGAACGCGGTGCTGGGGTACGGCGCGCTCCGCTCCGGCTTCGCCTACCTCCCGCTGACGCTGCTCATCTTCGCGACCTCGCGGGTCAGCCCCCGACTCGTCGGCCGCTTCGGGGTCCGGCCAGTGGTGCTGGTGGGCCTCAGCCTGGTCGCCGCGGCGAACCTGTCGCTGATCGACATCGGCCCGAGCAGCGGCTACCTCGGTCACCTGCTCCTGCCGATGGTGCTCATCGGCATCGGCGCCGGCCTCGGCTTCATGCCGCTGACGGTGGCGATGCTCAGCGAGGTCGCTCCCGAGCACGCCGGCTCGGCCTCCGGGCTGCTGCAGATGGGGCAGCAGGTCGGCGGTTCGCTCGGCCTGGCCGTGCTGGTCACCGTCTTCGCCTCCGCCGGCAGGGCCGGTGACCTGGTCAGCGGCATGCCGGCCGCCTTCCTCACCGCCGGCGGGTTCGTGCTCGCCGCGGTCGCGCTGGCCGCGCTGCTGCTCGGCCGGCAGGGCCAGGTGGTCTCGAGGCCCGAGACCGAGGAGGCCGCCGCCGAGCTCGAGCCCGCCGCCTGAGCGACAGCCCGCGACTCTTGCCAGAATGGGCCGGTGGACGCACCGGAGACGAAGATGCCCGAAGGCTGGACGACCCGCACCCCCGAGCTGGCTGACCTGCCTCGCCTGCTCGAGCTGCGCAGCGCCGACAAGCGGCCGTGGACCGGCTCCGGTCAGGTCGACGAGGCGACGGTGGCCTCGGAGCTGGCCGGCCAGGCGTCGTGGACCCGGCGGCAGCTGGTCGCCGTCGACCCGGCCGGGCAGGTGCGGGCGTGGGCGACCGTGCACGACCGGGCAGCCGGCCGGACGATGGTGCACCTCTACGTCGACCGGTCGGTGCCCGAGCGTGGCGAGGTGGCGGCCTCGCTCTACGAGTGGCTGGAGGAGCAGGGCCGGGAGGTCGCCGTACTCCGCGGCCTGGCGGGCACCCAGCTCGACGCCAGCCCGTTCGCCGACGACACCGAGCAGCGCCAGTGGCTGACCGCGGCCGGCTACCGCAAGATGCGCACCTGGCTACAGATGACCCGCCCGGTGCTGGCCGAGGAGGCCGGTCCCGGAGCGCTGCCCGGGCCCCGCGAGGGCGTCACCATCCGGCGGGTGGCCACGCACGACAACGACATGCCGGTCGCCGAGGACCTGCAGACCGTGCACCAGATGCTCGAGGAGTCCTTCGAGGACCACTTCAACTCCTACCGCGAGAGCTTCCCCGAGTTCGTGCAGCGGCTGCGCGAGGACCCCGGCCACCGCTGGGACCACTGGTGGCTTGCCTACGTCGACATCGACGGCGAGCAGCAGCCGGCCGGAGCGCTGGTGAGCTCGGTGCTGCAGGCCGGCGCCTCGGGCAAGGAGGGCAGCTACGTCGACTACATCGGCGTGCACCGGCGGGCCCGCGGCCGTGGGGTGGCCAAGACCCTGCTCTTCACCGTGATCCGCGATGCCGCCGAGCGTGGCCGCGACCGGGTCGGGCTGGAGGTCGACGCGGACTCGCCCACCGGCGCCGACGGGCTCTACAAGTCGCTGGGCTGGGCCACCGACTACGCCACGGAGTCGTGGCACAAGGACATCGACGCCTGAGGGTACGGCGCGGCAGGGCGCTCGCGGGGGCGTGCGGAGCATGATGGTCGCGTGCTGACCGACGAGCAGATCGCCCGGCTGACGCCGGCGGAGCGTCGCGACCTGATCCTCCGGCTGGGTCGCCCGCTGGAGGAGCTCGGCATCACCCGCCGGGAGCTGCGCCTCGGTCGCCGGCTGCGGCTGTGGCTGCTCACGGTCTGCGTCGTGGTGCTGGCGCCGTGGATCGGCTATCTCGCGATCACCCTGCCCCACCGGCACCAGGTGCGCTCGTGGGACGCCACCTGGGTGGGCTTCGACCTGCTGCTCCTGCTCATGCTGACCCTGGCGCTGGTGCTCGGCTGGCGCCGCAGCCTGCTGGTCGTGCCCGCCGTCTGCGCCACCGGCGCGCTGCTGGTCTGCGACGCCTGGTTCGACGTGATGACCGCCGGCTCCGCCCAGGAGCGGATCTGGTCGGTCGTCTCGGCGGTGGTCGTCGAGCTGCCGCTGGCCGCCGTGCTGATCGGCTGGTCGGTGCGGCTGCTGCGCCTGCTCGCGCTGCGGCTGTGGCTGGCCGAGCCGGGGCAGCCGCTGTGGCAGGTGCAGCTGCCGCCGGGCCGACGGGCGGTGCGGCGGCGCGTTCCCCGATAGCGCGTCCTCCCGATAGTCCGTCCTCCCGATAGTCCGTCCTCCCGATAGTCCGAGACGTTTGGCCGACGACACGCCGGCGGAACGCGTCCAAACGTCTCGGACTATCGGGAGACAGGCGAGCTCGGGCGTCAGGCGAGCTCGGGCGTCAGGCGAGCTCGGGCGGGAAGCCGCCGGTGGCGATCGGACCCCAGCGGTCGATGCCGATGCGGATCAGGCACTTGCCCTGGTCGCGCATGGCCTGGCGGTACTCGTCCCAGTCCGGGTGCTCACCGGCGATGCTGCGGAAGTAGTCCACCAGCGGCTCGACCGCGTCGGGCAGGTCGATCACCTCCGCGCTGCCGTCGAGCTGCACGTAGGGCCCGTCCCAGTCGTCGGAGTGCACCAGCACGGTGGCGTGTGGGTCGCGCCGCAGGTTCGCCGACTTCGCCCGGCGGGGGTAGCTGGCGATCACGATGCGCCCCTGCTCGTCCAGCCCACCGGTCACGGGCGAGACCTGCAGCGACCCGTCGCGGCGACGGGTCACCAGCGTCATCCGGTGGCGGGAGCGGACGAAGTCGAGCAGCTCGGCGCGTTCGACGTGGTCGGCGGTGGCGATCTGGCGGGCCATGCCGACCAGTCTGCCCGGCGCCGGGCGGGTGAATCAGCCGCCGGCGACCGCCGGGATGATCGACAGCTGGGCGCCCTCGGGGGTGGCGGTCTTGAGGCCGTCGAGGAAGCGGACGTCGTCGTTGCCGACGTAGATGTTGACGAACCGGCGGATCTCGCCGGCGTCGTCGAGCACCCGCGCCTTGATGCCGGAGTGGTGCGCCTCGAGGTCGTCGAGCACCTCCAGCAGGGTCGCGCCGTCGGCGGTCACCTCGGACTCGCCGCCGGTGTAGCTGCGCAGGATCGTGGGGATCCGGACCGAAACGCTCATTGCCCCTCCTGATGGGTCAGACGATGCCGGCGGCGGTGAAGGCGTCGTACGACGGCTCGATCGTCGCCGCCGCACCCACGGAGTCGGCGACGGCGTCGAGCGTCTTGAGGCCCATGCCGGTGTTGATGATGACGGTCTCCAGCGACGGGTCCAGCTGACCGGACTCGACGAGCTTCTTCAACACCGCGGTCGTGGTGCCACCGGCGGTCTCGGTGAAGATCCCCTCGGTGCGAGCCAGCAGCAGGATGCCCTCGCGGATCTCCTCGTCGGTGACGTCCTCGACCGCGCCGCCCGTACGCCGGCAGATGTCGAGCACGTAGACGCCGTCGGCCGGGTTGCCGATCGCCAGCGACTTCGCGATCGTGTCCGGCCTCACCGGGCGGACCACCTCGTGGCCCTCCTTGAAGGCGGTCGAGACCGGGGAGCAGCCGGCAGCCTGCGCGCCGAAGACCCGGTAGGGCTTGTCCTCGACCAGGCCGAGCCTGATCAGCTCCTGGAAGGCCTTGTCGACCTTGGTCAGCTGGGAGCCGGAGGCGACCGGGATGACGATCTGGTCGGGCAGCCGCCAGCCGAGCTGCTCGGCGATCTCGAAGCCGAGCGTCTTCGATCCCTCGGCGTAGTAGGGACGGACGTTGACGTTGACGAACGCCCAGCCGTCCTCCTCCCCGGCGATCTCCGAGGCGAGCCGGTTGACGTCGTCGTAGTTGCCCTCGACCGCGACCAGCGAGTCGGTGTAGACGGCGGAGTTGACCTGCTTGGGCTTCTCCAGGTTGGCCGGGATCAGCACCACCGTCTTGATGCCCGCCCGGGCGCCGGCCGCGGCCACGGCGTTGGCGAGGTTGCCGGTCGAGGGACAGGCGAAGACCTTGGCGTGGAACTCGCGCGCGGCCGAGAGCGCGCAGGCGACGACGCGGTCCTTGAAGGAGTTCGTCGGGTTGGTCGAGTCGTCCTTGACCCAGAGCCTGTCGATGCCCAGGGAGGCCGCGAGGTTGCGCGCCGGCAGCAGCCGGGTGAAGCCCGGCTCGGTGTTCGGCGAGGTCTCGATGTCGTCGGGCACGGGCAGCAGAGCCTTGTAGCGCCAGATGTTGCGCGGCCCGGCGGCGATCTGCTCGCGGGTGACCTCGGGGAAGTCGTAGGCGATCTCGAGGGGGCCGAAGCACTCGGGACACGCGTAGTTCGGGCCGAGCGGGACCTGGTGCCCGCACTCCCGGCAGGACAACGCCGTCGCGTTCCCGAAGGCCCCCTCGCGCAGGACGGTGCCGGTCCGGGTCACTGCTGAGCTCAAGGAGGCCTCCTTCTCATCTTCCCCGCGACGGCCTTCGCCGCGGGACGGATTTGGCACCGTGTCACGCGAATCCGCCTGGTCAGCAGTCGGAGGCTCGCGGCAGGTTGCCGGGGCTTCAACGGGCCGTGTCCCTCTGCCCCTCTCGATGAGCTGTTGCCAAGGCTACGCAGGCCGTCTCAGGATCCGCACATCGGGTCCGTCATCCGAGACGTGCGCGCCGTACGAGGTCAGAGCCCGAAGGCCGACTGCAGGGACGGGGCCGCGGCGCAGCCGGTGAGCGGGGCCACGTGGAGGACGTCGGAGTAGAGCCGGCACAGCGCGTAGTGGTCGCCGACACTGGAGACGACGCGCTGGGAGACCGACTGGCTCACCAGCACGAACGGCACCACCTGGTTGGTGCTGACCCCCTCGTCGAAGGTCACCACCACGGCGAGCTTGCCGGAGGTGAAGTCGGGGCCGGCCATCACCACGGGGAGCCACTGGGACAGCCAGGTGTCGGCGTCCTGGGGCGTGCCGTTGTGGGCGTCGTCCAGGAGGTTCGGCACCACCATCGACACGTTGGGCAGGTTGCCGTTGTCCACGTCGCTGCGGAGCGCGCCGCTGGAGAGCGTGCCGAGCGGCACGTCGTACTGCTGACACGCCGTGGTGTCGTCGGTGAAGTAGACCCACGGGTTGTGACGGGCCGCGTAGTTCGTCGAGTTCGTCCTCTGGCAGTTCGCGGTCATCGACTCGGCGTACGTCTTGGCCGTGGCACCGGAGTCGAGGGCCTGCCGGAAGACCGTCGGCCCCGACTGCGGGCAGGCCGAGGGCAGCGGGTCCCTCAGGCCGCAGGTGCTCGCCCCCTGTCCGGATGCGGCGACGAGGTAGTTGCCCAGGCTCGGGTGGGTCACCCCGGAGTATTGCGTCGCCTGCCCGTACTTCTGTCCCAGCGAGCTCAGGTAGGGCATCTGACTGAGCACGGCGCTGGTGTGGTTCTCCTCCCACACCACCATCAGCTTCGTGATGGGCTGCGTGGATCCTGCCCCCGCCGGCGGGAGCACGACGGTCCAGGCCACCGCCCGGCTTGCTTCGTCGGTGACCGCCGTCACCGGCCCGTAGCTGCCGGCGGAGACCGGACCGGCATCGGCCAGGAGCGAGTTGTAGCGGCCGCTGCCGGTGCCGAGCGCGGTGTCCCGCGTGGTCACCGAGGTGGGCGCCGTCCAGCTGGTGGTCGCGATGGACTTGTCCACCCAGTATGAAGCGACGGTCGCGCCCGACGGCGCCGTCGCGCTGGGGGTCGGGTGCTGGGTCGAGGAGGTGCTCGCCGCCGCACCGACGGCGGTCACCGCCGACGGATCCGCCCCGCGGTAGCTGGCCAGCGTGGCCATCGCCTTGCTGTAGACCGGCGAGACGAAGCGCACGGTCGCGCTGGTGTCGGCCGCGACCGCCTGCTTGACGTAGACGGTCGAGACCAGGGAGTTGGCCCCGGTCACCGACGCGACCTGCCGCCAGCCGGTCACGCCCGTGGGTCCGTCCCACGCCTGGGAGGTGGCATGGGTGAAGACCAGCACCAGGGTGTCGCCGGCGGCCGTTCCCGACGGGACGGCCACGGACTTGGTCTTCTGGGACGGTGCCGCGGAGTGACCGGCCCCCACGAAGGTGACCGACGGGCCGGCCGCGGTGGCGCTTCCCGCGGCCGTCGGAGCCGTCGCCAGGGCAGCGAGCGCGATCAGCGCGCACGCCAGGAGTCTTCTCATGCCGCACCTCGGAGGACCGGTGGCTGGAGCTTCCACACGCTAGGCGCACCGGTCGCGCCTGTCACCACCCATGCGACGCAATCACTCGCGCTCCTCGTCGGCCCGCGTCACCGAGACCACACCCTCGACGCCGGCGAGCTCGTGCGTGGCCTGCTGCACCCCGGGGCCGAAGATGGTGAACGCGACGCCGACGAGCCCCGGTCTCGCCGCATCAGCGGCCCGGGCCAGCTCGCT
>DATDNR010000112.1:0-2144 GCA_036518175.1 Marmoricola sp.
CCCGAGTCGCTCGACGACGCCCGGCGGATCAGCGACGCGGTGCACGCTCTGGACCCGGCCGCGGGCTGCCTGGTGCTCGGCCGCGGCGCGGACACCACCGCCGTGCGCCGCTGGCTGACCACCGCGGCTCAGGTGCCCGGCTTCACCGGCTTCGCCGTCGGCCGCACGGTCTGGTGGGAGCCGCTGCGCGCCTTCGTCGCCGGCGGCTCTCGCGACGAGGCGGTCGACGCGATCGCCGCGAACTACCTGGACCTCGTCGAGGCCTACCGCACCGCAAGCTCCTACGTCGGGGAGGCACGATGAGGCAACGCCTGGTCAGCTGCGCGGCCGCTGCGGCGGTGGCGCTGGTGCCCGCTCTCGTTCCTGCGACGGCGTCGGCGCGACCGCACGCCCGGGTCGTGGTCGGCCCGCACGGCTCGGACAGCGCCGCCGGTGACGCCGCCCATCCGCTGCGCACCGTGCACGCCGCCCTGCACCGCCTCGGCGCGGCCGGCGGCACCGTGCTGCTGCGCGGCGGCGTCTACCACCAGCGGATCCGGCTGGTGCACCGCCACCACGTCACCGTGCGGCCCTACCGCCACGAGCACCCGGTGCTGTCCGGCGCCGGGCTCACGCCACCGCGCGGACGGCTCACCGGGATGGTGCAGATCGCCGGCAGCCGCGGCATCACCGTGCGCGGCCTGGAGATCACCGGCTACCGCACCCACCGGCTCAACACCGTGCCGGCCGGCGTCTACATCCACGGCCACGACCGCGACGTGCGCATCCTCGGCAACCACGTCCACGACCTCGGCAACTTCAACAACACGCTGGGCAGCTTCGACATCAACGCCCACGGCATCGCGGCGTACGGCGACAACGCCCACCGGCCGATCCGGGGACTGGTCATCGCCCGCAACCGGGTCGACAACCTGCACCTGGGCGCCAGCGAGAGCGTCGTCGTCAACGGCAACGTCATCGGCTGGGCGATCACCGGCAACCACATCCACGACAACGACAACATCGGCATCGACGCGATCGGCTTCGAACCGACCCTGACCGGCAAGGCCCGCTACAGCCAGCGCAACCGCGCCCGGCACGGCGTGATCGCCCGCAACACCATCCAGCGGATCCGCTCGCAGGGCAACCCGGCGTACTGGGAGGACGGCTCCTGGTGCAACTGCGCCGACGGCATCTACGTCGACGGGGGCTCGCACATCCGCATCGCCCGCAACCGGGTCGCCGACAGCGACATCGGCATCGAGGTCGCCGCGGAGAACCCCCGCGGCACCGCCGACCACGTCCGCGTGGTGCGCAACCGGGTCACCGGCAGCCTGTTCACCGGCATCACCACCGGCGGCTACTGCAACGGCGCCGCCGACTGTGGTGGCGTGCGCACCGGGTCCTCCCACGACAACGTCTTCACCCACAACTGGCTGCGCGGCAACAACCGCCTCGACGACGGCTCCCCCGAGCTGCTGGTGCAGTACTACGCCTGGCGCAACACCTTCACCCACAACACCCTGATCGCGACCAACACCGACCACGTGGTCACCGGCACCGTGCCCGCCGACCACGGCGTGCCCGGCAGGCCGGGCAACCGCAGCGACCACAACCGCTTCCGCGCCCGCGGCGCCGGCCCGTCGGCGCTGGAGTTCGGCTGGCGCGGCCACACCTACACCGGTGCCCGCAGCTACGTCCGCGCCACCGGCCAGGACCGGGACAGCAGCTTCCGCTGACGCCGCTGCGCGTGCCCCTGCACCCTGCCCCTGCGCCCTGCCCCTGTCTACCTCTGCCCCCTGCCACTGCCCCTGCTCTGGCAAGCGAGGTGCGGAGACGCCCCCCTGGCCAGAGAGCTTGCCCTTCGGTTGATGACACGTTCGTGCCGGAGTGGCACGAACGTGTCATCAACCGGAGGGGACACTATCTGCGGCCCGCGGGTCGACTCTGAGGCTCGCGGGTCGGCTCAGCGCAGCGGGCGCACGTGCAGCCCGACCTCCGGATCGACCACGACCTCCTGGGCGGCCGGGATGCCGTCGGCGTCGAGCCGGGCGTCGAGGGGCACGTTGCGCTTGAGCAGGCCGAGGGCGATCGGGCCGAGCTCCCAGTGGCGCGCGCTGCTGCCCACGAAGCCGATCTCACGGCCGTCGAGCAGCACCGGGGCG
>DATDNR010000113.1:0-9109 GCA_036518175.1 Marmoricola sp.
TCGGCGTACTCGAGGTCGTATGCCGTGAGCCTCCTCAGCGCCTCCGTGGCCGTCCCGACGTCCCAGCCGCCGTTGGCGTCGACCCTGATCCGCGCCGACGGCCCCATCGCCGACCGGACCGCGGCGACCCGGTCGACGTCGTCGTCCAGCGTCTGGCCCCGCTCGGCGACCTTGACCTTGGCCGTGGTGCAGCCGTCGAAGCGCGCGAGGACCTCGGGCACGCGGTCGGGGCCGACCGCCGGAACGGTGGCGTTGACCGGGACGGCGTCGCGCACGGGCGCCGACCACACGGCATACGCGCTCTCGACCGCGGCAGCGAGCCAGCGCGACGACTCGACGTCGGCGTACTCGAGGAAGGGACTGAACTCGCCCCAGCCGGAGGGGCCCTCGAGCAGCAGGGCCTCGCGCACGTCGACGCCCCGGAAGCGGACCCGCATCGGCAGCGCGACCACGTGCACCCTCTCGAGCAGCTCCTCGACAGCCGGCAGCGTCGTCATGGCCTCATTCTCACCGACCGCTCCCCGACCGCTCACCGACCCCCACGGCCGGTGCCGTCGGGGCGGGAGCGTGGCCCGTGTCAGGGCCGGGAGGGGAAGGCGTCGTGCTGGTCCCGGGTGGGGTCCGGCGCCGAGATCCCGCCTTCCTGCGGCGCGTCGTCGGCACGCCCTGCACCCCCCGGACAGCAGCCTCCGCTGCGACGGACGACCCGCGGCAGCAGCCAGAGGAAGCCGACGAGCCACCAGAGTCCGTGACCAGCGGGTCCGAGCGCGATGGCGACGAGCGCCACCCCGGCGATGATGAGGTTGCGTGGCGAGAACACGGGGGGTCTCCTGGTTCCGGGACCGGGCGGCCCCTCCTCCCTCGACGGTAGGCAGGGCCGACCGCCGCAGCCCCGGCCCTTCGTCAGCACCTGCCCCTGACAGATGTCACCCCGCCACGGCTCACGCCTCCGAGGCAGCCCCCAGGCGCACGTCTGCCGGGTTGTCGGCGGCGACCGTGATGCGGTCGCGGTGCCACTGCGCCATGGGGGGCAGCCCGTCGAGCGGGAACCAGCCGGCTTCCGTCGACTCGTCGTCGCCGGGGCGTGGCTCTCCCGACAGCCAGCGGCAGCGGAAGGTGTGGTCGACGTACTGCGCGCGGTCACCGTTGGGGTAGGTCACGACCCGCGTGGTCGAGACCCACACGAGCCGCTCGACCTCGGCGACGACGCACGCCTCCTCCTGGACCTCGCGGACCGCGGTGACGTGCGGCTCCTCCCCCGGGTCGACGATGCCCGTCACCGGCGTCCAGGCGCCGTTGTCCGAGCGCCGGACCAGCAGGACCTCGTCCGCGCCGTCCGAGCCCTGACGCAGGACGACTGCCGTCACGCCGGGCATCCACAACAGCTCGCGACCGACCATGGTGCGCAGGTGGGCGACGTAGGGAGGGATCGGCATACGGCCGACCCTAACGCCGTCGATGGGCGCGGATAGGGTCGGTTCGTGAGCAGCGAGCCGACCCAGAACGCCGTTTCCGAGATCTTCGACCCGAGCGAGTGGGCGCCCGTCGAGGGCTTCGAGCTCACCGACATCACCTACCACCGGCGTCGCCCCGTGGCCGGCCGGCCGCACGCCGAGTCGGGCGTCGTGCGCATCGCCTTCGACCGGCCCGAGGTGCTCAACGCCTTCCGCCCGCACACCGTCGACGAGCTGCTCCGGGTGCTCGAGCACGCCCGGACCTCGGCGGACGTCGGCTGCGTGCTGCTCACCGGCAACGGGCCGTCGGCGAAGCACGCCAAGTGGTCCTTCTGCACCGGTGGTGACCAGCGCATCCGGGGCAGGGCGGGCTACCAGTACGAGACCGAGCACGGCACCGACTCGGGCGAGGCGCCGAACCCGGTCGACAAGGCAAGGTTGGGCCGGCTGCACATCCTCGAGTGCCAGCGGCTGATCCGGTTCATGCCGAAGGTGGTCATCTGCCTCGTCCCCGGCTGGGCGGCCGGCGGTGGGCACAGCCTGCACGTCGTCTGTGACCTGACCCTCGCCTCGCGCGAGCACGCCCGTTTCAAGCAGACCGACGCCGACGTGGGGTCGTTCGACGGCGGCTTCGGGTCGGCGTACCTGGCGCGCCAGGTCGGGCAGAAGCGTGCCCGGGAGATCTTCTTCCTGGCCCAGGAGTACTCCGCCGAGGAGGGCGTGCAGATGGGCACGGTCAACCGCGCGGTGCCGCACGCGGAGCTGGAGAAGGTCGGTCTGGAGTGGGGCCGGATCATCAACGGCAAGAGCCCCACGGCACAGCGGATGCTCAAGTACTCCTTCAACCTCATCGACGACGGGCTGGTCGGCCAGCAGCTGTTCGCCGGCGAGACCACCCGGCTGGCCTACATGACCGACGAGGCGCAAGAGGGTCGCGACCAGTTCCTGGAGAAGCGGGAGCCGGACTGGTCGGCGTTCCCCTGGTACTACTGAGCGAGCGCGCGATCATGGGCCGCGTGCGCGTCGTCGTCCTCACCGGGGCCGGGATCTCCGCGGAGTCCGGGCTGCCCACGTTCCGCGACGCCGACGGGCTCTGGGAGGGGCACCGGCCGGAGGACGTCGCCACACCGGAGGCGTTCGCGGCCGATCCAGGCCTGGTGCAGCGGTTCTACGACGCGCGTCGGGCAGCGCTGGCCTCCGTCGAGCCCAACGCCGCCCACCGGGCGCTGGCCCGCCTCGAGGAGCACCTGGGGGACGACTTCCTCCTGATCACCCAGAACATCGACGACCTGCACCAGCGAGCCGGATCGCGGCGGGTGCTGCCGATGCACGGCCGGCTGCGTTCGGCGTACTGCCTGCAGTGCGAGGAGCGCTCTCACTGGACCGGTCCGCTGGCCGACCAGCCTCCCTGCCCGGCCTGCGGGGCCCGCGAGCTGCGGCCCGACGTGGTGTGGTTCGGTGAGGTGCCGCACGGCCTGGCCCGGATCGAGAAGGCGCTGGAGCATGCCGACCTCTTCGTCTCGATCGGCACCTCCGGCGTCGTCTATCCGGCTGCCGGCTTCGCGATGGTCGCCCGGGCGGCCGGTGCCCGGACCGTCGAGCTGAACCTCGAGCCCAGCGACGGCGCGGCACTGTTCGACGAGACCCGGCACGGTCCGGCGACGGCCCTGGTGCCCGCCTGGGTCGAGGAGGTGGTGGGCGATCAGTCCCCGGCAGCGGCCACGATCGACGACAGCACGCCCGGGTAGGTGCCCTCGACGTCGGCCACCCGGAGCCGCTGGCAGGTCTGGCCCCCCACGACCGTCCGCTCGGTCACGCCCGCCTCGCGCAGGATCTTGAAGTGGTGGCTCGCCGTCGACTTGCTGACGCCCTCGTAGAGCCTCGAGCAGGCGACCGGTTCGTCGGCGGACGCCAGCCGCCGCACCATCTCCAGCCGGACCGGGTCCGACAGCGCTGCGAGGACCTCCTGCAGCGAACCGACTGCGGCTGCGGTCTCCACGTGCTCCTCCTGGGCCTGTGAGACGCAGATCACGACCAAACGGTTTGATGAACATCGAACTCAGGGTCTAGCGTCTCCACCTGTTTGATGCATATCGAACCTAGCACAGGAGCCGCCATGAGCACGCGCACCCGCGTCGTCCCGTCGTACCCGCTGCTGATCCTGCTGATGGCGGTCTCCCTGGGCGTCTCCGGGGTGCCCGCTCCGCTCTACGGCCTCTACCAGACCCGCTGGCACCTGGCGCCGATCACCACGACCGTCGTCTTCGCCGCGTACGCCGTCGCCGCCCTCGCCGGTGTCCTGCTGGCGGGGCCGGTCTCGGACCGGCTCGGCCGCAAGCCGCTGCTGATCGGCGCCGCCGCGGCGATGGTCGCCGGCCTCGTCGTGTTCATGACCGCCCACGGCGTGGTCGCCCTGGTCGTCGCCCGCGCCCTGCACGGCGCCGCGGTCGGCACCGCGGTGGTCAGCGGGAGCGCCGCGCTGCTCGACCTCCGCCCGTGCCACGGGGCGCGTTCGGGTCACCTCACCGGGATCGTCTTCAACCTCGGCATGGCGGTCGCGATCCTCGGTGCGGCACTGCTCGCGCAGTTCGGGCCCGACCCGTTGGTGACGCCCTACGCCGTGGTCGCCCTCGTCGTCCTGGCGCTGCTCCTCGGGCTCGTCACGATGGAGGAGACCCACCGGGCCCGCGTCCGCGGCCGGATCCGGCTGGCCCGCCCGCGGGTCCCGGCCGCCATCCGTGCCGACTTCCGCTTCGCGGTGCTCGGGGTGATGGCCTCGTGGTCGGTGCTGGGGGTCTACCTCTCGCTGTTCCCGTCGTTCGCGGGGCAGCGGACCGGGCTGCACGGGGTGGTCTTCGGTGGCGTGGTCGTCGCGGCGATGGCCACGGCCTCGGCGGCCAGCCAGGCGGCCGGGGGTCGGCTGCTGGCCCGCCGCGCGGCCGTCGTCGGCGACTTCGGCACCGCCCTGGCGCTGCTGCTCGGCCTGATCGCGCTGGCCAGCCGGCACGCGGCGGCCGTGGTCGCCGTCGCGGTGCTGCTCGGGCTCGCCTTCGGCCTGGCCTTCGGGGGGTCGCTGCGCCATCTCGGCAGCGTCGTGCCCGCGGCCCAGCGCGGCGAGGTGATGTCGGCCTTCTACGTGCTGGCCTACGGTGCGATGGCGGTGCCGACCCTGCTCGCCGGCTGGGCGGCCACCACCTGGGGGCTGTCCGCGGTCTTCCCGTGGTTCACCGCCGCCGTGGCCCTCGCCTGCCTGGCCGCCGGCCTGCTCGGCCTCAGACCCGCAGGTGCGTCCACGGCCGCACCAGTGGGAACTCCCGTCCGGTGAGCGACCCCGGAGCGATCGCCACGACGTCGTAGCGCACGCCCTGCACCCAGTTGTGCAACGGCAGCTGCTCCACCCGGTGCGCCTCGTGCTCGTCGAGTTGGCGGGCCCGGCCGCGCACGACCACCGTGCGGGCGACCTCCGCGCCGACCTCCTCGACCTCGAAGGCGACGTTGTCGTTCATCACGACGCCGAGCAGCTTGGACCCCTCAGCGGTGCGGAAGAGCAGCTCGTCCCGGTCGACGGTGTAGTTGACGGGGACGATGTCGACCTCGTCGAGCAGGTGGTAGGCCAGCCGCCCCAGCTCGTTGCGACGGAGGACCTCCCAGCAGTCCAGCTCGCTGAGCTCCCGGATCTCGCTCTCCGTCATGACGCGAGGGTAGGTCGCCGGACCGGCGGCGGACAGGGCCCTTGGGCCCGTCGACGGCGCGCCGTCGACCACGCAGGGCAGGCTGACCTTCGTTGCAGGGACTGCCGCCGCGCGGAACGATGGAGCAATGGCCTCGCAGACCTCCGACGAGCGGGCGCTCGGGCAGCACGCCGACGAGCCGCACGAGGAGTCCGTCGGCCGTCGACTGAACTGGTTGCGGGCCGGCGTGCTCGGGGCCAACGACGGCATCGTCTCCGTGGCCGGCCTCGTCATGGGTGTCGCCGGTGCCACGTCGAACTCGCACGCGATCCTGATCGCCGGGATCGCCGGACTGGTCGCGGGCGCCCTGAGCATGGCTGCCGGGGAGTACGTCTCGGTCAGCACCCAGCGCGACACCGAGCAGGCGCTGCTGCACAAGGAGCGGCGCGAGCTGCGCGAGGACCCCGACGCCGAGCTGGCCGAGCTCGCCGGCCTCTACCGGCAGAAGGGGCTCAGCGCGGACCTGGCCCAGCGGGTGGCCGAGGAGCTGACCGCGCACGACGCCCTCGCGGCGCACGCCGAGGTCGAGCTCGGCATCGACCCCGATGACCTCACCAACCCCTGGCACGCCGCCTGGGCCTCGATGATCGCGTTCACCGTCGGCGCGCTGCTGCCCCTGCTGACCATCACCCTGGTGCCCTCGGCGTTCCGGATCTGGGCCACGGTGGGGGCGGTGGTGATCGCGCTGGCCGTCACCGGCTACGTCTCCGCCGCGCTCGGCCAGGCGCACCGGCCGCGGGCGGTGCTGCGCAACGTGGGCGGGGGCCTGCTGGCGATGGCGATCACCTACGGCATCGGTGTGCTGTTCGGGACGACCGTGTCCTGACCCTCCGCCGCGTGACTTGATCGATCGAATCCCGTGACAGCGGTGAGGAGCGTCTCAAATCGCGAAGCCGCCGTCCGGGCTGCACTAGGTTGCCTCGGGTGAGGATCGCTGTGGCGAAGGAGACCCGCGAGGGTGAGGCCCGTGTTGCGATGGTGCCCGACCTGGTCGGCAAGCTGACCGGGCTGGGTTGTGAGGTGCTGGTGGAGCCCGGTGCCGGCATGTCGGCCGAGTTCGACGACGCCTCCTATGTCGAGGCCGGCGCGCGGGTGGCCGAGGAGGCGGTGGAGGAGGCCGAGCTGGTCGTCTCGGTGCAGCCGCTGGCGGCTGAACGGGTGCGCCGGTTGCGGCAGGGGGCCGCGACGGTGTCGTTCCTGCCGGTGACCTCGGCGGCTGAGCTGGTGGTGGAGCTGCGCGATGCGGGAGTGACCTCGTTCGCGATGGAGCTGGTGCCGCGGATCTCGCGGGCCCAGTCGATGGACGCGCTGTCCTCCCAGGCGCTGGTGGCGGGCTATCGCTGCGCGATCGTGGCTGCCGGGCTGCTGCGTCGGTTCTTCCCGTTGAACATGACCGCGGCCGGCACGGTGCCGCCGGCGGAGGTGGTGGTGCTCGGCGCGGGTGTGGCCGGGCTGCAGGCGATCGCGACCTGCAAGCGGCTGGGTGCGGTGGTAAAGGCCTATGACGTGCGCGCGGCCGCGGCGGAGGAGATCCGGTCGATGGGCGCGCAGGCGATCGAGCTGGAGCTGGAGACGCTGGAGGGTGCCGGCGGCTATGCGCGGGAGATGACCGAGGACCGGGCGGCGCGGCAGCGGGAGCTGTTGTCGCCGTACGTCGCTGCCGCGGATGCGCTGATCACCACCGCTGCGGTGCCCGGCCGGCGGGCGCCGCTGCTGGTCACCGGGGAGATGGTCGAGCAGATGCGACCCGGGTCGGTGGTGGTCGACCTGGCCGCGGAGTCCGGGGGCAACGTCGAGGGTGCCGAGCCCGGCAAGGTGGTGCGGATCGGGCATGCCCAGGTGTGGGGCGGGCAGAACGTGCCCTCCTCGATGCCCGGACCGGCCTCGCGGCTGTATGCGCAGAACATCGTCAACCTGGTCACCCTGATGACCCGTCCGGAGTCCGAGGACGCTGCTGCCGGGTTCGCCCCGGACTTCGAGGACGAGATCGTGGCCGGCTGCTGCGTCACCCATGCGGGCCGGATCTGGCACCAGCCCACCCGCGAGGCGATCGAGGGCAACACCGAGGAGGCACCCCGATGAGCGAACCCGTGGTCTGGCTGACGATCTTCATCCTCAGCGTCTTCGTCGGCATCGAGGTGATCTCCAAGGTCTCCTCGACCCTGCACACCCCGCTGATGTCGGGGGCCAACGCGATCCACGGGATCATCCTGCTGGGCGCGATCCTGGTCACCGGCTCCAGCGACAACACCGCGGTCCTGGTGGTCGGCTTCGTCGCGATCGTGCTGGCCGCGGTCAACATGGTCGGCGGCTTCGTGGTCACCGACCGGATGCTGCAGATGTTCAGCCGCAGGAAGGCACCGAAGCCGCTGGACAAGGCGGCCGACAAGGGGGCCGGCGCGTGACTCCGACCTGGGTGCAGCTGGTCTACCTGGCCTGCTCGGTCTGCTTCATCCTGGCCCTGAAGGGGTTGTCGGGGCCGCGGACCGCGCGCACCGGCAACCTCATCGGCGCGGTGGCGGCAGTGGTGGCGATCATCCTGCCCTTCCTCTACCTGCACCTGCACCACGTCTGGCTGATCGTGCTCGGCATCCTCATCGGCGCGGCCGGTGGGGTGGTGGGTGCCCGCCGGGTGCAGATGACCCAGATGCCACAGATGGTGGCGCTGTTCAACGGCGTCGGTGGTGGCGCTGCGGCGCTGGTGGCGCTGCTGGAGCTGCACGAGCGGATGGCCGAGCCCGGCTCGATCGGCTGGTTCGTGCTGGCCGCGACCGCGTTCACCATCGCCGTCGGTGCGGTCTCCTTCGCCGGCTCGGCGATCACCTTCGCCAAGCTGCAGGAGCTGATGACCTCGCGCCCGGTGGTCTTCCCCGGGCTGCCGGTCCTCTTCGGCGCCACGCTGGTCGCCGTGCTGGTGCTGGGCGTGCTGACCGTGACCGGCACCGCGATGCCGATCGCGATCGTGCTGGCGGTCCTCGGCCTGCTCGGCGGCATCCTGCTGGTGCTGCCTGTCGGCGGCGCGGACGTGCCGATCGTGATCTCGCTCCTCAACGCCTTCACCGGCCTGACCGTGGCCGCCGGCGGCTACGTGCTGCAGAACACCCTGCTGCTCGTCGCCGGCACGCTGGTCGGCGCCTCGGGCACCTTCCTGACCCTGCTCATGGCCAGGGCGATGGGCCGGTCGGTGACCAACATCCTCTTCGGCGCGCTCAAGGGCGGCTCCACGCTGGGCGGCGGCACGGTCTCGGACCGTCCGGTGAAGTCGGCCGGACCCGAGGACGTCGCCATCCTGCTCGGCTACGCCGACCGGGTCATCATCGTGCCCGGCTACGGCCTCGCGGTCGCCCAGGCCCAGCACACCCTGCGCGAGCTGGTCGACGTGCTCAGCGACCGCGGCACCAAGGTCGACTACGCCATCCACCCGGTCGCCGGCCGGATGCCCGGTCACATGAACGTGCTGCTCGCCGAGGCGCAGGTGCCCTACGAGCAGCTGGTCGAGATGGACCACATCAACGGCGAGTTCAAGCACACCGACGTCGTGCTCGTCGTCGGCGCCAACGACGTGGTCAACCCAGCCGCGAAGACCACCCCGGGCGCGCCGATCTACGGCATGCCGATCCTCAACGCCGACCAGGCCAAGCAGATCGTGTTCATGAAGCGCTCCATGCGGCCCGGCTTCGCCGGCATCGAGAACGAGCTGCTCTTCGACCCGAAGACCACGCTGCTGTTCGGCGACGCGAAGGACACCCTCGGCAAGCTGCTCAGCGCCGTGAAGGCGCTCTGAGTCACAGGTCTGGACCAGCACCGTCACCCGCAGGTGTAACTCCGGGTTACCGGGGAACGATGCCCGCTGGGGAGGGAACCCCTGCACGCCCGCCGTACGCCAGGAGAAGAGATGTCCGACGACGACGAACGCATGATGCG
>DATDNR010000114.1:0-3421 GCA_036518175.1 Marmoricola sp.
GCGGCCACACCACCGGCAAGGTCGTGCTGGTCCCCTGACGCCGGGTGTCATCGGCGACCGCCTCGCTCGGGCGCTGGGCCGCACCGGTCCCGCACAGGCGCAATCCGCGCGACCGCGTACGCCGGCCCGGCGCACCGATCCCGCACAGGCGTGATCCGCACGACCACACCACCCGCCCCCACCGCACCGATCCCGCCCAGGCGCAATCCGCGCGACCGGGTACGCCGGCAACCGGCGCCGGCCTACCCCGCAGGGACGATCTCCAGCCGGTCCAGCAGCATCAGCACCGCCTCGGCGAACGGGTTGTCCCGGGTCTGCTCCCGCACCCGTTCCCAGTCGACCTGCTCGCGCAACGCCCGACAGGCCGGCAGCACCTGGCCGAGGTCGCAGTAGCGCTCGCTGAGCACCGAGAGCTTCTGCACCATCAGGTCGGTGGCGGCCAGCACCGGCATCCGCACCGAGAGCACCTCCACCTCGCTGGCGTCACGCAGCACGGGCTCCTGCACCGGGGAGCCCGCCGCGCGGAAGAGCACGTCGACCATCGCGCCGTCGGTGAAGACCTTGAAGAGCCAGTCCTCGGGAGGCTGCTCGACGTCGAAGCCCTGCTCGCGCAGCAGCTGGGCGGCCTTGCCGGCGTCGGACTCCGCGACCAGGAAGTCCACGTCGTGCTCGGACTCCGGCCCCCCGCGGGCCCAGACGGCGTAGCCGCCGGCCAGCGCGAACGGGATGCCGGTCTCCTTCAGTGCGACGGCGACGCGCTTGAGCGCCTCGCGCAGGTTGCCCTGCTCCTCGTGGACCATGGCCGGCGGGGTACCCGCCCCGGCGCAAGGCAATGCCCGAGGGAATGCCCGCGCGTGCACCGGGGAACCGCTGTGTCCGATGCGCCTTGCGACCTTCAACATCCTCAACGGCCGGTCTCCCGCCGACGACCGCGTCGACGTCAGCCGGCTCGCCACCGCGGTGAAGTCCCTCGACGCCGACGTGCTCGCGCTGCAGGAGGTCGACCGCAACCAGCCGCGCTCGGAGTACGCCGACCTCACCGCGATCGCCGCGGACGCGATGGGTGCTGTCGAGCACCGCTTCGTCGCCGCGCTGTCGGGGTCCCCCGGCGCCACCTGGATGGCCGCCACCGGCGACGAGCAGCCCGACTCGGCCGCCTACGGCATCGCGCTGCTGAGCCGCCACCCGGTGTCGTCGTGGCAGGTGATCCGGTTGCCGGCCGTGCCGGTGAAGGTGCCGATGCGCTTCCACGGCAGCCTGCGACCGGTCTGGGTGCGCGACGAGCCCCGGGTCGCGGTCGCGGCCGACATCGCGGCGCCGCACGGACCGCTGACGGTGGTCTGCACGCACCTGTCCTTCCTGCGGTTCTGGAACGGCCGACAGCTGCGCGGCCTCGTCCGCGCGCTCGAGACGCACACGCGGCCGCTGCTGCTGGCCGGCGACCTCAACATGGGTCCCGAGCCGGCACACCGGATCACCGGCATGCGACCGCTCGCGGCCGGCTCGACGTTCCCGGCCGACCGGCCACGCGAGCAGATCGACCACGTGCTGGCCGACGGGCCGGTGCGGGCCGCGTCGTCGTACGTCGCGGAGCTGCCCCTGTCCGACCACCGGGCGCTGGTGGTCGACCTGGCCTGACCGGCAGTCGCGAGCGGCCGACTCCCCCGGCGGCAGCGGTCAGTTGCCGAAGAAGATCGCCGCCTCGGCGTACTCCTCCGGGTCGACCACCTTGAGCTCGCCGGTGCCGGCGCTCAGCGGCACCCGTGTGATGTCGGTGCCGCGCAGCGCCATCATCGTGCCGTAGTCGCCGTCCCTGACGGCCGCGATCGCGTGCAGCCCGAACCGGGTCGCCAGCCAGCGGTCGAAGGCGGTCGGGGTGCCACCGCGCTGCACGTGGCCGAGCACCACCGCGCGCGACTCCTTGCCGGTGCGGTGTTCGATCTCCCGGGCCAGCCGGTCGCCGATGCCGCCCAGGCGCACGTGGCCGAACTCGTCCTGGTCGCCGGTGAGCAGGGTCATCCCGGTGCCGTCGGCCGGGACCGCGCCCTCCGAGACGACGATGATCGGGGCGTACTGCTTCTTGAAGCGGTTCTCCACGTGCTGGCAGACCTTGTCGATGTCGAACGGCTGCTCGGGGATGAGCACCACGTTGGCACCGCCGGCGATGCCCGCGTGCAGGGCGATCCAGCCGGCGTGCCGGCCCATCACCTCCACGACGAGCACCCGATGGTGCGACTCGGCCGTGGTGTGCAGCCGGTCGATGGCCTCCATCGCGATGTTCACGGCCGTGTCGAAGCCGAAGGTGAAGTCGGTGGCGGACAGGTCGTTGTCGATCGTCTTGGGCACGCCGACGACGTTGACACCGAGCTCGTGCAGCCTGGTCGCCACGCCCAGGGTGTCCTCGCCGCCGATCGCGATCAGCGCGTCGACTCCCAGGTCGCCGAGGTTGCCCTTGATCTGCTCGACACCACCGTCGACCTTGAACGGGTTGGTGCGCGAGGAGCCGAGGATGGTCCCTCCGCGCGGCAGGATGCCGCGCACCTCCTGGACGCCCAGCGGGCAGGTGATGCCCTCCAGCGGTCCGCGCCAGCCGTCGCGGAAGCCGACGAACTCGTAGCCGAACTCCTGCGCCCCTCGGCGGACCACGGCCCGGATCACCGCGTTGAGTCCCGGACAGTCACCGCCCCCGGTGAGCACTCCGACTCGCATGCTGCCGCCTTCCGGTTGGATCGTTCAAGCAGCCCCACCCTAGCGAGTGGCACGGCGACGTCAACGGGGCGTGCGCGGTCCGGCGGACGGCCCAGGTGGACGGCTCAGACGGACGGCCCAGGCGGAAGGCTCAAGCGGACGGCTCAGGCGGCCGCCTCGTCGACCGGCTGGACGGCCGCGTTGGTGACCGGGCGCGAGGCCAGCGGCAGCAACCAGTGCATCGGCAGGCAGCAGCCGGCGCCCAGGGCGGCGATGCCGGCCAGCGCCAGCCATGCCGGGGCGGCGCCACGGTCGAGCAGCCACGCGAACAGCAGCGGCGCCACGGTCGAGGAGGCGTTCCAGGAGAACTGGTAGGTCGCCAGGAAGCGTCCGCGCAGGTGCACCGGGGCGGACTCGGCCGCGAGCGTCGACAGCACCGGACCACCGGTCATCTCGCCCAGCGTGTAGACCACCGCCGCGAGCAGCACCGCCCCGACCGCCAGCGCCTCGACCAGCCCCCCGGCCCCGAGGAGCATCAGGAACGAGACCGCGGAGAAGGCCGCGGAGAGTGCGACGATGCCCGAGCGGACGTGCCCGGTCATCGCCTGCACCACGAGGCCCTGGCCGACCCCGATCAGCACCGTGTTGATCACGAACACCCCGCCCGACACCCAGCCGGGCAACCCGAGCATGTCGACGATGTAGACCGGCATCGCCACGTTGAGCGCCATGC
>DATDNR010000115.1:0-75646 GCA_036518175.1 Marmoricola sp.
GCGAGCCTTGGAGGGAGGCCGTCGAGTGACCGCTGCAGTCCCGCGGGCAGGTCGACCGTGGTGGTCGGCCCTCTTCGTGCTGGGCGCAGCCGGGGCCGACGTCGCCGCCTCCGCGGCCATGCCGGCGTCCGTCCCGGTGACTCCGGGGTGGCCCGGAGCGGGTCTCGGCCTCCTCGCGCTGCTGGTGGCGCCGCCCTCCGCGTGGGGCTGGCTGGCCGGTGCCCTCTACGTCGCCTCCGCCGGGGCGCACCTCTCGGTCGGCACCGACCCGGTCGTCTCCGTCGCGATGGCGGCGCCCCAGGTCGCCAGCGTCCTGGCCGCCGCCGGGTGGCTCCGCTTCGTGGGCAGGGTCGCGACGCTGGACCGGCTGCGCGACGTCTGGCACCTCTTCGGCGCGGTCCTCGCGGCCGGCGTGGTCTCCGGCCTGGGCACAGGGGCGCTCGCACAGCAGCTGGCGGGCCAGCCCTTCGGGCCGACGGCGGTGCTCTCCTCCATGGGCACCGCCGCGGTCATGCTGGTCGCCGCGCCACTCGTGCTGGTGCCGAGCGGGTCGGCCCGCCACTTCGGCGCGGTCACCATCCTGCAGCTGCTGCTCCAGGCAGCCGCCTTCCTGGCCGTGTCCGTGCTGGTGTTCGGTCCGCACACCTTCCTGCTGGTGGCCTTCGCACCCGTGCCGTTCGTGATCTGGGCGGGCTTCCAGTTCGGTCCACGGGTGGTGGCCTTCGAGCAGGTCGCCTTCGCGCTGCTCGTGGCCGTCTGCACCCGGTTGGGCTGGGGACCGTTCATCGCGGCCACGCAAGGCGATCCGCCGTGGCAGCGCTACCTGGTCACCGACCTCTACCTGCTGACCGTGGTGATGACGGGGCTGCCGCTGGCGGTCGCCGAGGCCGAGCGTCGTCGTACCCTGCGCCGCGTCGCGGCGAGCGAGGCGACCTTCCGCAACACGTTCGTGGGCTCGCTGGTGCCGATGCTGCTGCTGCGGGAGGAGCGGCGCGGGATCGTGGTGGTGGATGCCAACGAGGCTGCGCTGGCCACCCTGGGCGCCACCACCGGCAGCGGGCTGGTGGGCGCCGCGCTCGACAGCCTGCTCGACTCCGACCCGCCGTTCCTGCAGACGGCCCAGCGGGTGCTCGCCGGCTCGGTCGACGGCTGGACCGGGCCGGTCACCGTGCGCGAGCACCCCCGGGCCCGGCTGCTGATGTCGCTGTCGGCCAACGCCGCCGGCGAGCGCGAACGACTGCTGTCCGCCCACCTCATCGACCTGACCGAGGCCTACGAGGCCCGCGAGCGGTTGCGCGAGGAGAAGGAGTTCAGCGAGGCGGTCGTCGACATCGCGGGCAGCCTGATCGTGGTCACCGAGCTCGACGGCACGGTGATCCTGGCCAATCCCGCGGTGCTGAGCACCACCGGCTTCACCCGCCAGCAGCTCGTCGGGCGCAAGGTATGGGACACCCTGCTGCCACCCGAGCTGCGGGAGCAGGCGATGAAGCTCTTCGCCTCCGCCGACGAGGTCACCATGCCGCGCGAGCTGGAGATCGACGTGGTGACCGCCGCCGGCGGCCGTCGCCGGGTCGAGCTGTCCAGCGCGATCGCGAAGGACTCCCAGGGCCTGCCCGCCCACTTCGTGATCACCGGCACCGACGTGACCGCGGAGCGGGAGTCGGCCGGCCTGGTCAACCACCTGCTCCGGTCCGCGACCACCACCGGCTTCATCGGCACGGACCTCTTCGGTGCGATCACGCTGTTCAACACCGGCGCCGAGGAGCTGCTGCGCATCGACGCCGCCACCGCCTCGCGTTACCGGATCACCGACTTCCTCGACCCGGTGCAGCTCGCCCACCACGCCGGCGAGGGCACCCGGCCGCCCGGGTTCGACACGCTGGTGGACCCGGTGCGCCTGCACGGCATGCCCGAGACCCGCGACTGGACGCTCCGCTCGGGCACCCGCGAGCTCGGCACCGTCTCGATGACCACGCACGCGGTGACCGACACCTTCGGGCACCCGATCGGCTTCCTCTTCGTGCTCCGCGACGTCACCGAGCAGCGGCACAGCCAGTCGGTGCTGATCCAGGCGCTGGACCGGGAGCGGGAGGCGGTGCGCCAGCTGCAGCTGCTCGACGCCGCCAAGGACGAGTTCGTCTCCACGGTGAGCCACGAGCTGCGCACCCCGATGACCAGCATCATCGGCTACCTCGAGATGCTGCAGGACGGCCTCACCGGCGAGCTGAGCCCTGATCAGCGACGCGTCGTGGAGGCGATCTCCCGCAACAGCGACCGGCTGCTGACCCTGGCTGACGACCTGCTGCTGCTCACCAGCTACGAGACCACGGCAGCGCGGGCCGAGACGCAGGTGGTCGACCTCGCCGAGCTCGCGCGTCACACCGTGACCGACCTCGGCGAGTCCGGGACGAGCCTCGGCATCGCGGTGGAGGCGGCCCTTCCACGCGAACCGGTGGCCGTCCACGCCAACGGCAGCGACCTCGAGCGCGTCATCGGCAACCTGGTCGGCAACGCGCTGAAGTTCACCGAGCCCGGTGGGCGCGTGCGGGTGGAGGTGGGCTGCCAGGACGGCCAGGCCCGGCTGTCGGTCATCGACACCGGCATCGGGATCCCCGAGGACGAGATCGGCGCGGTCTTCGACAAGTTCTTCCGCTCCCGTGCGGCACAGCACCGCGCCATCCAGGGCACCGGGCTCGGGCTGCCCATCGTCCAGGCGATCGTGGAGAGCCACGACGGCGAGGTCAGTGTGGCCTCCCGCGAGGGCGAGGGCACCACGGTCACCGTGCTGCTGCCGTTGGCGTGATGATGGCCGGCACCGACTCCGAGGACGTCGTGGTCCGCACCGCGGGACCGGCCGACGCCGCCCTGTGGCGCGAGCTGCGGCTGCGCGCGCTGGCCGACGCCCCCACCGCGTTCGCCTCGACACTCGAGCGCGAGCAGGCCTGGGGCGTGCAGGTGTGGGCAGACCGGCTGGCGGCCGGGTCGTCACTGCTGGCCTTCGTCGGGGAGCAGGCGATCGGCATCGGCGCCGGCGTCGTGCACCCGCCGGGATGGTTCGCAGTGGTGGCGATCTGGGTCGATCCGGCGTTCCGGCGCCGTGGCGCGAACACGCGCATCCTCGAGGCGCTGGTGCGGCGCGCCGAGGAGCTCGGACTGCCGGTGCACCTCGACGTCACCCGCGGCAACGACGTGGCACGGCGTGCCTACGAACGGTTCGGCTTCCGCGCCACCGGGGAGACCGAGCCGCTGCGCGAGGGGTCGCCGTACGTCGTGGAGCGGATGGTGCTGCGGCGCGACCGGTGAGGGCCACCGACCGGGTCACGGCCACGCGCTCGCCGGTTGTCCACAGGCTTCGAACTGGTGAGCGAATTTGTCGGTGGCCGGTGGCATGCTGTTTCCGTGACCATCACACAGCAGTCCACCCCCGCCAGGCCTCCCGGCGCCGGTGCGCGCGGCGCGGGCGCGCTGCTGGACGCCGTGGTGGACGCCGCGGTCGAAGAGCGTCGAGGGGCCGCGCGGAAGCTGGCCGCGGCCTTGGCCTGGGCCCACGGCCACCCCGGTCGGGCCGGGGACTGCGCGTCCTGGGACCCGCAGCTGCGGCTGGGGGAGGTCTTCCGCGAGTGCGAGGACGGCCTGGACCGGCTCGGTGGGGAAGGCACCCCGGCGGTGGCCGAGTTCGCCGTCGAGCAGCTGGCCACCCGGTTGGGCGTCTCCACGGGGAGTGCGATGCAGCTGGTCGCCGACGCTCTCAACCTCGCCCACCGCCACCCCGCCCTCTGGTCCCGGATCCAGGACCTGGAGGTCCCGGCCTGGCTGGGCGCCAAGATCGCCCGGGGCTGCGCGGCCCTGCCCCTCGAGGGCGCCCGGTGGCTGGACGACCAGACCGGCCACCTGGCCGGGCGGTGCGCCTGGAGCGTGATCGCCCGACAGGTCGCCTACGCCATCGCCACGTGGTGCCCCGACACCACCCGCGAGGCCGAGGCTCAGGCCAAGGACACCCGCAGGCTCGACGTCCACCTGCCTGATCCCGCCCGGCGGGGCTCCGGACGGCTGGCGGATTCTGCGGCGGTGGCCGACCTGGTCGGCCGGCTGTCGACCACCGACGCGATCAAGTTCGAAGCCCTGGTCGCCGCCAAGGCAGCCGAGCTCGCCACCCTCGGCGACCACAGCAGCCTCGACGTGCGCCGCTCCAAGGCGCTCGGGCTGATCGCCGACCAGCTCCTGTGCGGCGAGCTCGACCTCGAGGACTGTGACCGGCAACCCGCCAACCGCCTGCCCGGGTCCTCCTCACGGGTGCCGGCGCGCAAGGCCGCCTCCACCGTGCTCTACCTGCACGCCTCGCTTGCGGAGCTGGCGACCTGGGCCTGGGCCGGCCACGGCGCCACCCCCAACGACTGGGTCGAGGAGGTCGACGCCGGCCCCGTGGTGGCGTGGGCGGAGAAGTACGGGCCGCTGATCGGCGAGACCCTCACCGAGTGGCTGCGCGAGACCAACGCCACCGTCCGGCCGGTCCTCGACCTGGCCCGCACCGACGCCGTCGACGCCCACGACCCACCCAGGTGGATGCGCGAACTGGTCATCCTGCGCGACGGCCACTGCGTCTTCCCGTGGTGCGGCACTCCTGCCCGGGCCACCGACCTCGACCACATCGATCCCTACGTCCCACCCAGCGATGGCGGACCGCCCGGGCAGACCCGCCCGGACAACCTGGCCCCGCTCTGCCGCCGGCACCACCGCTGCAAGACCTTCACCCGGTGGAGCTACCGCCGCCGCCCGGACGGCGCGTACGAGTGGTCCGATGCGGAGGGCCGCCGCTACCTGGTCCGGCCCCGCGACGGCACGCACCCGCTGCGCAGCTGACCCCGCGGCAACCCCGCCGCCCCCGCAACGCCGGCAACGCCGGCAACGCCCGCAACGCCCGCAACGCCCGCAACGCCCGACCGCTTCACCGCCGTACCCGGACACCCGGCAGCCCAGCCGAGCCTGCCCGGGCCACAGGCATGCCCTGACGAAGGCGGCCGGTCTCCGACTCAGGCGCGGTTGATCGCGGAGATGACCGCCTTCAGGGATGCCGTGACGATGTTGGCGTCCAGGCCGACGCCCCACAGGATCTGGCCGTGCACGGCGCACTCCACGTAGGCAGCGGCGATCGCGTCCCCACCTGAGGACAGCGCGTGTTCGGCGTAGTCGAGGACGCGGACATCGCCGCGCTCGTCGTACGCCGGGTTGCCCTTCTCCTGCTCCTCGGCGACGAGGTCGTTCAGCGCATTGACGAACGCCTCGATCGGTCCGTTGCCGGTGCCGTTGATCGTGCGCAGCTCGCCGTCGACGTAGACGTTGACAGTCAGGGCGTCCTTCTCCCCCGCCGCCGCGGAGGTGTGCACCGAGTTGAGCTTCAGCGGCGACTCGCGCTCGAGGTACTCCGCGCGGAACGCATCCCAGATCGCCTCCGGCGACATCTCGCCGCCCTCGTCGTCGGTGGCGCGCTGCACTGCGCGGCTGAACTCGATCTGCAGGCGGCGCGGCAGCTCGAGCTTGTGCTCGGCCTTCATGATGTAGGCCACGCCGCCCTTGCCCGACTGGCTGTTGACGCGGATCACCGCTTCGTAGGTGCGGCCCACGTCCTTGGGGTCGATGGGCAGGTACGGCGCCTCCCAGCGGTGCTCGTCGACCGGGTGACCAGCCTCAGTGGCCTCCTTCTCCAGCGCCTCGAGGCCCTTCTTGATGGCGTCCTGGTGGGAGCCGGAGAAGGCCGTGTAGACCAGGTCCCCCGCGTAGGGGTGGCGCGGATGCACCGGCAGCTGGGTGCAGTACTCCACGGTGCGGCGGATCTCGTCGATGTCGCTGAAGTCGATCATCGGGTCGATGCCCTGGCTGAAGAGGTTCATCCCCAGCGTCACCAGGCAGACATTGCCGGTGCGCTCGCCGTGACCGAACAGGCACCCCTCGACCCGGTCGGCGCCGGCCATCATGGCCAGCTCCGTCGCCGCGACCGCGGTGCCGCGGTCGTTGTGCGGGTGCAGGCTGACCGTGGTGACCTCGCGTCGGGTCAGCTGCCGGGAGAACCACTCGATCTGATCGGCGTAGATGTTGGGAGTCGCCATCTCGACGGTTGCAGGCAGGTTCAGGATGATCTCCCGCCCGTCGTCGGGCTGCCAGACGTCGGAGACCGCCTCGCAGACCTCGACCGAGAACGGCAGCTCGGTGCCGGTGAAGATCTCCGGGGAGTACTCGTAGCCGATGACGGTCTTGTCGAGGTTGGCCTCGGCGTACTTCATCACCATCTGGGTGCCGCGCACCGCGATGTCCTTGATCTCGTCCTTGCCGGCGTGGAAGACCACCCGTCGGAAGAGCGGAGCCAGCGCGTTGTAGAGGTGGATGTTGGCGTGGTGTACGCCGACCAGCGACTGGGTCGTCCTCTCGATGAGGTCCTCGCGCGCCTGGGTGAGCACCGAGATGGTGACGTCCTCGGGCACCCGCTCCTGCTCGATCAGCTGCCGGACGAAGGCGAAGTCGGTCTCGGAGGCGCTGGGGAAGCCGACCTCGATCTCCTTGTAGCCCATCTGCACGAGCAGCTCGAACATCGTCATCTTGCGGGCGGGGCTCATCGGGTCGATCAGCGCCTGGTTGCCGTCGCGCAGGTCGGTGGAGAGCCACCGGGGGGCCTGGGTGATCGTCCTGTCCGGCCAGGTCCGGTCGGGCAGGTCGACCGGCGGGAACGCGCGGTAGCGGTGGACGGGCATGCCGCTGGGGCGCTGGGTGATGGTGAAGCCTTCGGTCTGCAGTGCCATGGGGTCCTTCTTCGCTGCTGGGCGGTTCGTGCCGGGCGCGTCGCGTTCCCGCAGCGAGGAGGCCGGCGGATCAGGCCCCGCTGCGGCAGCGAAGGAGGAGGCTGCGCATCATGACCGGCCCAGCGTACCAGCGAGGAAGGTGACTGCGGAGTGCCCCGGTGCGACCGGATGCGCTGCGAGCGTTGATCGGGGCAACTGACACGATGAGCGGGTGTCCCGACGCGCCAGCCTGGAACGGATCGTCACCACCGTGGTGCTCGTGCTGGCCTGGGGGTCGACGTTCGCCTCGGTGAAGATCGGCCTCGAGGCGGCTCCCCCGCTGGTCTTCGCAGGGCTGCGCGCGCTGGTCGGAGCGGTCATCCTCGTCCCGGTGGCCCTGGTCCGCGACGGCAGGCCGCGGATCCGGGTCACCTGGGGCTGGCACCTGCTGCTCGGGCTGACCAACATCGCCGGCTTCTTCGCGCTGCAGACGCTGGCCCTGCTGGCGCTGCCGTCGGGCCTCACCGCAGTGCTGATCTACCTGCAGCCGGTGCTCGTCGGCCTGCTGGCCTGGCGCTTCCTGGGCGAGTCGATGCGGCCCACGAAGGCGGTCGGGTTGCTGCTCGGCTTCGGCGGCATCGTCGTCGTCTCGGCGGGCGCGATCAGCGGGGACCTGTCGACGGCCGGTGTGCTGGAGGCCGTCGGGGCGGCGCTCGCGTGGGCGACCGGCACGGTCGCGTTCAAGCCGGCCGTGCCCCGGCTGGGCGCGTGGTGGGCCGTGGCCGGTGCGTTCAGCGTCGGCGCGGTCGTGCTGCTCGCGATCGGGCTGCCGCTCGAGGGCTGGCAGATCACCTGGTCGTGGCGGTTCGCCGCAGCCTTCTGGTACACCGGGCTGATCGGCACCACGCTCGCCTGGGTGCTGTGGCTGCGTCTGCTCATCTCCGGGGAGGCCAGCAAGGTGGCGACGTACATCTTCTTCGTGCCGCTGGTCTCGGTGACCATCGGCGCCCTCTTCCTCGGCGAGCGCGTCGGCGTGGCGCTCGCGATCGGCGCCGCGCTGGTCGCGGCAGGGGTCTACCTCGTGAACCGTCCGGCCCGCGCCGGCCGGGTGCGGAGTTGAATGACGCCATGGCCCGGCTGCTGGTGATCCACCACTCGCCCACGCGCGGCGTGGCCGCGCTCACCGAGGCGGCGCTCGCCGGCACCCGCGACGACTCCATCGAGGGCGTGCAGGTCGTCGAGCGCCGGGCCCTCGACTTCGCCACCGGCGCCGCCTCCCACGAGGACCTGCTCGCGGCGGACGGCTACCTGATCGGCACCACCGCCAATTTCGGCTACATGTCCGGCGCACTCAAGCACGTCTTCGACTCGACTTTCCTGCAGATCGGCGGTGCGCTGGACGCGTCGGGCGGCGGCACCGAGTCCGACGGAGCCACCCGGGGACGGCCGTTCGGGCTGTACGTGCACGGCCGCTACGACACCACCGGTGCGGTGCGTTCGGTGCTGTCGATCATCGGTGCGCTGGGCTGGAAGCAGGGCTTCGACATCCTCGAGGTGATGGGCGACGTCACCGACGGCCATCGCGAGCGGGCCTACGAGCTGGGCGGCACGCTGGCCGCGCTGGTGGCCGGCTGACCGGCCGGGGGTAGCATCACGCGCGATGCCGGCTGATCGATCGGGGGCCACGTGCTTCGACGTACGCTCGTCGCGTGCGCCCTGGCGGTGATGGGCATGGTGCTCGCCGGGTGCAGCGCCGCCGCCCCGCAGCACTCCGACACTCACCCCGACCGGGTCACGCCGCCCCGGCTCGGCAGCTGCCGGCTGCTCACCCCCGCAGACGTACGACGACCCGACAACTCCTCCCCCGTCGTCCCGTGCCGGCAGCGGCACACCGCCGAGACGTTCGCGATCGGGACGTTGCCGGCGAGCACCGGGGCGTCGTACGACGACCGACGGCACGGCGCCTGGGTCTACCACCGCTGCCAGCAGGACTTCGAGCACTTCCTGGGCGCCGACGACAGCCTCGCGCTGCGCATCCGGCTGAGCTGGGCCTGGTTCCGTCCCTCCCGGGACGCCTGGGCGAAGGGCGCCCGGTGGTACCGCTGCGACGTGGTCGGCGGCGCCGACGACGCGACCCGCTACCGTCCCCTGCCGGTCACGGCCAGGGGACTCTTCAGCCGGGGTCAGCCCGACCAGTGGCTGACCTGCGCGCGCGGCGCCACGGTGACCGGCTCGGTCAAGGTGCCCTGCTCGCAGAAGCACGACTGGCGCGCCGTGACCGCGGTCAAGGTCGGCCAGCCCGGCGACCCCTACCCGGGTGACCGCATCGTGCAGGTGCGCTCGCGGGACTACTGCTCGGACTGGGTCGGCGCGTGGATGCACTACCCCACCGACTACGAGTTCGGCTACACGTGGTTCCACCGCGCCGAGTGGCAGGCCGGCAACCGCCGGTCCGTGTGCTGGGCGAGGACCGACCGATGACCGGGCGCGGGCTCGCTGCGGCGCTGCTGGCTCCCGTGGTCACCGTGGTCGTCGTCGCGGTGGGGTGCACCACGGGAGCACCCCAGGCCGAGCACACCCGGTCGGCGGCGGCGACCGCCTCGCCGCGACCGTCCCCGTCCCCGAGCGTGGCCCCGTCCCCTCCGCCGGCGCCGGCGGCCGGGTCCTGCCACCGGCTCAGCTTCGCGGCCGCCACCTCGCCCACCGACAGCCGGGCGCCGGTCCCCTGCCGGGAGCGGCACACCAGCGTGACCGCGGCGGTCGGCCACTTCGACCCCGTCCAGGACGGCCACCTCGTCACGGTGGACTCCCGCTCGGTGCAGCAGCAGATCGCCGACAGGTGCCCACGCACGCTGGCGGGTCTCGTCGGTGGCAGCCGTGCCGACCGCCGGCTGTCCCGGTTCATCGTGGTCTGGTTCAGCCCCACCGAGGCCCAGGCCGCGGCCGGCGCGAGATGGTACCGCTGCGACGTGGTCGCCCTCGCGGCGCACCACCGGCTCGCGACCCTGCCGGCACACCTGAAGGGCGCGCTCGACCGGCGCAACGGGCTGGATCGTTACGGCACCTGCGGCACCAGCGCACCGGACGCGCGGAACTTCCGCCGGGTGATCTGCTCGCAGCGGCACCGGTGGCGCGCGGTCAGCGTGGTGAACCTGCCCCGCGGAGCGCACTTCCACAGCCGGAGCGCCGGGTCCTTCGCCAACTCCCGCTGCAAGCAGGTGGCGGCCGACGCTGCCCATGGTGCGCTGAAGTACAGCTGGGCCTTCGAGTGGCCGACCCGCGAGCACTGGGTCTCGGGGCAGCGCTACGGCTTCTGCTGGCTGCCCACGCGCCGCACCGGGTGACCGGTCCGGGCGAGCTCGTCCTTGACCTCGCCGATGCGCAGCCTGCCGAAGTGGAAGACCGTCGCCGCGAGCACGGCGTCGGCTCCGGCGTCGACGGCGGGCGGGAAGTGCTCCACCCGGCCGGCTCCCCCGCTCGCGATCACCGGCACCGACACCTCGCGGCGCACCAGCCGGACCAGCTCGAGGTCGAAGCCGTCGGTGGTGCCGTCGGCGTCCATGGAGTTCAGCAGGATCTCCCCCGCGCCGAGCTCGGCGCCACGGGCGGCCCAGGCCAGCGCGTCCAGACCGGCCGACCGGCGGCCGCCATGGGTGGTGACCTCGAAGCCGGAGTCGGTCGGCGCGCGCCGCGCGTCGACGGAGAGCACCAGCACCTGACTGCCGAACCGCGCGGCGATGTCGGCCACCAGCTCCGGGCGGCGGATCGCCGCGGTGTTGACCGCCACCTTGTCCGCGCCGGCACGCAGCAGCCGGTCGACGTCCTCGACCGAGGTCACCCCACCCCCCACGGTCAGCGGGATGAAGACCTGCTCGGCCGTCGCCGCGACGATCTCCAGCGTCGTGGCGCGTCCCTGGTGGGAGGCGGAGATGTCGAGGAAGGTCAGCTCGTCGGCCCCCTCGGCGTCGTAGAGCCGGGCGAGCTCGACGGGGTCACCGGCGTCGCGGAGGTCGGTGAAGTTGACGCCCTTGACCACACGGCCGGCGTCCACGTCGAGACAGGGGATCACCCGGACCGCAAGGCTCACGCGGCCCGCCCCGGCCAGGTGAGGGCGAGCGCCTCCCGGAGGGTGAAGCGGCCCTCGTAGAGCGCGGTGCCGATGATCGCCCCTTCCACGCCCTCGGGCTGCAGCCCCATCAGCGCCTCGAGGTCGGCCAGCTCGGTGATCCCTCCCGAGGCCACCACCGGACGGTCGGTGGCCGCGCACACGTCGCGGAGCAGCTGCAGGTTCGGGCCCTCGAGCATCCCGTCCTTGTTGACGTCGGTGACCACGTAGCGCGCACAGCCCTCGGCGTCGAGCCGCCCCAGCACCTCGTAGAGGTCGCCGCCCTCCCGGGTCCACCCGCGAGCGGCCAGGGTGCGGCCGCGGACGTCGAGCCCGATCGCGACGCGGTCGCCGTACTCCGCGATCGCCCGGGCGCACCACTCCGGCTGCTCCAGCGCCGCGGTGCCGATGTTCACCCGCCGGCAGCCGGTGGCCATCGCCGCGGCCAGCGAGTCGTCGTCGCGGATTCCGCCGCTCATCTCCACCCGGATGTCCAGCGCCCCGACGATCCGGGCCTGCAGCTCGCGGTTGTCGCCACGCCCGAACGCGGCGTCGAGGTCGACGAGGTGCAGCCACTCGGCGCCGGCCTCCTGCCAGCGCAGCGCGGCGGCCAGCGGGTCACCGAAGCGCTTCTCGGACCCGGCCTCGCCCTGCACCAGCTGGACCGCCTGGCCGCCGGCGATGTCGACAGCCGGCAGCAGCTCGAGGTGGTCGGACATCGGTCTCCTCCACAGCGTCTCTTCCACAGCGTTCTTCTACAGCGTCTCTTCCACAGCGTTCTTCTACAGCGTTCTTCTACAGCGTCTCGTCTACAGCGTCCCTGCCCAGTTGCGCAGCAGCCGGGCGCCGGCGTCGCCGGACTTCTCGGGGTGGAACTGGGTGGCCCACAGCGGCCCGTTCTCGACGGCGGCGACGAACCGGTCACCGCCGTGCTCGGCCAGCGTGACCAGCGGAGGCCGGGTGCGCGCACCGTCGCCGAGCGCGGCCAGCGCGGACCAGTCGCGCACCGCGTAGGAGTGCACGAAGTAGAACCGCTCTCCCTCCAGGCCCGCCAACATGGCCGAGCCCTCGGGGGCCTCGACGGTGTTCCAGCCCATGTGGGGTACGACGTCGGCCCGGATGCGCTCGACGACGCCTGGCCACTCCCCGCAGCCGGCCGTCTCGACGCCGTGCTCGATGCCCCGGGCGAAGAGCACCTGCATGCCGACGCAGATGCCCAGGACCGGCCGGCCCCCGGCCAGCCGTCGACCGATGACCTCGTGCCCGCGGATCGCGGTGAGCCCCGCCATGCACGCCGCGAACGCGCCGACGCCGGGCACCACCAGCCCGTCGGCCTCCAGCGCGGCGCTCCTGTCGCCGGTGAGCTCGACCTTCACCCCGGCCCGCTCCACCGCGCGCACGGCGGAGCGCAGGTTCCCCGACCCGTAGTCGAGCACGACGACGCGCCTGGTCACGCGCCGCTCACAGGGTTCCCTTGGTGGAGGGCACCCCGGTCTCGCGCGGGTCGATCGCGACCGCGTCGCGGAAGGCCCTGGCGAAGGCCTTGAACTGCGCCTCCACCAGGTGGTGCGGGTCGCGTCCGGCGAGCACCCGCACGTGCAGCGCCAGCCGGGCGTGGAAGGCCAGTGTCTCGAAGACGTGCCGGGTCAGCGAGCCGGCGTACTGCGGCGCGGTGCCGCCGATCAGCGCATAGGCCTGCCCGTCGGGCTCGCCGGTGTGCACGCAGTAGGGCCGCCCGGAGACGTCCACCACCGCCTGCACCAGGGTCTCGTCCAGCGGGACGGTCGCGTCACCGAAGCGACGCACCCCCGCCTTGTCGCCGAGGGCCTCGAGGATCGCCTCGCCGAGGACGATCGCGGTGTCCTCGACGGTGTGGTGGGCGTCGACGTGCAGGTCGCCCTCGGCCTCCACGACCAGGTCGACCAGGGCATGGCGGGCGAAGGAGGACAGCATGTGGTCGTAGAAGCCCACTCCGGTCGAGACGCGCGCCTGCCCGGTGCCGTCGAGGTCGATCTCGACGTGCACCTTGGACTCGCGGGTCACGCGGTCGAGCGTGCTGGTGCGGCTCATCGTGTCTCCTCCATCAGCGCGGAGCGGAAGGCGTCCATCTCCTCGGGGGTGCCGACCGAGACCCGCAGCCACCCGTCGGGACCGGTCTCCCGGATCAGCACGCCCCGCTCGAGCAGTCCCTGCCAGACGGCGTGGCGGTCGGGGAAGCGCCCGAACAGCACGAAGTTGGCGTCGCTGTCGGCCACCTCGAAGCCCTGCGCGCGCAGCCAGGCGACCAGCGCGTCGCGCTCGTGCCGCAGCTCGTCGACCCGGCCGAGGAGCTCGTCGGCGTGTCGCAGGGCGGCGCAGGCGACCGCCTGGGTCACCGCGGAGAGGTGGTAGGGCAACCGCACCACCCGCACCGCGTCGCAGATCTCGGGCGCGGCGGCGAGGTAGCCGAGCCGGGCCCCGGCGAGCGCGAACGCCTTGCTCATCGTGCGGGTGACGACCAGGTTGCGGTGCGCAGCCAGCAGCTCGAGCGCCGACGGGGTGCCGGTGCGGCGGAACTCGGCATACGCCTCGTCGATGACGACCACCGCCTCGGGCACCAGCTCGCAGAGCGCGCCGACGACCTCCGGCGGCAGGGCGGTGCCGGTGGGGTTGTTCGGCGAGGGCAGCAGCACCACGCTGGGCCGGGTCTCGGCGAGCAGCTCACGGGCGTGGTCGAGGTCGAACCCGAAGTCCTCGCGGCGGTGGCCGGTCACCCAGGCGGTCATGCTGTCGCGGGCGTACTCGGGGTACATCGAGTAGGTCGGCGCGAACGACACCGCCGTACGCCCCGGTCCGCCGAAGGCCTGCAGCAGTTGCAGCATCACCTCGTTGGAGCCGTTCGCCGCCCAGAGCTGCTCCGGGGCCACCGCGACGCCGGACTCGCGACCGAGGTAGTCGGCCAGGGCCTTGCGCAGCTCGGTGAACTCCCGGTCGGGGTAGCGGTTCAACGACGCGGCCGCCTCGGCGACCGCGGACGCGATGTCGGCCACGACCCGCGCGGAAGGACCGTAGGGGTTCTCGTTGACGTTCAGCGCGACCGGCACGTCGAGCTGTGGCGCACCGTACGGCGCCACGCCGCGCAGCTCCTCGCGCAGCGGCGGCCACCGGTCGCTCATCCGAGACGCACCCGGACCGCGGCGCCGTGGCCGGGCAGGTCCTCGGCCTCGGCCAGGTCGACCACGTGCCCGGCGACCTGCTGCAGCCCCTCGCGGGAGTACTCCACGACGTGCACGGCACGCAGGAAGGCCCGCACGGACAGACCCGAGGAGTGGCACGCGCACCCGGCGGTGGGCAGCACGTGGTTGGAGCCCGCGCAGTAGTCGCCGAGCGAGACCGGCGCCCACGGGCCCACGAACACGGCGCCGGCGTTGCGGACCTTCGCGGCGACCGCGGCCGCGTCGGCGGTGTGGATCTCGAGGTGCTCGGCGGCGTAGGCGTTCACCACGTCGAGGCCCTGCGCGAGGTCGTCTACCAGCACGGTCCCGGACTGCTCCCCCGCCAGGGCGGTGCGGATCCGGTCGGAGTGCTTGGTCGCGGCGACCTGCGGCTCCAGCTCGGCGTCCACCCGGTCGGCGAGGTCGGCGGAGTCGGTGACCAGCACCGAGGCCGCCAGCGGGTCGTGCTCGGCCTGGCTGATGAGGTCCGCGGCGACGTACCCCGGGTCGGCGGTGCTGTCGGCGAGGATCGCGATCTCGGTCGGCCCTGCTTCGGAGTCGATGCCCACGACGCCCTTGAGCAGCCGCTTGGCGGAGACGGTGTAGATGTTGCCCGGGCCGGTGACCAGGTCGACCCGGCGGCACGGGCCGGCGCCGTAGGCAAACATCGCGATCGCCTGGGCACCGCCCACGGCGTACACCTCCTCGACGCCCAGCAGCGCGCACGCGGCCAAGATCGTGGGGTGCGGCAGGCCGCCGTGGTCACGCTGCGGCGAACTGGTCAGGGCGATCGAGGAGACGCCGGCCACCTGGGCGGGCACCACGTTCATCACCACGCTGGAGACCAGCGGCGCCACACCTCCGGGCACGTAGAGGCCCACCCGGTCGACCGGGACCATCCGCTGGGTGACCCGGGCACCCGGCCCGAGGTCGGTCACCGTGTCCGACTCGAGCTCGGCCTCGCAGGTGGCCCGCAGCCGCCGGATCGACTCCTCCAGGCCGGCGCGGACGTCGGGGTCCAGGGCCTGCAGCGCCGCGCTCAGCGCCTCGCGGGGTACGGCGATGTCGGCCTGCTGGACGCCGTCGAACTCCTCGGCGAACTCCAGCACCGCCTGCACGCCCCGGTCACGCACCGCCTCGCAGATCGGCCGCACCACATGCACGGCCGCGTCGACGTCGAAGTCGGCACGCGGCACGAGGGTGCGGTAGTCAGGCGTGTCGCCGCTGCCGGCGGCGACGCCCCTGAGGTCGATCCGGCGCATCATGCACCCCAGTCTAGGGTGGCGCGGCATGCCGACCCGGCCGGGTTTCAGGCGGCGGACCCGGGCGGAGCACTACGTTGTGGGGGTGGCGACCGTCCCGGTGTTTCCGCTGAACATGGTGGTGTTCCCCGGCGTCAGCGTGCCGCTGCACATCTTCGAGGAGCGGTACCGACGGCTGGTGCGCGACCTGCTGGAGGTGCCGGACGTCGCAGACCGGGTCTTCGGCGTCCTGGCCATCCGCGAGGGCTACGAGGTCGGTGAGCACGGCGTCCAGTCGGTCCACCGGATCGGCACCCTGGTCCAGCTGACCGAGGCCGAGCGGTACGACGACGGCCGCTTCGACATCTCGGTCACCGGGCGGGAGCGGTTCCGGGTGGCGTCGCTGGACACCGGCGGGCCCTACCTGCGCGCGGAGGTGCAGCGGCTGCCCGACCGCGACGAGGCCGGCGCCCGCGACGAGGCGACCCGGGCGATCGCGGTCTTCCACGCCTACCGCGCCCAGCTCAGCGAGCTGCGCGGCGGACCGGTGCTGACCGGCGAGCTGCCCGGCGACCCCGCCTACCTGTCCTACGCCCTGTCCGCCACCTGCCTGCTGACGCTGCGGGAGCGGCAGGCGTTGCTGGAGGCCGACAGCGCCCGGGAGCGGCTGGCCATGCTGCGCCTGGGGCTGACCGACGAGATGCGCGCGATGCAGGCGCTGCCCTCGCTGCCCGCGACCGAGGTGGCCCGGACCCGCTGGTCGCCCAACTGATGGCCGGGCGGCGCAGGAAGCACGTCGGCACGCCGGCGACAGCTGCGCTGGACCGTGCCGGCGTGGCCTACACCGTGCACGCCTACGAGCACGACCCGGCGGCCGCGTCGTACGGGCTCGAGGCCGCCGACCAGCTCGGACTGGACCCGGGCTGCGTGCTCAAGACGTTGCTGGCCGACGTCGACGGCTCCCTGGTCGTCGCGGTCGTCCCCGTGGCCGGACAGCTCGACCTGAAGGCCCTGGCTGCCGCGATGGGCGGGAAGCGGGCCACGATGGCCGAGCCGGCGGCCGCCGAGCGGGCCACCGGCTACGTCGTCGGCGGCATCTCCCCCTTCGGGCAGAAGCGACGCCACCCCACCGTGGTCGACGAGCCGACCACGGCCTTCCCCAAGGTCTACGTCTCCGCCGGCCGCCGTGGCGTCGACCTCGGGCTGGCTCCCGCGGACCTCGTGCGGGTGCTGGACGCGCGGACCGCGCCGATCGGGCGACCGCGCTGACCCGTGCCTCGCCGGCCCGTGCCTCGCCGGCCCGTCGGTCGGTGGCCGGTCAGTCGGTGGTCACCTTCAGCAGGAAGTGCCCGGTGTCGCCGTCCACCCAGGCGCTGAGGCCCAGCGCCTTGAGCGGCTGGAGGTTCTTGCGCACCTTGGCAACCGTGGCGGAGTCCTCGCCACTGGACGCCGCGGCATCGAGCACCTTGTCGAGCCAGGAGGAGTCGAAGTCGACGAACTCGACGGTCTGGGCCTTGTCGGCCTCCGGCACCACGTCGGTGAAGACCGGCGCCTGGCCGAGGTCGCCCTTGCCGAGCAGCGTGGCGGCGTAGCCGTCGGAGGAGGCCAGCACCAGCCGGCCGTCACCCGACTTCTCGCTGACGCCGAGCTGCTGCAGCGAGATGCCCTGCCGTTCGGCCACCCGGTCGAGGACGGCGGAGATCTTCTGCGGGTCGCCGAGGACGGTGGCGCCGAAGGGGATGTCCGCCGGCCCGCGCACCGAGTCGAGGTCGGGTGCGTTCCCGCCCAGCGAGAGCACCACCCCGGTGCCGAGCAGGGTCTGCAGGTCGTCGGGCAGCCGCAGGCCGGTCATGGTCTCCGTCTGGGCGGTCAGCTGCTCGGAGGTCATGCCGGCGGCGCCGGAGAGGTTCTGGAAGAGCTGTTGAATGCTTGCGGCCGGCAGGGAGAAGCCGACGGCCGCCGCGGTGTCGCGGGGCAGCCCGGCCACGGCCGCACCGGCCTTCCCCGACGCGGCGAGCTGCTGCGCCCCGAGGCCGATCGCGGAGAGCTCCACGCCGCCGTCGGCGAACCGGACCGCGCCGGCCAGGCCACGGAAGTCCTTCACCTGCCGGGCCATCGCCGTGCTGTCCTGCGCGGAGGCCTCCCCGGAGAGGTCGGCCAGGTGGTCGACGAGGTAGCTGCCGGCCTTCTGCGCGACGTAGAAGTCGACCACGCCGCGGTCACCGGCCTGGTCGGAGAGCCCGGTGAACCCGGCGTCCTGCGACAGCGGCGACTGCTGGCCCGCGGCCACGATCGTGCGCGCGTGGTCGGCGCTGTCGGACATCACGACGTAGCCGTCGGTGAACGCGTACCCGAAGTCCGGGCCGGGGTGTCCGCAGTCGACGATGCGCTGGATGCCCGTCCGGGCACGGGCCTGGTCGGAGACCTGCAGCACCACGGCGGGTGCGGGCTCCTTGCCGGCCAGGTCGACGGCGGCGAGGGCGGCCCGGTCACCCAGCCACGGCTTGACGTCACTGGCGAAGTCGAGCTGCTTGCAGTCGGTGTCCTTGACGGCCTGGTCGAAGAACCACTTGCGCAGGTCGTCGCCGGTGCCCAGGCCGGTGTCGATGGCCGGGAACTTGCGCAGCGTCCTCATCGCCTCCAGCTTCTGGGAGGCAGACGGATCGAGGTCGACACTGATCTCGGCCAGGGTCGATGCCGGGAGCACCTCGTCGGGCTGGGTGCCGCCACCACCGAGGAGCCATGCCGCGGCGGCCGCGCCTCCGCCCAGCACCGCGACCACCGCGACGGACACCGCCGCGATCACAGCGGTGCGCCTGCCGCGCGGGCGCGGATCAGGCGTGGACTCGGCGATGTCGTGCAGATCCGTCATGGTGTCCCCCGTGAAGAGCCCTCGAAGGCGATGTGTCGCCCGGAGCCTAGCGGTTCTGGGCGTTGCTGCCCCACAGAACGCCGACAGCGCCCAGCAGCGCCGCCATCGGCCACACCAGCTGCTCCCCGTGGGCGGTGAGGGCCAGCTGCACCGGCGCGTGTGCCCCCACCGGCAGATGGGCCAGCGCCTGGTGCGGGCTGGCCGGGCCCAGCCACCGGCCGATCCTCGCGGTCAACCAGCCGCCGAGGGTGGCGCAGGCCGTGAGCAGCAGCACGGTCAGCACCGGGTCACGCCGGCGCCAGGCCGTCAGGCTCACCCCGCTCACCACCCCGACGGCGGCGGCGATCACGAAGTACCAGCCGTCGATCGCCACCTGCCGACCCAGCTGCACCTGGTCCATCACCGCGCCGGCACGCGTGCGCGTGAACACCGGGAGCGGGGTGACCTGCCACCACACCACGGCCGCCAGCACCGCTGCCACGACGAACCAGACGAGCACCAGCCCGGCGTCGCGCAGCACCGGCTTGGCCACCTCGGCGACGGATCCTTCCTTCACCCGAGGCACCCCGGGCCCAGGAGCTGCTTGAGGTCGGCGAAGAGGGCCGGTGACGGGGTCACCCGCAGCCGGTCGTCGAGCCGCATCAGCTTGGTCGAGCCGCGAGCCAGCAGGCGCAGGCGCACCTCGGTGACACCCGGGTGCGTGCGCAGGATGTCCTTCAGCTGCTCCACGACCGGTGCGGTGCACCGGGTGACCGGCAGGGAGACCTCGACCGGTCCGACGCCGCCACCGGCCAGGTCGGGAGCGGTCACCTCCTGCCCGTGCAGCTCCGGCTGCTCCTTGCTGCGCGAGAGCCGACCCTTGACCGTGACCACGGTGTCCTCCACCAGCAGGGTGCTGGCCAGCTGGTAGGCACTGGGGAAGAGCAGCACGTCGATGGCACCCTCGAGGTCCTCCAGGGTCACCATCGCCCACGCGTCGCCGCGCTTGGTCACCTTGCGCTGGACGGTCGTGACCAGGCCGCAGACGGTCACCGTCGCACCGTCGGGTCGCTCCTCGTCGGCGAGCAGGTGGCCGATGGTGCAGTCGGCGGCACTGGCGAGGACGTGCTCGAGGCCCTGCAGCGGGTGGTCGGAGACATAGAGGCCGAGCATCTCCCGCTCGTGCGCCAGCAGCGTCTGCTTGTCCCACTCCGCGATCTCGGGGATCGCGATGGTGACGCCCCAGTCACCGCTGCTGCCCCCGTCGTCGCCGAGCCCGGCGAAGAGCGAGTCCTGCCCGATCGCCTCGTTGCGCTTGATGTCGACGTACTGGTCGACCGCCGACTCGTGGATGGTGACCAGGGCACGGCGGCGGTGGTTGAGCGAGTCGAAGGCTCCGGCCTTGATCAGCGACTCGACCACGCGCTTGTTGCACACCTGGGGCGGCACCTTGCCCATGAAGTCGGCGAAGTCGGTGTAGCGGCCCTTCTCGCGACGGGACACCACCAGCTGTTCGACGACGTTGCCGCCGACGTTGCGGACGGCGGTGAGCCCGAACCGGATGTCCTGCCCGACCGGGGTGAAGTTGGCCTCGGACTCGTTGACGTCAGGCGGCAGCACCTGGATCTTCATCCGGCGGCACTCGTTGAGGTAGACCGCCATCTTGTCCTTGTCGTCCTTCACCGAGGTGAGCAGCGCGGCCATGTACTCGGCGGGGTAGTTGGCCTTGAGGTAGGCCGTCCAGTAGGAGACCAGGCCGTAGGCGGCGGAGTGCGCCTTGTTGAAGGCGTAGTCGGAGAACGGGACCAGGATCTCCCACAGCGTGTTCACCGCGTCCATGGAGTAGCCGCGCTCGAGCATGCCGGCGCTGAAGCGCTCGAACTGCTTGTCGAGCTCGGCCTTCTTCTTCTTGCCCATGGCGCGACGCAGCAGGTCCGCCTGCCCGAGGCTGTAGCCCGCGAGCTTCTGGGCGATCGCCATGACCTGCTCCTGGTAGACGATCAGGCCGTAGGTCTCGCCGAGCACGTCCGCCAGGGGCTCGGCCAGCTCGGGGTGGATCGGCTCGACCTTCTCGCGACCGGTCTTGCGGCGGGCGTACTTGTTGTGGGAGTCCGCACCCATCGGGCCGGGGCGGTAGAGGGCGCCGACGGCGGAGATGTCCTCGAAGCTGTCCGGCTGCATGCTGCGCAGCAGGGCGCGCATCGGGCCACCGTCGAGCTGGAAGACGCCCAGGGTGTCACCGCGCTGGAGCAGCGAGTAGGTCGCCGGGTCGTCGAGCGGGAGGTCCTCGAGGACCACCTTCTCGTCGTGGTTGTTGGCGATGTTGATCAAGGCGTCGTCGAGGACGGTCAGGTTGCGCAGCCCGAGGAAGTCCATCTTGATCAGGCCGAGCTTCTCGCAGGTCGGGTAGTCGAACTGCGTGATCACCGCACCGTCGGCGGGCCGGCGCATGATCGGGATGACGTCGAGCAGCGGCGCGCTCGACATGATCACGCCCGCCGCGTGCACACCCCACTGCCGCTTCAGCCCCTCGAGGCCGATCGCGGTGTCGACCACGGTCTTCACGTCTGCGTCGCTGTCGTAGAGCGTGCGGAACTCGCCGCCCTCGCCGTAGCGGGCGTGGTCGGCGTTGAACAGCTCCTTGAGCGGCACGTCCTTGCCCATCACCGGGGCGGGCATCGCCTTGGTGATCCGGTCCCCCATCGCGAACGGGTAGCCCAGGATCCGCGAGGAGTCCTTGACGGCCTGCTTGGCCTTGATGGTGCCGTAGGTGACGATCATCGAGACCCGGTCGTCGCCGTACTTCTCGGTGACGTAGCGGATCACCTCGCCGCGCCGGCGCTCGTCGAAGTCGATGTCGAAGTCGGGCATCGACACCCGGTCGGGGTTGAGGAAGCGCTCGAAGATGAGGCCGTGCTGGAGCGGGTCGAGGTCGGTGATCCGCATCGCGTAGGCACACATCGAGCCGGCACCCGAGCCACGGCCCGGGCCGACCCGGATCCCGTGGTCCTTGGCCCAGTTGATGAAGTCCGCCACGACGAGGAAGTAGCCGGGGAAGCCCATCTGGCTGATCACGCCGATCTCGAAGTCGGCCTGCCGGCGCACCTCGTCGGGGATGCCGTCGGGGTAGCGGTAGCGAAGCCCCTTCTCGACCTCCTTGACGAACCACGACTCCTCGGTCTCGCCGTCGGGGACCGGGAAGCGGGGCATGTAGTTGGCCGACTCGTCGAACTCGACGTCGCAGCGCTCGGCGATCAGCAGGGTGTTGTCACAGGCCTCGCGCAGGGAGTACTTCTCCGCCCAGAGGGCGCGCATCTCCCGGGGCGACTTGATGTAGTAGCCGTCGCCGTCGAGCTTGAACCGCTTCGGGTCGGCCATGGTGCTGCCGCTGGACACGCAGAGCAGGTGCTCGTGGGACGCGGCGTCCTCCCGGCGCACGTAGTGGGAGTCGTTGGTGGCGATCGGCGGGATGCCGAGGTCCTTGCTGAGCCGCAGCAGCCCGTCGCGCACCCGGGTCTCGATGGACAGGCCGTGGTCCATCAGCTCGAGGAAGTAGCTGTCCCGGCCGAGGATGTCCTGGAACTCGCCCGCCGCCTCGCGTGCCTTCTCGTAGTCGCCGATGCGCAGCCAGGTCTGCACCTCGCCCGAGGGGCACCCGGTGGTGCCGATCAGGCCGTGGGAGTACTCCGCGAGCAGCTCCCGGTCGGCGCGCGGCTGGTAGAAGTACCCCTCCAGCGACGCGCGCGAGGAGAGCCGGAAGAGGTTGTGCATCCCGGCCGTGGTCTCCGAGAGCAGTGTCATGTGGGTGTAGGCGCCGGAGCCGGAGACGTCGTCGTTGCCGCCGTCGTTCCACCGCACCCGCTTCTTGTCGAACCGGCTGGTGTTGGGGGTGAAGTAGGCCTCCATGCCGATGATCGGCTTGATCCCGGCCGCCTTGGCCTTCGACCAGAACTCGTAGGCGCCGAACACGTTGCCGTGGTCGGTCATCGCGATGGCGTCCATGCCGAGCTCGCCGGTGCGCTCGAACATGTCGGTCAGCCGGGCGGCTCCGTCGAGCATGGAGTACTCGGTGTGCACGTGGAGGTGCACGAAGCCGTCTGAGGACGATCCAGCCGATGCAGCCGACATCTGCCGCGCTCAACCCTTCCCGGGAACTCGATCCGACGTACTACCTGCAGGTGTCGATGACAGCACCTTGCACCGACAGTCTGGGGGAAGAGGCCTCAGCCTACTTCGGGTCCGGGCCGCCCCGGGGAGGTGTCCCGGCGTTTCTCCCAGGCGTCGAGGCTCCCGGTGATCACCGCCTCCATCACCCGGCCGAGCCCGTCGGTGTCGAGCCCCGGCGCGTGCCGGGCCATCCGCTCGACGATGGCGCGCTCGCGGGCGCGGTCACGGCCTGCGTGACCGCCTTGCCCGCCCGCATGCTGCTTGAGGCCCTGGATCGCGGCGGTCAGCGCCTGCCGGCGGGCCAGCAGCACGGCCAGCTCGTCGTCCACGCTGTCGACCTGCCCGCGCAGCCAGGTCAGCGGCTCCTTGCCCGGCCAGGCCATCCGGACGTCGGGGGTGTGCTCCTCGTTGGCCGACCCGTCGGTGTGCTCCAGCTCCACGAGCCCGTGGCGCCGGTAGAACCCGCGCGCCTGGGCGTTGCTGGCGAAGACCCACAGTGCGAAGCCGCCCGGCCGGCGCGCCTTGGCGAGGTCGAGCAGCGCGGTGCCCACCCCGGCGCCCTGGTGGTCCGGGCCGACGTAGAGAGCCTCGAGCCAGTCGCCCGCGAGGACGAGGTAGCCGAGCAGGTCCCCCGACGGCTCTGCGGCCAGCCACACCTCGGAGACCTGAACGGTGCGGCGCAGGTGGTCGTGGACCTCCTCGGCGGTGTGGACCTGCGGCGGCATCGCCGGCTCCGCGGCCCGCCTCGTGGCCAGGAACAGCTCTGCGAGCTCGTCGGCGTCGGTCTCGCTCGCCGGGCGGAGCACCAGGTCGGTCCCGTCCGTCCCGGCGTCGGGGTCAGGCGGAGTCACGGATCAGGTCCAGCGCGTGGGCCAGGTCGTCGGGGTACGGCGACTCGTACTCGACGTACTCCCCCGTCGCCGGGTGCTCGAAGCCCAGCCGCACCGCGTGCAGCCACTGCCGCTCCAGGCCGAGGCGCTCGGCGAGCCGGGGGTCCGCCCCGTAGGTCAGGTCCCCCACGCAGGGGTGCTTCAGCGCCGCCATGTGTACCCGGATCTGGTGGGTGCGCCCGGTCTCCAGATGGATCTCGAGCAGGCTGGCGAACCGGTGCGCTTCGAGCGTCTCGTAGTGGGTGACGCTGTGCTTGCCGTCCTCGCGGACGGTGAACTTCCAGTCGGCCTTCACGTGCCGCCCGATCGGGGCGTCGACGGTGCCGCTGAGCGGGTCGGGATGGCCCTGCACCAGCGCGTGGTAGGTCTTGTCGACGGTGCGGCGGCGGAAGGCGTCCTTGAGCACGGAGTAGGCGTGCTCGCTCTTGGCGATCACCATCACGCCCGAGGTGCCCACGTCGAGCCGCTGCACGATGCCCTGCCGTTCGGGGGCACCGCTGGTCGCGATCTGGAAGCCCGCGCCGCGCAGGTGACCGACCACGGTCGGCCCGGTCCACCCCATGGACGGGTGTACGGCGACCCCCACCGGCTTGTCCACCACCACGATCGCGTCGTCGTCGTGGATGATCCCGATGCCGTCGACCACCTCGGGCACCACCTCCAGAGGGTCCGCGACCTCGGGGATGGTGACGTCGAGCGACGAGCCGGGCACCAGCCGCTCGGACTTGCCGACCGGGGCCCCGTCGACCAGCACCAGTCCCTCCCGCAGCAGCTCGGCGCCCCTGCTGCGGGAGATGCCGAAGAGCCGCGCCAGCCCCACGTCGACCCGCTCGCCCGCGAGACTCTCCGGCACCGGAAGACTTCGCTGCTCGCCCCCGTCGAGGGTCATCAACCCTCCCCGCGGTGCTGTGACCCGTCCAGTCGCACCCCCCGCACCACCTGCACCAGGATCAGCAGCGCCGCGACGTTGATGCACACGTCGGCGACGTTGAACACCGGCCAGTGCGGCAACTCGAGGAAGTCGACGACGTGGCCCTGCAGCGGGGCGGGCTCCCGGAACACCCGGTCGGCGAGGTTGCCCAGGATGCCGGCCATGAGCAGGCCGAGGGCGACCGCCCAGATGCGGTTGCGGACCCGGAAGACCACCACGGCCACCACCACGGCAGCGATGATCGCCACGACGCTGATGATCGCCGTGTGGGACGTCCCGGTGCTGAACGCGGCCCCCGGGTTGCGCGCCAGCGTCAGGTCGAGCAGTCCCCCGGCCAGCGTGACCGTGTGGGCCTGCAGGTGCTGCACGGCAAGGTGCTTGGTGACCTGGTCGACCGCGAGGCCGAGGGCGGCCAGCAGTGCGAAAAGGGCAAGGCACCACGGCCGCGAGGCGCGGGGAGCAGGAAGGGGGTTGCCGGTGTCCGTCTGGTCGCTGGTCAGCGACGCTCCTCGCGCTGCTTGCATGACATGCACATTGTCGCACGGGGGAAAACCATCAACCGGTTCTTGCCGATGGGGCCCCCGCAGACCTCGCAGATGCCGTAGCTGCCGTCCTCGATCCGCTCCAGCGCGTGCTGGCTCTGCATCAGCATGTCGCGGGCGTTGTTGGCGATGGTCAGCTCCTGGTCGCGTTCGAAGGAGGCTGCCCCGACGTCCGCCTGGTCGTTGCCGGCGCCCTCGCCCGAGCTGCGCATCAGCCCGGCCAGGTCCTCCTCGGCGAGGTGCAGCTCGGCGGTGAGCCGCTGAACGTCGGCGGTGAGCTGGGCACGGACCTCGGCGAGCTCCTCCTTGGTCCAGGGCTCCTCCTCGGCGCGGACGACGAGGCGCTCGGCCGCCGCCTTCGTGCTGGCGGCCGGCCTCCTGGTCGCAGCCTTGCGGGTCGCCACCGTGCCCGACGAAGCCCGCGTGGCTGCCGCCGTCCTCTGAGTGGGGGCCTTCTTCTCAGACGTCTTCCTGGCGGGGGCTTTCTTCGCGGTCGCCTGGGTCGCGGTCGCCTTGGTCGCCTTGGTCGCCTTGGTCGCGGAGGTCTTCGGGGTCGGGGCCTTCTTCGCGGTGGCCTTCTTGGCAGCGTCGGTCGAGGTGGGCTTCGTCGCCGTGGGCTTCTTGGCCGTGGGCTTCTTCGCGGCAGGCTTCTTCGCGGCGGGCTTCTTCGCTGCGGGCTTCTTCGCTGCGTTCTTCACGGTGGCCTTCTTCGCGGCCGTGGCCGTGGTCCGCTTCGCGGGCGCCTTCGTCGCGGCAGCGGTCCTGCTCGCCGGAGCCTTCGTCGACGACGTGGCCGCCTTCGTGCCGGCCGTCTTCTTCGCGGCCGTCTTCTTCGCGGCCGTCTTCTTCGTGCTGCTCTTGGGCGGGGCCTCTTCGGCGGGGCCCGGGGCTGACTTGCGCGCCACCACCTTCCGGGCAGCGGCTCCTGCCCGGCTCACCAGGGAGCGCCGACTCGAGGTTGCCATCGCCTGGGACCCCATTCCGGTTGACGGCGTATGACGTGCGTCATACGCAGGTGGCGCGAGGATAGAGCGAAGCCACACCGGACTCAACCTGCCGCACGGCGTGCCGGAAGAGGACTTCAGGCTCTGGTCAGCCGCAGCGTCACGTGCTCGCCCTCGGCGAGGGGCACCGGCGTGCCTCCCGCATCGTCGACCAGATCCAGCGCGACTGCGAGGGTCTCGCCGGAGACGAGGTCACGGTGCTCCCGCACCGCTTGCGCCAGAGCAGCCGACCCGCCCACGACGAGCCGGATCCGGTCGCTGACCTCCAGCCCGGCCTCGCGGCGCGCCTGCTGCACCGCCCGGACCACGTCACGGGCCAGGCCCTCGGCCGCGAGCTCGGGGGTCACGCGGGTGTCCAGCACGACGAAGCCGCTGCCCGGCAGCATCCCGGTCGCGGTGCCACCGCCCTCGCGGTCACCGGCGACGGTCTCGAGGGTGTACTCCCCCTCCAACAGCTCGTGTCCGCCGGCCAGCACGGTGCCGTCCTCACCGACCGACCAGTCGCCGCTCTTGGACGCCCGGATCACCAGCTGCACGTCCTTGCCCAGCCTCGGGCCGGCGGCACGCGCGTTCACGGTGAGCCGCTGGCTGACACCGAAGCGCTCCGCATCCGGGTCCTCGAGGTCGACCAGGGTGACCTGCCGGACGTTCACCTCCGAGGCGATGATCTCCGACAGCGACGCCAGCGTGGCCGCGCCGGGCACCACCACGGTGAGCTCCTGCAGCGGCAGCCGGGTGCGCAGCTGGCCGGCCTTGCGGAGGGCAGAGGCAGCCGAGCAGATGTCGCGCACCTTGTCCATCGCGGCGACCAGCTCGTCGTCCGCCGGCAGCCGGGTCGCGTCCGGCCAGTCGGTCAGGTGCACCGAGCGGCCACCGGTGAGGCCGCGCCAGATCTCCTCGGTGGTCAGCGGCAGCAACGGCGCGGTGGCGCGGCAGAGCACCTCCAGCACGGTGGCCAGCGTGTCGAAGGCGTCACGTGCGCTGCTCGGGTCAGCGCCGGCGGTGTCCCAGAACCTCTCGCGCGACCGGCGCACGTACCAGTTCGTCAGCACGTCGAGGAAGGCCCGCGTGGAGTCGCAGGCGTTCGCCACCTCGTAGTCGTCGAGCTGCTGGGTCATCGCGTCCACGAACTGCCGCGTCTTGGCGAGGATGTAGCGGTCGAGCACGTCGGTCGAGTCGGTGCGGAAGGTGGCGTCGTACCCCGCGCCGTCGGCCATCGCGTTGGCGTAGAGGCTGAAGAAGTACCAGGTGTTCCACAACGGGATGATCACCTGGCGCACACCGTCGCGGATGCCCTGCTCGGTGACGATGAGGTTGCCGCCGCGCAGGATCGGGCTCTGCATCAGGAACCAGCGCATCGCGTCCGCGCCGTCGCGGTCGAAGACCTCGCGCACGTCGGGGTAGTTGCGCAGCGACTTGCTCATCTTCTGCCCGTCGCTGCCCAGCACGATGCCGTGGCTGACGCAGGTCGAGAACGCCGGCCGGTCGAAGAGCGCGGAGGCCAGGATGTGCAGGGTGTAGAACCAGCCCCGGGTCTGGCCGATGTACTCGACGATGAAGTCGCCCGGGAAGTGGTGCTCGAACCACGCCGCGTTCTCGAAGGGGTAGTGCACCTGGGCGAAGCTCATCGACCCGGAGTCGAACCAGACGTCGAGGACGTCCTCGACCCGGCGCATCGTCGACCGGCCGGTCGGGTCGTCGGGGTTGGGCCGGGTCAGCCGGTCGATGGCCGGCCGGTGCAGATCGGTCACACGCACGCCGAAGTCACGCTCGAGCTCCTCGAAGGAGCCGTAGACGTCGACGCGCGGGTGGGCCGGGTCGTCCGAGCGCCACACCGGGATCGGGGAGCCCCAGAAGCGGTTGCGGGAGATCGACCAGTCGCGGGCGTTCTCCAGCCACTTGCCGAACTGGCCGTGCTTGATGTGCTCGGGCACCCAGCGGATCTGCTCGTTCAGCGCGAGCATGCGGTCCTTGAACGCCGTCACCTGGACGAACCAGGACGAGACGCCCTTGTAGATCAGCGGCTGCCGGCAGCGCCAGCAGTGCGGGTAGGAGTGGTCGTAGCTCTCCCGGCGCAGCAGCACGGTGCCGGGGCTGACCGACGCGACCTGTTCCCCGGGGGCGCGCGTGGCCGCCTTGAGGTCGTCGATGATGGGCAGGTTCGCGTCGAAGACCAGCAGGCCGGCGTACTCCTCCACCGGCGCGGTGAAGCGGCCGTCGGGCCCCACCGGCATCACCGAGGCCACGTCCTCACGCTCGGTGACCACGTGGTCGTCCTCGCCGAACGCCCCGGCCGTGTGCACCAGTCCGGTGCCGTCGGTGGTGGTGACGAACTCCGCCGCCACCACCCGGAAGGCGTTCTCGCGCTCGCGGTAGTAGCGGAACGGCGGCGTGTAGCGCCGGCCCACCAGGTCGCTGCCCTTGAACCGGCGTACGACGACCGGGTCCTCACCCAGCTCACGGCTGTAGGCGGCCAGCCGTGCCTCGGCGATCAGGTAGCGCTCGCCGTCCTTCTCCACCAGGACGTAGTCGATGTCCTCGCCGACCATGATCAGCAGGTTCGCCGGCAGCGTCCACGGTGTGGTCGTCCAGATCAGTGCGAGCGCGCCGGCGAGCTCGTCGGTGCCCCCGTCGGTGTCCCCGTCTGTGCCCCCATCGGCGCCCTCGAGCCGCATCCCGACGGTCACCGCCGGGTCCTGGCGGACCTGGTAGACGTCCTCGTCCATCCGCAGCTCGTGGTTGGACAACGGCGTCTGGTCGTTCCAGCAGTAGGGCAGCACCCGGAAGCCCTCGTAGACCAGCCCCTGGTCGTAGAGCTGCTTGAAGGCCCACATGACGCTCTCCATGTACTCCGGGTTGAGCGTCTTGTAGTCGTTGTCGAAGTCCACCCAGCGGGCCTGCCGGGTGACGTACTCCCGCCACTCGTCGGTGTACTTCAGCACCGACTCCCGGCACTTGGCGTTGAACGCCTCGATGCCGAGGTCGAGGATCTCCTCCTTGGTCTTGATGCCGAGCTGGGCCATCGCCTCCAGCTCGGCGGGCAGACCGTGGGTGTCCCACCCGAAGCGTCGCTCCACGCGCCGCCCGCGCATGGTCTGGTAGCGCGGGATCAGGTCCTTGACGTAGCCGGTCAGCAGGTGGCCGTAGTGCGGCAGCCCGTTGGCGAAGGGCGGGCCGTCGTAGAAGACGAACTCGTTCTCGCCGTTGTGTCCGGCGGGCCGCTGCTCGACGCTGGCACGGAAGGTGTCGTCCTTGGCCCAGTACTCCAGCACGCGCTCCTCCAGCGCGGGGAAGCTCGGCGCCGGGGGGACCGAGGACTGGTCGGGATCGGTGGAGACCTTGGGGTAGGTCACGGCGGTTGGCTCCTGCGGGTCAGGTACGGCGGCGTGTCTGGTTGTCCACTCCGCGAGGACGGCAGGACTGCCGCGGTACCACCCCGCTTGCCGTGCCCGACGGCACGACCACTCCTTGTCGGCTGTGACGGGCCTACCCGTCCGGTTCTACTGGGCCTCGGTGGTGCTGCCACCTCGGCTGTTCTTCCGGAGGCTCGCCGCTGATGACGGCTCGAACGCCGGTGTGCTCAGGATACTGCCCCGCCGGCCCACGGCACGAACGGGTTCCTCCGCTCAGCCCTGGACCGAGCTGTCCTCCCCCTCGCCGAGGATCGACTTCAGCCGCTTGGGGGCCGGAGCGGCACCGTCGCCGGGCTGACCGGCGGAGAGGTCCGAACCGTTGTCGAGTGCCTCGAGCTGCTGGGTGAAGTAGCTGCGCAGCCGGGAGCGGTACTCGCGCTCGAAGGCGCGCAGGTTCTCGATGTCGCGGTCGAGCTGCTCCTTCTCGCGGTCGAGGTTGCCGAAGAGCTCCTTGCGGCGGGCCTCGGTCTCGGAGTCGAGCATCTGCGCGCGGGTGCGGGCGTCGGACTCCATCCGGTCCGTGCGGGCCTTGCTCTCGGCCTCGAGGCGCTCGGCCTTGGTGCGCGCCGCGCCGACGATCTTGTCGGCCTCGTCCTTGGCCTCGGCGACCAGCTGGTCGGCGTTGTTGGTGGCCATCTCCAGCAGCCGCGCGGCGGCGCTGGAGGCCTCGCCGACGGTGGTCACCTTGATCTCCTGCACCGCCGCACCGGAGGTCGCAGCCGGTGCGGGCTGCGGCGCGGGCTCGGGCTCGGGCGCCTTCTGCTGCGCCGGCTCGGGCGCGGGCGCGGGAGCCGCCGGGGCGCCGCCCTGCTGGGCGGCCGCGAGCTTGCTGCGCAGGTCGTTGTTCTCCGCAAGCAGCCGCTCGAGCTCGGACTCCACCTCGTCGAGGAACTGGTCGACCTCGCCCATGTCATAGCCCTCGCGGAGCCGCACTGGCGTAAAGCGCTTGTTGCTCACGTCCTCAGGCGTCAGCGGCATGACCTCACCCATCTCTGTTGCCAAGATTCGTCAGATGTGCGGTTGAACAATAGCCCGTGGCCGTTCGCACCGCAGGGGCGGAGTCACATCCAGATCATCCGGTTGACCGTGAGCAGCAGGTAGCAGACCAGCATCACGGCCAGAAAGCTCAGGTCCAGCATGACGCCGCCGAGGCGCAGCGGCGGCAGGATCCGGCGGAACGCCTTGATCGGCGGGTCGGTGACGGTATAGACGGATTCGAGCACCACGAGCAGCGGGCCCCGTGGCGTCCAGGACCGTGCGAACACCTGGATCCAGTCGACCACGAACCGGATCAGCAGCAGCACGATGAAGATCCACAGGACCAGCTCGATGACCTGGCCGACGGGGTTCATCGCTGCTCAGCTCTGGTTGAAGAAGCCACCCTCGGCGATGCGCTGCTTCTCCTCGGCGCCGACCGTGACGTTGGGCGGCGAGAGCAGGAAGACCTTGTTGGTCACCCGCTCGATGGTGCCGCGCACCGAGAACACCAGGCCGGCGGCGAAGTCCACCAGCCGCTTGGCGTCGTTGTCGTCCATCTCGGAGAGGTTCATGATCACCGGGACGCCGTCGCGGAAGTTCTCCCCGACGACGCGGGCCTCGTTGTAGGTGCGGGGGTGCAGGGTGGTGATCCGCGACATCGGCGCCACCGCGGGCGTCGGGCGGGCCGCGGGAGCCGCGGCGGGCCGGCGGCGCTCGGAGAGGTTGGCGACCGGGCGGGCCGGCTCGACCTCCGGCCGGCGGGCGGGCTCGTCGTACTCCATCTCGGCGTCGGCGTACTCGCCGTCCACGTCCTCGAGCAGACCGAGGTAGACGCCCATCTTCCGCATCGCGCCGCTCATGATGTCTCTTCCCCTGCTCGTCGTTCGGCTCTCATCGAGCACTCCTTCTCTCGTTCGGACACTACTTGATCGGCGGGCGCTGACCGAGCACCGCCGAGCCAATGCGCACGTGTGTCGCGCCGCAGCGGACCGCCTCCTCGAGGTCGGCGCTCATGCCGGCCGACAGCCACGTCGCGGCGGGGTCCAGGGCGCGTACGTCGCCGGCGACCTTCGCCAGCCTCTCGAAGGCCGGCCCGGGTGGCGCGCCGAGCGGGGCGACGGCCATCACCCCGCGCAGCCGGAGCCCCTCGGTGCCCAGCAGCTGCTCGGCCAGGGGCAGCACCTCGCCGACCGGGGCGCCGCCGCGTCCGGGGGCGTCGTCGAGGCTGACCTGCACCAGGCAGTCGAGCGGGCGGCCACGCTCGTGCGCCCCGCGGGCGAGCCCACGCAGCACCTTGGGCCGGTCCACCGACTCCACGACGTCGGCGTAGCGGGCCACCGCGGCCGCCTTGTTGCTCTGCAGGGTGCCGATGAAGTGCCAGGTCAACGCCAGGTCCGCACACTCGGCGACCTTCTCCTCGGCCTCCTGGTGGCGGTTCTCCCCGACATGGGTGACGCCGAGGTCGGCCAGCAGCCGCACGTCGCTGGACGGGAAGAACTTGGTCACCACCACCAGGGTGACCTCGCCGGGGTCGCGGCCGGCGTCGGCGCACGACGAGGCGATGCGCTGCCGGACCGCCGCGAGGTTGGCGGCCAGCTGCTGCCGGCGGTCGGCCGCGGTCACCGCCGGATCCTCACCAGGCCGGCGTGGCGTCCCGCGCCGGCCCCGTCGCGACGGTGGGAGTAGAGGTCGACGGACTCGCGGGTGCACCGGCTCGCGTCGACCACCTCGACGCCAGCCGCGGCGAGCTGGGCGCGGACGCCGGCACCCAGGTCGAGGGCCGGCGTTCCCCAGGAGGTGGTCGCCACCGCCTCGGGGACCAGCTCCCCGACCTCGGCCTGCATCGCGGCGGGCACCTCGTAGCAGGCGCCGCACACGTGCGGGCCCACCCAGCCGGTGACCCGGCCCGCGCCGAGCGCCCGCATCCGCGCGACCGCCTCGCGCACCACGCCGGTGGCCACCCCGCGACGGCCGGCGTGGGCGACACCCACCACCCCGGCGTCGGGGTCGGCCAGCACCACCGGGACGCAGTCGGCGGCCCGTACCAGCAGCACGACGTCGGGCCGTGCCGTGACCATCGCGTCGGCCTCCGGCACCGCGGTGGAGTCCGCGCGCTCCTCGACCACGTCGACGTGGTTGCCGTGCACCTGGCGCATCAGCGGCGTGCGCGCTGCCGCGTCGGGCCGGGCCAGCACGTCGGGAGCGAAGTCGGCGAGGACGATCCGCAGGTTCTCCGCCCGGGCGGCCGGGTCGTCCTCCCCCTCCAGGGCGAGGTTCAGCGAGTCGAACGGGACGCCGCTGACCCCGCCGTACCTGTCGGTGAAGGCCAGGTCGACGGGGCCGAGCGTGGAACGGAAGGCGTACACCCGCGCGCAGCAGCGATCTACTTCAGGAAGTCCGGCACGTCGAGCTCGTCGTCGTCGAACTCCACCTTGCGGGCCGGTCGCGGGGGCTGCGCCGGCCGGGGCTCCTGCGAGGGCTGTGCGGCCTGCTGCCCCTGCTGGCGCGCCGCCGACTGCGCGCCGACGGTCACCGGCTCTCGCGGGGCCGCGGACTCGGCCCTGCGCTGCTCGGCGACCGCCCGGGCTGCCGCCCGGGTCTCCTCCTGGCTCTGCTGCGGCTGGGCCATCGCGCCCCGTCGCATCGCCGTGCCCTCGTCGCGCCGCTTGGGCCGGCCACCCTCGAAGCCGGCGGCGATCACCGTCACGCGGACCTCGTCGCCGAGCGCGTCGTCGATGGTCGCACCGAAGATGATGTTGGCCTCGTCGTGCACCGCGTCGGAGACCATCGCCGCGGCCTCGTTGATCTCGAACAGGCCGAGGTCGGAGCCGCCGGCGATCGAGAGCAGCACGCCCTGGGCGCCGTCGATGGACTCCTCCAGCAGCGGGCTGGAGACGGCCAGCTCGGCGGCCTCGACGGCGCGGTTCTCCCCGCGCGCCGAGCCGATGCCCATCAGCGCCGACCCGGCGTTGGACATGACCGACTTGACGTCGGCGAAGTCGAGGTTGATCAGGCCCGGCGTGGTGATCAGGTCGGTGATGCCGGAGACGCCCTGCAGCAGCACCTGGTCGGCCTGCTTGAAGGCATCGAGCATCGAGACGTTGCGGTCGGAGATCGACAGCAGCTTGTCGTTGGGGATGACGATGAGGGTGTCGACCTCCTCGCGGAGGGTGGAGATGCCGTCCTCGGCGGAGTTGGCCCGGCGCCGCCCCTCGAAGGCGAACGGACGGGTGACCACGCCGATGGTCAGCGCGCCGAGCGACCGGGCGATCTTCGCCACGACGGGAGCGCCGCCGGTGCCGGTGCCACCGCCCTCGCCCGCGGTCACGAAGACCATGTCGGCGCCCTTGAGCACCTCCTCGATCTCGTCGGCGTGGTCCTCGGCGGCCTTGCAGCCCACGTCGGGGTTGGCGCCGGCTCCGAGGCCGCGGGTCAGCTCGCGACCGATGTCGAGCTTGACGTCGGCGTCGCTCATCAGGAGCGCCTGGGCGTCGGTGTTGATGGCGATGAACTCGACGCCCTTCAGGCCGACCTCGATCATCCGGTTGACGGCGTTGACGCCGCCTCCACCGATGCCCACGACCTTGATCACGGCCAGGTAGTTCTGTGGTGCTGCCACGGCGGGTGCCTCTCGCTGGGTTGGTTCTGCGGTCTGTGCTGCGCTGCTTGCTGCGGGTGGTTCCGGGGAAGCCCCTCGGCCGACGAACCCTAACCCTGAAGTAGAGGGTTAATGTTATGTCAACCTGAGGTTGTGAGACCAACGTAGGCAAGCCGGTCGGCGGATCGGTGGCGACACGCCCACGAGGTACGACGATCTGCCCCGAATCGTCCCCAGCGGATCTCCGCCGATCGTCGGTGGACCCTCCGTGGACCTCAGCGGGTCGTCGGCCGGCCGGGCACGCTGACGTCGATGCGCGAGAGGTGCGGGCGGTGCAGCAGCACGGCGAGCACCTCGGCCTTCTGCGCCGACTGGTCGGCGCTCCCCCACAGCACCGTGCGGCCGTCGTGCAGGCGCAGCTCGATCTGGTCGATGGTCGCCACCCGGATGTGGTCGACCCGGCGCTGCACCGACGCCGGCAGCGCCGCCGCGACCTTGCCCGCCTCGGCGAGGGCGTCGACGTGCACCCCGGCGACCTCGACCACCAACGGCAGGCCGCGGGGCTTGGAGGCGTAGTGCCCGAAGGTGCGGCCGCTGCGGTCGAGCGCCTGGAGGCCGTGGCCCTGGTCGATGACCGCCACGGGCACCCGTTCGCTCACGGCGATGCGCACGGCGTGCGGCCAGCTGCGGGACACGTCGACGCGGCGGACCGCGGGGATGTCCTGGACCCGCGCGCGGACCGCGCCGAGGTCGACCCTGGCCAGCGGCGTGCCCAGCGGCACCCGGGCGGCCGCCACCACCCGGCTGCGCGACAGCGAGCGCAGCCCGCTCACCCGCACCTGCCGGGCGGCCAGCCAGGAGGAGAAGAAGACCGTGTAGCAGCAGGTGGCGACGACCGCGAGCACGACGACGAGCAGCAGCCAGGGCCGCAGCCGGCGGAACCACTCGCGGCGGCGGCGCCTGCGGAAGTCCTGCCTGGCCAGCCGGATGGTGTCCTCGTCAGTGGCCGTCACGCGCCGGCTCCGTCCGCCTGCCGCCGGCGCAGCGCCGCGAGCACCTCGCCACCGAGGAGGGTCACGTCGCCTGCTCCCAGGGTCAGGACGACGTCACCCTTCCGCGCGCGGGCGACGAGGTGGGCCGCGGTTGCCGGCCAGGACGGCTCGAAGACGACGTGCTCGCGCGGCAGGGGCACGGCGTCGGCCACCAAGGCGCCGGTGACCGCGGGGTCGGGGTCCTCCCGGGCGACGTAGACGTCCATCACCACCACCTCGTCCGCCGCGCCGAGGGCCCGGCCCATCTCCTCACCGAAGATCCGGGTGCGCGAGACCAGGTGCGGCTGGAAGGCGACCACCACCCGGCCGTCACCGGCGAGCGAGCGGGCAGCCTCGAGGTCGCCCGCGATCTCGCGCGGGTGATGGGCATAGCTGTCGTAGACGCGCACACCGTCGGCCTCGCCCTTGAGCTCCATCCGCCGCTGGGTCCCGGCGTAGCCGGCCAGCCCCGCCGCCAGCTCGGCGAAGGGGAAGCCGAGCCGGAGTCCGCAGGCGAGGGCGACCAGGGCGTCGAGGACGTAGTGGCGCCCGGGGATCCGCAGCTCGAGCTCGCCGAGCCGCTGGCCACCGTCGAGCACCGTGCAGCGCGAACCCGAGCCGCGCAGCACCACCGCCTCGGCGCGGAGGTCGACTCCGGGGGTCTCCCCCACGGTCGTCACCGCCAGGCCGCGCCGTGCGGCCGTGGCGGCGAGTGCCCGCGCGCCCGGGTCGTCCGCGCACGCCACCAGGCGACCGCCGGGGCGGATCCGGTCGAGGAACTCCTCGAAGGCGGCCCGGTAGGCCTCCTCGGTGCCGTAGTTGTCGAGGTGGTCGGCCTCGACGTTGGTGACCAGCGCGACCTCGGGCGAGTAGACGAGGAAGGCTCCGTCGCTCTCGTCGGCCTCGGCGACGAAGAGGTCGCCGCTGCCGTCGTGGGCGTTCGCCCCCGAAGCGGTGAGCGCGCCGCCGATCGCGAACGACGGGTCGGCGCCGCAGTGCTGCAGCGCCACGGTGAGCATGGAGGTGGTGGTGGTCTTGCCGTGGGTCCCTGCCACCGCGAGCACCCTGCGGCCCTGCATCACCGACTCGAGCGCGGCCGACCGGGGCAGCAGCCGCAGCCCCAGCCGGCGGGCCTCCGCCACCTCCGGGTTGTCCTCGCGCACCGCCGTGGAGACCACGACCGTGTCGGCCCCGTGCACGTGGCCCGCCTCGTGGCCGGCGAAGCAGGTGGCCCCGAGCTCGCGTAGGCGCGCCAGCGCTGTGGAGTCGTGGGCGTCGCTGCCGGAGACCTGCAGGCCGCGCTCCAGCATGATCCGGGCGATGCCGGAGAGTCCGGCGCCGCCGATGCCGACGAAGTGCACGTGGCCGAGTGCCTCTGCGGGGAGCAGCTCGGCGGGGACGGGGACCCTCACCGGGCGTCCCCGTGACGGGCCGCGTCGAGCACCATCGCGGCGAGCTTCTCGTCGGCGTCGAGCGGCACCACCGCGGTCGCGGCGCGCGACATCGCGGCCAGCCTCCCCGGGTCGGTCAGCAGGGCGGGCAGGTGCTCCCGGGCCCACGCCGGGGTCAGGTCGGCGTCGGCGACCAGCAGGCCGCCACCCGCCTGGACGACCGGGCGCGCGTTGAGTGCCTGCTCGCCGTTGCCGTGCGGCAGCGGCACGTAGACCGCCGGCAGGCCCACTCCCGAGACCTCGGTGACGGTGTTGCTCCCCGCCCGGCACAGCACCGCGTCGGCCGCGGCGTAGGCGAGGTCCATCCGGTCGACGAAGGGCTCCACGACGTACGCCGGGCCGCCCGGCGTCCGCCGCGGCACGGCCTCGCCCGTCGGTCCGACGACGTGCAGGACCTGCACCCCGGCCGCGGCCAGGGCGTCCGCCGCCTCCGCGACCGACTGGTTCAGCCGCCGGGCTCCCTGGGACCCGCCGGTGACCAGCAGAGTGGGCAGGGCGGGGTCGAGCCCGAAGGTGGCGCGCGCCTCCGCGCGCAGCGCGGCCCGGTCGAGGGTGGCGATCATCCGGCGCACCGGCAGGCCGAGGTAGCGGGCGTGCGGCAGCCGGGTGTCGGGGAAGCTGGTGGCGACGTGCCGGGTGAGCCGGGCGCCGAGCTTGTTGGCGATGCCGGGCAGGGCGTTGCCCTCGTGGACGACCAGGGGGATGCCGCGCCGCCGGCCGGCCAGGTAGGCCGGCACGGAGACGTAACCGCCGAATCCGACGACCACGTCGGGCCGCAGCCGGTCGAGCACCTCGAGGGTGGCGCGGAAGGTGCCGGCCAGCCGGGCCGGTGTGCGAAGGAGGTCGCCGCCGGGTCGCCGCGGCAGGGGCACGGCGGGCACCAGCTCCAGGGGATAGCCGGCAGCGGGCACCACCCGGGTCTCCAGGCCGCGGGAAGTGCCCAGCGCGGTGATCTCCACCTCGGGGCGGGCCCGCCGGAGCGCATCGGCCGTGGCCAGCAGCGGCGAGGTGTGCCCCGCAGAACCACCACCGGCGAGAAGGATCCGGGTCATCGCCCCCGCCCCGAGCGGGCGTTGACGCCGGGCGCGCGGCCCCGGCGCTTGTCGCGCAGCGCGGCGGCCGCGGCGGGCTCCGACCGCGCGAACCCGATCACCAGCCCGAGCGCCACCAGCTCGGGCACCAGGGAGGAGCCTCCGTAGGAGACCAGCGGAAGCGGGATGCCGATCACCGGCAGCAGCGCGAGCACCATCCCGATGTTGATCATCACGTGGGCCATCAACCAGATGATGACCCCCGCCGAGGTGTAGCGCACGAAGGGGTCGCGCGTGGTCATCGCGACCCGCAGCCCAGCCCAGGCGATCGCGAGGAAGAGCACCAGCACCAGCAGGGTCCCGACCATGCCGAGCTCCTCGCCGAGCACGGCGTAGATGAAGTCGGTGTGCGCCTCCGGCAGGTTGCCCCACTTCTGCTGGCTGGCGCCGATGCCCTTGCCGAACACGCCGCCGCTGGCCATCCCGAGCAGTCCGTGGGCGGCCTGCCAGCCCGAGCCCTGGAAGTCCTTGAACGGATTGACGAAGGAGGTGATGCGGGCGAGCCGCTCGGGGCTGCTGGCGGCCAGGAACAGCGCGGCGACGCTCACCACGCAGACCGCCGCGACGAAGAGCCGGGCCGGCACGCCGACGATCCACAGGACGCCCAGCGCGATCGCGAAGATGACCAGGGCGGTGCCGAGGTCACCACCCGCCAGCACCAGCACCGCGATCAGCCCGATCACCGGGACCACCGGCACCAGCATGTGGCGCCAGGAGTCGAGCAACCGGTCCTTGCGGGCGTAGACGTCGGCACACCACAGCACCAGCGCGAACTTCGCGATCTCCGAGGGCTGCACCTGGAACGGGCCGAGGGCCAGCCAGTTCTGGTTGCCGTTGACCTGCACGCCGAGGCCCGGGACCTGGGTGAGCGCCAGCAGCACCACCGAGACGATCAGCAGCGGCCAGGCGCCGAACCGGACGATCCGCTGCGGCAGCCGGGTGGCCACCCAGGCGAGGGGTACGGCGATGGTCACCCAGATGCCCTGCCGGATCGCCCAGTAGTAGCTGCTGCCGTGCTCCTTGTAGGCCTCGATGCTCGAGGCGCTGAGCACCATGATCATGCCGATGCCGAGCAGCATCGCGGTGGCGCCGAGCAGCAGGTAGTACGGCGTCAGCGGCCGCTCCATGGTGCTCCGCGCCGACCGGACCCAGGCGCCGAACCCCGCCGTCGCGCTCCGGATGCCGCCGCCACGGGTCCGCGTCTCGGTGGTGGCGCTCACGGACCCTCCTGACGACTGGCTTCCCCGGCCTTACTCCCCCCGTGTCCCCCGCCTGCGGTGCACCGCCTCGGCGAACGCATCGCCGCGGGCGCCGTAGTTGGCGAACATGTCCATGGATGCGCAGCCCGGGGCCAGCAGCACCGTGTCTCCCGGCTGGGCCAGCTCGGCTGCCCCGGCGACCGCGCGGTCCATCGGACCTTCGGTGGCACCAGTCTCGCCGCCGCCGATCTCGATCACCGGCACATCCGGCGCGTGTCGCGCCAGCGCGGCGCGGATCACGCCGGCGTCGCGGCCGATCAGGACCACGCCCCGGAGCCGACGGCGTACGGCGACCACGAGCTCGTCGAAGCTGGCACCCTTGGCCAGCCCGCCGGCGACCCACACGACGTGGTCGTAGGCCTCCAGCGACGCCCGGGCCGCGTGCGGGTTGGTCGCCTTGGAGTCGTCGACGTAGCGCACCCCGTCGACGACGGCCACCTCGGCGATCCGGTGGCCGTCGGGCCGGAAGGTGCGCAGCGCCTGCCGGACCGCCACCGGCGGCACCCCGTGGGAGCGGGCCAGCGCGGCGGCCGCGAGGGCGTTGGCGATGAAGTGCGGGGCCGGGCTGGCCAGGTCGGAGATCGTGCACAGCTCGGCCGCGGTGGTCTGCCGCTCCTCGACGAAGGCCCGGTCGGCGAGCACGTCCTCGACCAGGCCGACCATGCCGACGGCGGGGATGCCGAGGGTGAAGCCGATCGCGCGGGCGCCCTCGGTCACCTCGGCGTCGCGGACCAGCTGCTCGGTCACCGGGTCGGCGACGTTGTAGACGCAGGCCCGCTCGACGCCGTGGTAGATCCGGCCCTTGTCGGCGGCGTAGTCGGCCATCGACGCATACCAGTCGAGGTGGTCCTCGGCGACGTTGAGCACGGCCGCCGACTGCGCCCGCATCGAGTCGGTGTAGTGCAGCTGGAAGCTGGAGAGCTCCACCGCGAGCACGTCGTACGGCTCGGGGTCCATCACCGCCTCCACGATCGGCAGTCCGACGTTGCCGCAGGCGACCGTGCGCAGCCCGGCGGCCCGGAGCATGGCCTCCAGCATCTGCACCGTGGTGGTCTTGCCGTTGGTGCCGGTGACCGCGAGCCACGGCGCCGGGTGCTGCGGGTCGCGCAGCCGCCAGGCCAGCTCGACCTCCCCCCACACGGGGATGCCGCGGGCCCGGGCCTGGGCCAGCAGTGGCGCGTCCGGGGGCCAGCCGGGCGAGGTGACCACGACGTCGACGTCGTCAGGCAGCTGTGCGGTGCTGCCGGGGCCGAGCCGCACGGTCGCGCCCAGGATCTCCAGCAGCGTGGCCTGCTCGACGCGCTTGTCCGCGTCGGACTCGTCCAGGGCGGTGACCGCGGCGCCGAGATGGGTGAGGTTGTCCGCGGCGGCGAAGCCCGAGACCCCGAAGCCGGCCACGACCGCGCGCACGCCCTCCCAGGAGTCGTGCCTGCCGAACGCATCGAGCCTGCTCACGACCCGGCGACCCACTCGGCGTAGAAGACCCCGAGCCCGGCGGCGACGAAGAAGCCGGTGATCAGCCAGAAGCGGATCACCACGGTGATCTCCTCCCAGCCGAGCATCTCGAAGTGGTGGTGCAGCGGGGCCATCCGGAACAGGCGCTTGCCCTTGGTGGCCTTGAAGTAGCCCACCTGCAGCATCACCGAGACCGTCTGGATCACGAACAACCCGCCGAGAAGGGCGAGCAGCAGCTCGGTGCGGGTGAGCACCGCCATGCCCGCGAGCGCGCCTCCGAGGGCCAGCGAGCCGGTGTCGCCCATGAAGATCCGCGCCGGGGAGGCGTTCCACCACAGGAAGCCGAAACAGGCCCCGGTGATCGCCGCGGCCACGACGGCCAGGTCGAGCGGGTCGCGGACGCCGTAGCAGGTCGGCGTCTGCACCCGCTCGCACCACTGGTTGTTCTGCCAGATGTTGACCAGGGTGTAGGCACCGAAGACGAGCCCGCTGGCTCCGGTGGCGAGGCCGTCGAGGCCGTCGGTGAGGTTGACCGCGTTGCTGGTGCCGGTGACCAGCACGAGGACGAAGATCACGATGGCGGCCGTGGGCAGTTGCCAGCCGTCGATGTCGCGGATGAAGGAGATGGCGTGGCTGGCCGGGGTGCGGCCGTGGGAGTCCTTGAACCACGGCGAGAGCGCCAGCACACCGAAGACGACCGCCACCACGGTCTGGCCGACGAGCTTGGCCTTGCTGCGCAGCCCCAGGCTGCGCTGCTTGTAGATCTTGATGAAGTCGTCGAGGAAGCCGACGGTGCCCATGCCGACGAGCAGGAAGAGCAGCAGCAGCGAGGACGCTGTCGGTGACCGGTCGGTGAGCAGCTGGGCGAGGAAGTAGCTGGCCACCGTGGAGAGCACGATGACCAGCCCGCCCATGGTGGGGGTCCCGCGCTTGGTGTGGTGCGTGGTCGGGCCGTCGTCGCGGATCAGCTGGCCGTAGCCGTGCGCCGCCAGGATGCGGATGGCATAGCGCGTGCCCACGAGCGTCAGGAGGAGCGAGAGCCCGCCGGCCAGCAGGATGGCCTTCACGCGGCTGCCTCCTTCCGGTGCTGGTCCGAGCCGGGGACATTGTGTCGCAAGCGCTGTGACGGCCCGCCGACGGTCCCCGTCGCCGGCGCGCCCCGGGGCGGGTCGACCGGGCTCACCGCTCCTCCAGGGCGGTGCGCACCTCGTCGCGGTCGTCGAAGGGCTGCACCACGCCCGCGACCTCCTGGCCGGTCTCGTGGCCCTTGCCGGCGACGAGCACGGTGTCGCCGGGGCGGGCGAGCCCGATCGCGTGCCGGATCGCCGTACGCCGGTCGCCCACCTCGACCACCTCGGCGCGCGCACCGGCGACCCCGCGCGCGCCGGCGAGGATCGCCGCGCGGATCGCCCCCGGGTCCTCGCTGCGCGGGTTGTCGTCGGTGACCACCAGCACGTCTGCGAGCCGGGCACCGATCGCGCCCATCTCCGGGCGCTTGCCGGTGTCGCGGTCACCCCCGGCGCCGATGACCAGCAGCAGCCGACCCCGGGTCAGCGGCCGCAGCGCCTCGACCGCGGCGACGACCGCGTCCGGCTTGTGGGCGTAGTCGACCACGGCAAGGAAGTCCTGGCCCGCGTCGACCCGCTCCAGCCGGCCGGGCACTCCCCCGCTGCGGGCGATGCCGGCCGCAACCGCCTCGGGGTCGAGCCCGGCCTCGGCGGCCAGCGCGATCGCGCACAGGGCGTTGGCCACGTTGTAGGTGCCGGTCAGGGGCACCCCTGCCGGCATCCGCCGGCCGTCGGGGCCCACCACGGTGAAGGACGAGCCCTCCGGCCGCAGGTCGACGTCGACCGCCCGCCAGTCGGCCTCCGCACCGGTGGCGGAGAAGGTCCGCATCGGCACCGTGGCGACCTCGAGCAGCCGGCGGCCGTGCTCGTCATCGACGTTGGTCAGCCCCCGACGGGCGCGCTCCGGCGTGAACAGCGACGCCTTGGCCGCGAAGTAGTCCTCCAGCGTCGCGTGGAAGTCGAGGTGGTCACGCCCGAGGTTCACGAACGCGGCGGCGTCGAAGACCACCCCGTCGACGCGACCCATCACCAGCGCGTGGCTGGAGACCTCCATCGCGCAGGCCTGCACCCGGCGCTCGCGCATCAGCGCGAAGAGCGCGTGCAGGTCCGGGGCCTCCGGGGTGGTCAGCGAGGTCTTGAGCTCCTCACCGGCGACGCGGGTGCCGACCGTGCCGACGACGGCGGCGGTGATGCCCGCGCGCTCCATCCCGGACTCCAGGAGGCGGGTGGTGGTGGTCTTGCCCTGGGTGCCGGTCACCGCCATCAGGGTCAGGGCAGTGGCCGGGTCGCCGTACACGTGCGCCGCGAGGTCGCCGAGCAGCTGCCGCGGCCGCTGCGCGACGAGGACCGGCACGGGGAGGTCCGCGCAGAGTGCGGCACCCTCGGCGTCGGTGAGCACGGCGACGGCACCCGAGGCGACCGCCTGGGAGGCATAGGTCGCCCCGTGGGCGCGCGAGCCCGGCAGTGCGGCGTACACGTCGCCGGGCGCGACGCGCTGCGAGCTCAGCGTGAGGCCGGTGACCACCACGTCGTCGACGGTGCCGTGCACCGCGCGCAACGGGTCGCCGGTCCGCCCGTGCAGCCAGCGGCAGAGGTCGGCGAGGCCGGAACGCGGGGGCTCGACCGGACGGATCGGGGTCGGGTCAGGCACGGCGCGAATCTACCGGCCGGTCCGCAGGCGCCCCGACGCTCACCACTCCACCGGCAGCCCGGAGGGCCGGGTGCCGGTCGGGGGCACGGCGTACTTCTGCAGCAGGTAGTTCAGCAGCTGGCGGAAGACCGGTCCGGCGGTGGCGCCACCGCCGGCGCCGGCGGCCCGCGGGTGCTTGATGACCACGTAGACGGTGAAGCGGGGGTTGTCCGCGGGGGCGAAGCCCGCGAAGGAGACGTCGTAGCCGCCGTCGGCGTAGCAGTTGCACCGCCCGCCGACCTCCTGGGCGGTGCCGGTCTTGCCGGCGACGCGGTAGCCCTTGATCGCGGCGAGGGGCGCGGTGCCCTTGCCCTCGGTGACCACCGTCTCCATCATCCGGGCCTCCTTGGCCGCGGCCGAAGCACTGACCACGCGGCGGCGCGTGGTCACGTCGGTGCCGACGACCTCGCCGTCGGCGGTGCGGGCGTGACCCTGCACCAGGCTCGGGCTGACGTACTCCCCCTTGTTGGCGATGGTGTTCACCGCCGCCGCCATCTGCAGGGCGTTGACCGAGAGACCCTGGCCGAAGGCGATGTTGTCCTTGCGGATCTTGGTCCACTGGTCGGGGTCGGCCAGGATGCCGGCGGACTCACCGGGGATGCCCACGCCCGTGCGCCGGCCCAGCCCGAAGGCCTTGAGGTAGTCCCACAGCTTCGTCGCGCCGATCTTGCGGGCCGCCAGCACGGTGCCGATGTTGGAGGACTTGGCGATGACCCCGGCGAGCGTCAGGTGGATGCGGCCGTGGGGCCAGTAGTCGTGGATGGTGCGGTCCTCGACGCGCAGCTGTCCGGGGACGGTGATCCGGGTGCGCGGTCCGACCTTGCCCTGGTCGATCAGGGCCGCGGTGGTCAGCACCTTCTCCACGGAGCCGGGCTCGTAGACATCGCTGAGCCCCCGACTGCCCCACTCCGACTCGCTGGCGTCGGAGCCGTGGTTGGCGTCGAACGTCGGGTAGTCGGCAAGGGCGAGCACCTCGCCGGTGCGGCTGTCGAGCGCGACGGCGGTGCCGGAGTCCGCGTGCGAGTTGTGCACCGCGGTGCGCAGCACCCGCTGGGCGTACCACTGCACGTCGCGGTCGATGGTCAGCTGCATGTCCTTGCCGTTGACCGGGTCGACCTGGGTGTTCTCGCCGAGCGGGATCTTGTTGCCGTCGCCGACCTCGTAGGCCTCGTAGCCGTCCTTGCCGGCCAGCTGCTTCTGGAAGGTCTGCTCCAGCCCTGCCGCCGGCTGGCCCTCGGCGTTGAGGAACCCGACGAGGTTCGCCGCCACGTCGTCGGCCGGGTAGACCCGCAGCGGATCGCGGCGGGTCGCGAGCCCCTCGTAGCCCTTGGCGGTGATGTCGTCGACCACCGAGGTGGCCAGGGTGGAGGGGACCCGCCGGGCGATGTACTGGAAGCGGGTGTGCGGCATGGTCAGCCGGTCGAGCAGGTCGAAGTAGTCCAGGTGCAGGCGGGCGGCCAGGATGCGGGCGATCGCCTCGGCGTGCTCCTTGGTCCTGCTGGGGTCGGCCACGATCATCTCGCCGGCCACCGACTCGGCGAGCGGCTCGCCGTCGCGGTCGAGGATCTCGCCCCGCTCGGCAGGCAGCACCGCACGCACCAGTCCCATCGACGCGGCCTTCGCGGCGTACGCCTGCGGGTCGAGCCCCTGCAGCTGGAAGAGCCGGACGCCGAAGACGGAGAGGACCATCGCGATCACCACGAGGGCTGCGCGCAGCCGGACCGTGGCGGCGCCGCGGAGCGAGCGTCGCGGTCGGCGTGGCTGGGTCAATGCGTGGCTCCGTGTCCGGCAGTGCGGTGCGTGCTGCCCTTCCTACCGGTCGTGGCGCCCGAGGTGGTGGAGGCAGGGCCGGTGAGGTCCCCGTTTGTCGCGGTGGTCGAGGTGACCGCTGACGGAGCCTGGGCCGTCGGGGCCTGGGCGGGCGCCGGGACGTGCACGATCAGCGGACGCGGCGCGAGGCGGGCGGGCTTCGGCGCCGGGTAGGGGGTGATGCGCACACCGTCGGCGGAGGTGGCCACGACCGGGTCACCCACGACCTTGCCGTCGGAGAGGCGGATGAAGGCGGGCTCCGGCGGGACCACCATGCCCAGCCGCTTGGCGCGGCTGGCCAGCACCTGCGGGTCGCGCAGGTGCGCCAGCTGCATGGAGAGGGACTGCTCCCTGGCCGTGAGCGCGTCCGCGCGCTGCTGCAGGGCCGTGGCCTGGAAGGACACCTGCTGCATGTGGGTGTTGAACATCAGCAGGCCGACGGTGCCCAGCGCGAGGACGGCGATGACCAGGACGGCGAAGGGTGCCCGGGGCGCCCGGGAGGTCGTCCGCGGGACCACCGTGAGCCGGGCCCGCTCGACCGCCTCCCATGCGGCGCGCGGGACGCGGACTCGAGCAGGGCTGGTCGGCAGGCTCATGCTGCGGCTCCTCTGGGGGGTCGGACACGCTCGAGCGCACGCAGCCGGACGCTGGCGGCGCGGGGGTTGCGGGAGATCTCCTCGGCATCGGCCTTCTCGGCGCCGCGGACGAGCAGGCGGCAGGACGCCTGGCGATCCTCGGGGACGACCGGAAGGTCCTCCGGGACGTGGGCGCGCACCCGCTCGGCGAACGCCTGCTTCACCAGGCGGTCCTCGAGCGAGTGGTAGCTCATCACCACCACCCGGCCACCCACCCCGAGAGCGTCCACGGCGGCCGGGATCGCGCGACGCAGCACGCCGAGCTCGTCGTTGACCTCGATGCGCAGGGCCTGGAAGGTCCGCTTGGCCGGATGGCCGCCGGTGCGCCGGGCCGGCGCGGGGATCACCTCGCGCAGGAGGTCCACCAGGCGCGCGGACCGGGTGAACGGCGCGCGCTCGCGCTCGCGCACCACCGCGCGGGCGATCCGCCTGGCATAGCGCTCCTCGCCGTACTCCCGCAGGATCCGCGCCAGCTCGTCGACGGAGTAGGTGTTGAGCACCTCCGCGGCGGTGCGCCCCTCGTGCCCCATCCGCATGTCCAGCGGCGCGTCCTCCGCGTAGGCGAAGCCACGCTCGCGCACGTCCAGCTGCATCGAGGAGACGCCGAGGTCGAAGAGGATGCCGTCGACGGACGGGATGCCGAGTCCGGCCAGCACGTCGGGGAGCTCGTCGTACACCGCGTGCACGAGGGTGGTGCGACCGTCGTACGGCGCGAGGCGCTCGCCGGCCAGCGCCAGCGCATCGGGATCGCGGTCGATGCCGACCAGGCGGGCCTCCGGGCAGCGGGCCAGCAGCGCCTCGGCGTGGCCGGCCAGGCCCAGGGTGGCGTCGACGAGCACCGAGCCGGGCCGCTCCAGCGGCGGCGCCAGCAGGGCGACGACCCGGTCGAGCAGGACCGGGACGTGGGTGGGAGTGGGCATCGCGGCGGCCTAGGCACCGAGCCGCGGCAGGAGCAGCAGCACCGCCGCCAGCAGGCACGAGCTCGCCGCGCTGAAGGCCATCACGGTCAGCCCGTCGCGGACCTCGTGCCGGACCCGCCTGACGGACTGGTGCGTGGGTGTGCTCATCGGTTCGACCCCTCGACGACGTGCTGCTGCGGCCTGCTGGTGTGTCTGCTCTGCCGATCGCCGGACCAGGTTCCCGTCCGCTCGCTCCGGGAAGCGGAGCCTTCTGGCGCCGGGGAAGGTGCGCCAGACGGCGGAGGAGCGGACGTGAGCCTCGCCCTACGATCGGCCTTTTTCAGTTGTCGGGTCCCGGTCAGAAGCCGGGGAAGATCTCTTCCTGCACGTTCGAGAAGGCGGCCTCCTGCTCGGCGGTGTAGCGCTGCCAGGCGCTCGGCTCCCAGATCTCGATCCGGTCATAGATGCCGATCACCACGCACTCCCGGCTCAGCGAGGCGTACTCCCGCAGCTCCGGGGTGATCGTGATGCGCCCCTGCTTGTCGGGGACCTGCTCGGACGCGAGCGCGAACAGCATCCGGCCGTACGCCCGAAGCCGGGCATCGGTCTGCGACGCGTTCTTGAACTTCTCGGTGAAGACCTCGAACTCGGCGCGCGTGCGGACGTCGATCGAGCGGTCCTGTCCCCTCGTGATCACCAGGCCCTCCGACATCGCCTCGCGGAACTTCGCCGGGAGGAAGAGCCGCCCCTTGTCGTCGAGCTTCGGGGTGTAGGTGCCGGAGAACATCCCGCCACCTCCCCGGCTGCTTCCTCCACTGCGCTCCACTTTACTCCACTTCGCCCCACGGTCAACCACTTTCGCTCCCCCGACACCCCCTTTTCAGGGCCATCTCCCCCCTTGGCGGACACTCGCCGGCCCGGAACGATTGGGTGCATGGCTCGGGCGGACGACACTGGAATGCGCTTGGATAGAGCCCTGAACCAGGAGCCGGAGCGGGTTGGTGGTGGAAGGTGGGGGACGTGGTGGCGCAGCAGTCGACCCCGGAGACGAGGGTGGCGGCCCTGCACACGGTGCAGGCGATCGCCGAGAAGGTGCGTGCCGGGATCGAGACCGTCATCCAGGGCAAGCCCGAGGTGGCGCGGACCGCCCTGGTGGTGCTGCTCGCCGAGGGGCACCTGCTCATCGAGGACGTGCCCGGGGTGGGCAAGACGATGCTGAGCAAGGCGCTGGCCCGCTCGATCGACTGCTCGGTGCGCCGGATCCAGTTCACCCCCGACCTGCTGCCGTCGGACGTGACCGGGGTGTCGGTGTTCAACCCCGACACCCGCGACTTCGAGTTCCGGCCCGGCGGGGTCTTCGCCAACATCGTGGTCGGCGACGAGATCAACCGGGCCTCCCCCAAGACCCAGTCGGCGATGCTGGAGTGCATGGAGGAGCGGCAGGTCACCGTCGACGGCACGACCTACCACCTCGAGGCGCCGTTCATGGTGATCGCGACGCAGAACCCGATCGAGATGGAAGGCACCTACGCCCTGCCGGAGGCCCAGCGCGACCGCTTCATGGCCCGGGTGTCGATGGGATATCCGGTCGAGTCGGCCGAGATCGAGATGCTCTCCGCGCGCGCGAGCGTGAGCCCTCTGGAGCAGCTGCGCGCGGTCACCGACGCCGCCGAGATCCGGTCCCTGGTCGCCGCGGTCGGCACGGTGCACGTCGCCGAGGCGGTGCAGCGCTATGCGGTGGCACTGACCACGGCGACCCGGCGCTCCACGGAGCTGAGGTTGGGCGCCTCGCCGCGGGCGACCCTGCACCTCGTCCGCGCCGGCCGCGCCTACGCCGCGATGCGTGGGCGCGACTTCGTCGTCCCCGACGACCTGCGCGAGCTGGCCCCGGCCGTGCTCACCCACCGCCTGCTCCCCACCGTCGAGGCCGCGATGGCGGGGCGCGACGCGGCGGACATCCTCGCCGCCATCCTCGCGACGGTCCCGGTCCCCGCCGCCAGCAGCGGGAGATGAGCCGATGCGCGAGGCGCTGCACTCGCTGACGCTCCGGGGCAGGGCCTTCCTCGCGGGCGGCACGACCGCTGTCGTCTGCGGGATCCTCATGGGCGAGCACGACCTCGTCCGCATCGGCGTACTGGTGCTGCTGCTGCCGCTGGTCACCGCGGCCTGGGTGGCGCACGCCGGCAACCGCCTCGGCCTGGTGCGGACGCTCAGCGCGCGGCAGGTGGAGGCGGGTCAGCCCGCCGGTGTGCGCCTGGAGCTGTCCAACCTGGGCCCGACGACGGGCGTGCTCATGGTCGAGGAGCAGCTGCCCTACGCGCTGGGTTCGCGACCACGGTTCGTGGTCGACACCATGGCGCCGGGCTGGCGGCGGCGGATCGACTACACGGTGCGCTCCGACGTGCGGGGGGCCTACCAGATCGGGCCCATGCGGCTGCGCGTCGGGGATCCCTTCGGCCTCATCGAGGTGCAGCGCAGCTTCCGGCAGACGAGCCAGCTCGTGGTCACTCCGCGCGTCGAGCCGCTCCCGAGGATCGCCCTGCGCGGCGCCTGGGCGGGCTCGGGCGACAACCGCCCGCGCTCCTTCGCCTCCGGCAGCGCCGCCGACGTGATGGTGCGGGAGTACCGCCTCGGTGACGACCTGCGCCGGGTGCACTGGCGCAGCACCGCCCACGCCGGCGAGCTGATGGTGCGCCGGGAGGAGCAGCCCTGGCAGTCGCGGTGCACGCTCTTCGTCGACAACCGGGTGCGGGCCCACCGCGGCCGCGGGATCGGCTCGTCCCTGGAGTCCGCCGTGGTCGCCACCGCCTCGATCGCGGTGCACCTGGCCGGACAGGGCTACCAGGTGCGGCTGGTCAGCGCCACCGGTGAGCAGCTCGGCGCGGGCTGGCACGACGGCGGCCAGGCGATGGACGCCCACCACCTGCTCGAGCGGCTGGCCGTGCTGCCCGCTGTGGAGGCCGGCGCCCTGGTCACCGACTGGGTCGACGACACCGTCACCAGCGGCATGTTCCTGGCCGTGCTCGGCGCCTTCGACGACCACGACCGGGCCTTCTTCTCCCGGATCCACAGTCCGGGCGGGACGCCCTACGCGCTCGTCCTCGACGTCGCCGGGTGGGCCGCGCCGCGCCGGTCGGACCCCGCGGTGCTCGAGCCCGAGGCCGGCAGCCGCACCAGCTGGTTGCAGACCCACGGCTGGAAGGCCACCATCCTCGGCGCACGGGTGCCGCTGGCCGGGGCGTGGCAGGAGCTCGGTCGATGACCGCGCTCGCCGACCGGCTCCGACACCTGCTTCCCGACCTGCTGGGGCCGGCGGCCATCGCGATGCTGACCGGCTGGTTCGCGCTGTGGTCCTGGCGCGGCCTGATCGAGCACCCGCAGCACTTCCTCGGTCCGGCCCTGGTCGCAGGGGTGCTGCTGGTGGTCGCCGGCACGGCCGCCCGGGCGGTCCGGGTCCCCGTCTGGCTGGTGCCCGTCGTCCAGCTGCTGGTCGTCGGGCTCTTCCTCAACGCCCATTACGCGTCCGCCGCCTCATGGCACGGGCTGGTGCCGACACGGGCCTCCGTGGGCCAGCTGCTCGGCACCGCGCTCACGGGCGCGGACGCGGTCAACCGCTACGTCTCGCCGGTACCGGCCCGCTACACCTCGGCGTACCTCTTCCTGGTGATCTGCTCGGTCGGCATCCTGCTCGCCGTCGACCTGCTCGCCTGCGGGCTGCGCCGCGCACCGCTGGCAGGGTTGCCGATCCTGCTCGCCCTGACGATCCCGATCAGCATCCTGCAGTCGGCCCTGTCCTGGCCCGTCTTCGTGGTCACGGCTCTGCTCTACCTGCTCCTGCTCAGCACCGAGCAGACCCGGCGGGTGCTCGCCTGGGGACGCTCCGTCGCCGGCACCGGCCGCCGCTGGGACTCCCTCGACCAGGCGGCCAACACCGGGTCGATCCGATCGGCGGCGGTGCGCATCGGGCTGGTGGCCACCGCGGGCGCCCTGGTGCTGCCGGTCGTCATCCCGGTCACCGACGGGGTCTTCGGCGAGCCCGGTCAGGGCAACGGCCCGGGTGGCGGGAGCGGCAACGTCACCATCGAGAACCCGATCGTCGACCTGCGCCGCGACCTCGTGCAGCGCAAGCACGTGCCCCTGCTCTACGTGCAGACCACCGACCCGGACACCTCCTACGTGCGCCTGGCCGTGCTCGACCAGTACACCGGCAACGAATGGCGACCCTCGCCCCGGAACCTGCCGGTGCGCAACCGCGTGCACGGCCGGATGCCGCAGCCGCCGGGCCTGTTCAGCGACGTGCCGGGCAGCACCGCGTCGTGGTCGCTGACCCTCGCCCCCACCTTCGACACCCGGTGGTTGCCGGTGCCCTACCCGGCCCGCAGCGTGCGCGCCCCGGGCGACTGGCGGTACGACGCCCGCACCCTCGACATCGTGGACGCCGAGCCGACCCACCACGGCGGTGTCGTCGCCTACTCGGCCACCGCGTTCCACCCGAAGGTCGACGCCGCCGTGCTCAACGCCGCGTTCAGCGCGCCCGGCGACGTCGAGGGACCGATGACCTCGGTGCCCAGCAACCTCCCGGCGGTGATCTCACGGACGGCCTTGCGGGTGACCCGCCGCGCGCAGACCCCCTACGGGCGGGCGGTGGCGCTCCAGGACTGGTTCCGCAGCCGGGGTGGCTTCCGCTACTCCACCGCCCACCGGCCCGGCAGCGGGATGAGCGAGCTGGCGGCCTTCATCACGACCGACAAGGTGGGCTACTGCGAGCAGTTCGCGGCCGCGATGGCGGTGATGGGGCGGACGCTGGGGATCCCCTCGCGGGTCGCGGTCGGCTTCCTGCACGGGCATCCGACCGGTTCCGGGGACGGCTGGGTCTACACCACCGACGACCTGCACGCGTGGCCGGAGATGTACTTCCCGGGCTACGGCTGGGTGCTGTTCGACCCCACCCCGGCGGTGCGCAGCGGAGCCGCCCCGGCGTACACCACCCAGCGGCTCCCCCAGGCCGCGGACCTGCCGAGCCTGGCGAGTCCGAGTGCGTCCACCCGGCGCACGCCCAAGCAGGAGAAGCTCGGCGGATCCGGCGCGCGGGTGCAGGGCGGCGGGCCGAACCCGTGGCTGCCCGCCGGGGCCGCCTCACTGCTGGTGCTGCTGCTGGCGGCATCGCCACGGCTGGCCCGTGACGCCCGGCGGCGGGCATGGTTGCGTGCCGGCCAGGGAGCCGCCGCGCTCGCCGAGGGCGCCTGGGCAGAGCTGCAGGCGACCGTCGTCGACCTGGCCCTGCCCTGGCCCGAGCAGCGGTCGGTGCGCGAGACCGGGCGCGTGCTGGCACGTCACCTGGGCGGCCCGGAGGCACTGGAGCCGCTCGAGGAGCTGGTGGGCTTCGTGGAGCGGGCGCGCTACGCCCGTCCGTTCGATCTCTCCGAGGCACAGGAGCGTGCGGTCATCGAGCAGGTCGGTGCCGTGACCCGCGCACTCGCGGCAGCGGCACCGGCGGCACGCCGCCGGCTCGCCGCGGTGTGGCCGGTCTCGGTCTTCCGGCGGCTGCGACCGGCACCCGCGGTGGTCGCGGAGAGCCGCACCGAGGTGGGCGTCTGAGCGATCAGATGCCGCGCTGGCGAGCGATCAGATGCCGCGCTGGCGGCGACGCTCCCAGCGCTGCTCCATCCGCTGCATGAACGTGCCGTGTGAGGAGCCGCGTTGCTTACGGGCCCGCTGCCGCTTCGGCCGGTGCCCGCGGCCACCTTCGACGACCCGGAAGCCGTGGCCGGTCTCGTGGGCACCGCCGGAGGGGTCCTCGGGGACCCGGGCGTCACGAGGAGCATGGCGGCCACGCCAGGCGGCCAGCCCGATCGTGGCCGAGCCGAGCATCACCAGGAACCCGACGATGCCCAGCCAGGTCAGCTGTGCGATGACACCGCCCATGAGCAGGGCGATCCCGGCGAGGAACACCACGCCGGCGGCAATAGCGCGGAGACGAGCCGTGCGCTCGAGTGTGCGACCGCGGAGAGTCGAGACGAACTTCGGATCCTCCGCGGCAAGCGCCCGCTCCATCTGCGCCAGCAGACGGTTCTCCTCTTCCGAGAGCGGCACTTCGTCCTCCACGATCCTGGGGCCAGCGTCCGGTCTTCCCTCCAGTCTAGGTTGGCCCGCACGCTCGCACTAGCCACCGCCCGAAATCCGCAGAAGTCGACGGACCGGCGAGGCCCGGGTCGCCGCACCTGGGTCGCCGTACATGGGTCGCGTACCTGGGTCGCCGTACATGACCGGCCGGTCCGTCGGGCACAGCACGGAGCGGGTGACCGAGCCGGGAGCGGGCGAACGAGGACGAGCGCGAGGAGGCGCACGATGAGCGAGCTGACCCCCTACCTCGCGGTCGCGGACTGCCGCGCCGCGATGCAGTGGTACGCCGCCACCCTGGATGCCGTGGTCACCGACGGGCCGATCGAGATGCCCGACGGACGCATCGGCCACGTCGAGATGGCAGTCGGCGGAGCCCGGTTCTTCATGGCCGACGCGCATCCGGAGATCCACCACACGGCCCCGGAGGCCGCGGGCAGCCCGGTGACCCTGCACCTGTCGGTCGACGACGTCGACGAACTGGCCTCCCGGGCGCGGCAGGCCGGTGCCCGGCTGGACCGGGGACCCGAGGACTCGCCTCCGGTCGGCCGGGTGGCCGTCTTCCGTGACCCGTTCGGGCACCGGTGGTTCCTCAACCAGCCCTGCTGAGTGAGGTGCCGAGCCGTCACGGCCGGCCGCCCCCGATCAGGGTGGCCGGCCGCACCGCCCCCTTGCCGAAGCGGAGCGCGGCCCGGTCGACCGCACGGTCGGCGTCCTCCCAGCCGTGCTCCCGGGCGCCGAGCTCGAGCTGGCGCTGCACCTGGCTGCGGGGCACCAGCCCCTCGACCCGGACACCGACCAGCCGGATGCGGGCGCGCTGCAGGCCCAGTCCCCGGAAGAGACGGGTGGCCGCGGCGTAGACCTCGGTGGTGACGTCGGTGGCCTCCGGCAGCGTGCGCGACCGGGTGATCGTGGTGAAGTCGGCGAACCGGACCCGCAGCGTCACGGTCCGGCCGGCGACCCCGGCGGTGCGCATCCGGGCAGTCACCTTCGTCGACAGGCGCAGCAGCTCGCGGCAGACCACCGCCGGGTCGTCGGTGTCGCGGCCGAAGGTCTCGTCACTGCCCATCGACCGGTCGGGTTCGTGGGCTCCCCGTCGCGGAGTGACCGTGCGCCGATCCACCCCCCAGGCCAGCTCGTGCAGGTGGGTGCCCATCGCCGTGCCGACCGCCCGTTGCAGGGTGACCAGGGGGGTGTGCGCCACGTCGCCCACCGTGACCAGTCCGAGCCGGTGCAGCTGGGCACGGGTCTTCTCCCCCACCCCCCACAGCTCGCCCACGTCGAGCGGGTGCAGGAAGCCGGTCACGGTGTCCGGAGGGACGACGACCACCCCGTCGGGCTTCGCCCGCCTGCTGGCGAGCTTGGCCACCGACACCGAGGCCGCGATCCCGACCGAGCAGGTGATCCGCTGCTCGTCGGCCACCCGGGCGCGCAGGTGCTCGGCGATCTGCAGGGGCGAGCCGAGCCGGCGCAGTGCGCCGGAGACGTCGAGGAACGCCTCGTCGAGCGACATCGCCTCCACCACCGGGGTCACCTGGCGGAAGATCTCCATCACCGAGGACGACACCGCCTCGAACTCGGTGTGGTCGGGCGGCAGCACCACCGCGTCGGGACAGGCACGACGCGCCCGGGTCATCGACATCGCCGAGTGCACGCCGTACTGCCGCGCGGGGTAGTTGGCCGCCAGCACGACGCCCCGCTGGCCGCCGCCGACGACCACCGGCACGTCCTGCAGCTCGGGCCGGTCGCGGGTGGCGACCGAGGCGTAGAACGCGTCCATGTCGACGTGCAGGACCGGGCACGCGTGGGAGCGGTCGGGCGACGAGGCGGGGCGCATCATCGCGCCTCCGGCTCAGTGCGTGGCGAGCAGGTGCAGCTGCGCGGCGAGGGAGAGGTACTCCGGGCGATCGGCGACCGCGCGCTCGAGGTCGAGCAGCGCGGTGGCAGCGCCGGGCTCGAGGTCGAGCAGCGACGAGGGCACCAGGTCGGTGAAGACCCGGACGGCGTGCACCGCCTGCACGGCGAAGCCGGCCTCCCCGAGCAGCCCGGTGAGCTCCTCGGCGGTGAACCGGCGCTCCCCCGGCGCCACGGCACCCTGGAGCAGCTCGCGGGCCGCCACGAGGTGACCGGCCATCGCGCGGGCGAGCACGGCGGCGTGGCGCTGGCCCACCAGCAGGCTGAGCGTGCCGCCGGGACGGAGCACCTCCCCGACGGTGTGCAGCGCGGCGCCCGGGTCGTCGACGAGGCCGAGCACGCCGTGGCAGAGCACCAGGTCGGCGCTGCCGGCCGGCACCAGGTCGAGCAGGTCGGCGAGGTCGCCCTGCTGCCCGGCGACCCGGTCGGCGAGGCCCTCCTCGTCGGCGCGGCGTGCCAGTGCCGCCAGCGCGTCGGGACTGGGGTCGACCACGGTGACCCGGTGGCCCAGGCCGGCCACCCGGACGGCGAACCCGCCGGTGCCGCCGCCGATGTCGACGACCACCCGGCCCGGCTCCTCGAGCAGCGGCTGCACGGCGTCCCACACCACGGCGGTGCGGGTCGCGGCCCGGGGCGTGGCCGCGACGTGCGCACGGCGCTCGAGGGGGCGGTCCATGGGGCACACCCTAGTGATCGGCAACGGTGGGTCATCCCGCGCTCCCGGGGCTGCGGTGCCACAACCGGCGGGCGACCTCTCCGGTCACCACCCCGGTCGATGCGCCGGCCGGCCGGACATCGGCGTACGGCGACATCCGGAAGCCGCTGCTGTGCACCAGCACGCGGTGCTTCTCCTGCTCACCGAACCCGGCCGGGACCTCGGCCATCGCGGCGTGCACGGCGTCGATGCCCTCGCGCCGCCACAGCTCGTGCAGCGCGCCGAGGTCCCAGGCACCGGTGGCCCGCAGCGAGACGCCGCGCCGGCCGGTGCGGCGCAGCACGCCCCGGACGACCAGCAGCCAGGAGCCGAACACGGTCGCGGCGTAGGGACCCTGCGCATCCTCGAAGAAGGTGGCGTCCACCGGGCCGGTGGCGTCGTCGAGGGTGAGGAAGACGACCCGCCGCCCGGACCGGATCGGCGGGGTCTGGGTGGCCACCTTGACCCCCGCGACGAGCAGCTCGGCCCGGCTCCGCCGGCGCAGCAGGTCGGCCGAGCGGGTGACGCCCAGCGCCTCGAGGAAGGGCGCGTGGAAGTCCAGCACATGGTGGCTGACGTCGAGGCCGAGCACGTCGAGCTCGGCACGGACCCGGTCGGCATCGGTCATCTCCGGCAGGTGGCTGGCCTCGCCCTCGCGGGGCTCGTCACCGAGGTCGAGGGTCAGCTGCACCGACCCGCCCGGGCCCGCCGAGCTGCCGGCCAGTCGCTGGTGCCGGTCGAGGTCGCCGACCTGCAGCAGCAGGTCGCGCCGGGTGACCCGGTGGCGACGCCGGACGTCGGCCGAGCTGCCGATGCCGTAGACGGTGTCGAACGCCCCGGCCATGACCAGCCGCTCGACCACCGGACGGGAGACCCGTGCCCGGTGCCAGAAGTCGCTCAGCGAGTGCCAGGGGCGACCGGTGACGATCCGCTCCACCTCGCCGTCGTTGATCCCGCGCACCTCCCCCAGGGCCAACCGGATCCCGCGGACACCCTCGGCGCGGTCACCGACGGGCTCGACGGCGTACTCCTTCTCGCTGGCGTTGACGTCCAGCGGCAGCACCGGGATGCCGAACTGCCGGGCGTCGTCGAGGATCAGCCGCTTGGGGTACATCCCCGGGTCGTGGGTGAGCACCCCGGCGAGGAAGTACGCCGGGTAGTGGGTCTTCAGCCAGGCCGACTGGTAGGTCGGCAGCGCGAACGCGGCCGCGTGGGCCTTGCAGAACCCGAAGGAGGCGAAGCCCTCGAGCACCTTCCAGATCCGCTCCACCACGCCCACCGGGTAGCCCCGGCCGAGTGCCCGCGGGAAGAACCAGGCGCGCACCTCGGCCATCCCCTCAGCATCGCCGAGCGCGCGCCGGGCCTCGTCGGCCTCGGCGTTGGTGCAGCCGGCGAACTGGGCGATCATCTCGATGACCTGCTCGTGGAAGACCACCACGCCGTGGGTCTCGCCGAGGATCGGGCGCAGGTCGTCGTGCAGCCAGGCCGGCATCCGCCAGCCCTGCTTGGCGTCGAGGTAGGGGGTGATCATGTCGCTCTTCACCGGGCCGGGGCGGAAGAGCGAGATGTCGGTGATGATGTCGGTGAAGTCGTCGATGCCGGACTTGCCGACCAGCTCGCGCTGGCCGGGTGACTCGATCTGGAAGACCCCGAGCGTGCGTGAGGAGGAGATCAGCTGGTAGGTGGCCGGGTCGTCCAGCGGCACCTGCGCCTCGTCGTCGATGTCGACCTCGACGCCCTCCACGCGGCGGATCTCCGCGACCGCGTGCGCCATGGAGGACTGCATCCGGATGCCGAGCACGTCGAGCTTGAGCAGGCCGAGGTCCTCGACGTCGTCCTTGTCGAACTGGCTCATCGGGTAGCCGAGGAAGCTGCGCTCGACCGGGGTGCGGTCGAGCAGGGTCGCATCGGAGAGCAGCACCCCGCAGGGGTGCATCGCGACGTGCCGGGGCAGCCCGTCGAGCGACTCGACCAGCCGGAAGAACTGGTCGAGGTCGGCGGAGTCCAGCCCGGCAGCCCGCAGCTCGGGCAGGTCACGCAGTGCCATCCGGGCGTCCCGGGCGCGGATGTGCGGGAACGCCTTGGCGATCGCGTCGACCTCGCCGGGTGGCATCCCGAGCGCGGCGCCGACGTCACGGACGGCATGCCGGACGCGGTAGCTGTCCATCATCGAGACGGCCACGCAGCGCTGGTCGCCGTACCGCTCGAGGATGGCGTCGTAGACCTCCAGCCGGCGGGCCGACTCGACGTCGAGATCGATGTCGGGCAGTGACGCGCGCAGCGGCGAGAGGAAGCGCTCCATCAGCAGGTTGTGCCGGATCGGGTCGATCCCGGAGATGCCGAGCAGGTGGTTGACCAGGCTGCCCGCCCCGGAGCCGCGGGCCGCGCAGCGGATGCCGAGCTCGCGGACCAGGTCGGTGACGTCGGCGACGGTGAGGAAGTACGACGCATACCCGAGCCGTCCGATCACCTGCAGCTCGTCGTCGAGCCGCTTCCAGATGCGCTGCCGCGGCATGGTGCCGTAGCGCCAGCCGATCGCCGCCTCGCACCGCGCCCGCAGTGCCGCATCGGCGTCGGCCTGCGCGCTGCCGGGGGCGGCGACCTCGAACTCGGGGAAGTGCACCTCGCCGATGCCGAGGTCACCGCGCGGATCGAGCATGCACCGGTCGGCCACCGCACGGGTGTGGGCGAGCAGCCGGCGGGCCTCGACCTCGCTGTCCCCCAGGCCGGCGTAGCGGCAGATCTCCTCGGCCACCTCGTGCATCTGCTTGCCCGACTTCAAGAAGCCCTCGGCGTTGCCCCGGTCGAGGTGCCTCCTGTCGAGCGGCACCAGCCGGCGGGCGGCGTCGAGCACGTCGACGGTCGGCGCGTCGAGCCGGTCGGCGTGGCGCACCGCGTTGGAGAGCACCGCGGGGACGCCGCGGCGACGGGCCAGGGCGAGCATCCGCGCGGCGTGCGGTGCGGTGCCGGGGCCGGCGCCGGGCAGCCGATGGGAGACCACCTCGACGAGCAGCTGGCCGGGACCGACGAGCTGCTGCCAGCGCTCGAGCTCGGCCAGCCCGAGGTCGTCGCGCCGCCGGGTCACCGCCTCGCCCAGCTCCGAGGCCGGGCCGAGCAGCACCAGCACGTCGCGGCCGAGCTGCCCGCCGAGCTGCCCGCCGAGGTGCCCGCCGAGGTGCTCGGCGACCAGCTCGGGGGTGCACACCGGCTCGCCCCGCTCCCCGGTGAGGTGCGTGGCCGAGACCAGCCGGCACAGCGCCGCCCAGCCCGACCGGCCGCTGGCCAGGAAGGTGACCCGGGGCAGCCGGGGGTCGCGGTAGGCGCCGCCGCGGACCGGGGTGCGCGGCCGGGGATCGGGCCGTCCGGACGGTGGCTGGCCGGGCCGCGACCGGCCGCGCGCGAACGCCAGGTCGGCGCCCAGGATCGGCCGGATCCCCGCAGCGGAGCACGCGTTGACGAACCGGACCGCACCGTAGAGCCCGTCGCGGTCGGTCAGCGCGAGCGCGTCCATCTCGTGCTCCACGGCCCGCTCGACGAGCACGTGCGGGTGGGAGGCGCCGTAGCGCAGCGAGTAGCCGGAGGCGACGTGCAGGTGCACGAAGGGATCGGTCACGAGGGGCTCCCGCGGTGTCCTCAGGCCACCCGGATCGGGGCATGGCCGGTCAGGCCCAGGGTGGTCTCGACCGTGGCCAGGAACCGGTCGGCGTCGCGGACGAGGTCGTCGGCCTCGCGCTCGGTGACCGCGCGGCGGGACCCGGCCTCGGCGGCCGCCCGCTTCTGGGCACCGGCAGCGAAGAACGTCGCCCACTCGGCGAGCTCGGGGGCGACCTCGGCGAGCAGCACCCAGGCGTTCTTCTGCCGTCCCCGACGGGGGCCGGGCCGGGCCCGGGCGGCGAGCAGTGCCGCCGTGGCGCGCAGGGCGGCGACGTGGGCGAGCGCGTAGCGGGACGGCACGTCGGTGGTGGTGATCGCCTCCCGCAGCGACTCCGCGGCGCGCTCGAGGTAGGAGTGCGTGGCGGCGGGGAGGTAGAGGGGGTGCTCCATGCGCTCCTGCCTCAGTCGACGGAGTGGGCCAGCTGCCAGCTGCCCTCCGCCCAGTCGAAGGCGAGGTCGAAGACACCGAAGCCGGGGTCGTCGTCGTCCGCCCGCAGCATCGGGTGGGCGGCGGCGACCCGCCACACCTCACGCTCGGCGACCGGATCGGCGACCGGGTCGGCGATCGGGCCGGCCGGGAGCTTCCACCACGCCCCGGTCTCGACCCAGTGCGCGACCACCTCGCGCACCTGCCACAGCCGCCCGCGCCACAGGAACTGGTCGGGCCCTTCACCGGCCCCCTTGTGCACTTCCACGGGATCGTCGTACCGCCGCAACGCCTGCTCCTTCCCCTGAGCCGGACCCCTGAGCCGGAACACCGGGCACCCGCGGGCACCCCGACCGACCCCTGTCGGTGCCCCGGCGGAGGATGGGGGTCGAGGTCATCCCCCGCCGGGACCCGGTGGTCGAACATCTGTTCGAACGCCTTCAACGTACACCGCCCCACCGACAGGCTCAACCCCCGACAACGCCGACGGCGACGATCCGGTTCACGACCCATCGCGGTGCGCCCTCTACGCTGCGACCCATGAGCGAGCACCCGTCGATCACCCGCTTCCGCGAAGCCCTCGAGCAGGTCGAGGGTCGCCCGGTCGCCGACGGCCGGATCGTCGTGCTCCCCGACTCCGTGCACACCGCCCAGCTGGCCGCAGAGGCCCTCGGCTGCGAGGTCGGCGCGATCGCCAACAGCCTGCTCTTCGCCGCGGAGACCGGGCAGGGGCCCGACGAGCCGGTGCTGATCCTCACCTCGGGCGCCCACCGGGTCGACACCGCCAAGGTGGCCGCCGATATCGGCGTGAGGCGGCTGAAGCGCGCCCAGCCGGACTTCGTGCGCGAGCACACCGGCCAGGTGATCGGCGGCGTCTCCCCCATCGCCCACCCCAGGCCGCTGCGCACCTTCCTCGACCCGACGCTGGAGAGATACGACGTCGTCTGGGCCGCTGCCGGGCACCCGGCGGCGGTGTTCTCCTCGACCTACGCCGAGCTCAAGGCGATGACCGGCGCCACCGAGATCACCGTGAACTGACCCCGGCTCCGGTCACGCGCGGACGGGCGCTGGACGGGACGCTGGACGGGATGCTGGACGGGATGCTGGTCCGGGCCCACCCCCGTCGATGGCCCGGACCGGCACCCCGCGAGGAGAAGGACTCTTCCAGCCCGCGATCGGTTGCCTCATCGGCTGAATTACTCAACCTCCCCTACGCCATCGGGACCAGGCCGGACGGCCATTAGGGTGACCGCCATGGCGCGGGTCGTGGTCGTCGGCGGGGGGTTCGGGGGGATGGCCGCCGCCGCCCGCCTGGCCAAGCTCGGCCACGAGGTGACCCTCGTGGAGGCCTCCGGGCGCCTCGGTGGCGCGCTGGGCTTCGTCGAGCAGGACGGCTTCCGCTGGGACTCCGGACCCACCAGCACGCTGCTGCCGGCCGTCGTGCGCGACCTCTTCCGCAAGTCCGGCCGCCCCCTGGAGCGCGAGCTCGAGCTGGTGCCGGTCGAGCCGGTCCGGCGGCACCATTTCGAGGACGGCACCACGCTCGACCTGCCCGCAGGCAGCCGTGGCAAGCAGCATGTCGCGGTCGCACAGGCCCTCGGCGACCGGGGCCGCCGACGCAGGGACCCGGCGCCGGCCGAGCAGTGGGTCGACTACGTGCACGGCTTTGCGGAGGTCTGGGACGCGCTGCGCCGCGACTGGCTGGAGCGCCCGTGGTCGCCCGACCACGCGAGCAGGCAGGCGCGCGAGCTGCTCGCCACCCGCGCCTCGCTGCACCGCTACACCGAGCGGCTGCTGCGCGACGAGCGGCTGCGGCAGCTGGCGACCTACCGCGCCGTGCTGGAGGGCCAGGCCCCGCGCGACGTCCCCGCCTGGTTCGGGATGTGGTCCTACGTCGAGCAGAACTTCGGTGCCTGGACGGTGCCCGGCGGCATGGGCCGGCTGGCCGAGGCGCTGGAGGATCGGCTGGCAACCCGGCGGGTCACCGTGCTGCGGCGTACGACGGTCCACGACCTGGCCGTCTCGGGCAACCGGGTCGCCGGTGTGCGCACCAGCGGCGGAGACCTCGACGCCGACGTCGTGGTCTGTGCGATCGACCCGCGCCGGCTCCCGGCCCTGGCGGCGCACGTCGCCCGCACCATGCCGGCGCTGCCTCCGGTGGTGTGCCACGTGGGCCTCGTCGGCGAGGTGCCCGAGCTGCCCCACGAGGTGGTGCTGCACGGTGACCCCATGATCGTGCTGCGCACCAACGGCACCGCTCCGGAGGGCGCGCACGCGTGGACCCTGCTGGGCCGCGGGCGGCTCGCCGAGGACATGGTGACCACGCTGCACCGCTCCGGTGTCCGGGTCCGGGACCAGGTGACGGTGCGGGTCGACCGCTCTCCGCGCCAGCTCGTCGAGGACTGGGGCGGCTCGCCGCTCGGCGTGCTGTGGCAGGGCCGCGGCACCCTGGCCCGGCGGATGGGCACCCGCGGCCCGCTGGAGGGGGCCTACCTCGCCGGCGCGCACACCACCCCGGGGGCCGGCCTGCCCTCGGTCGGACTGTCTGCTGCCCTGGTCGCCCAGCTGGTCGGCCCCGGCTGAGCCGCGCTCAGGCGTGGCAGGCCAGCGCGGCGAAGATCTCGCGCGTCGCCCGCGACCGGTTCAGCGTGTAGAAGTGCAGCCCGGGTGCGCCGCCGCCCAGCAGTGCGTCGCAGAGCTCGGTCGCGACCGCGATGCCTTCTGCGCGCAGGGCGGCGGGATCGTCCTCGAAGCGCGTCACCCGGGCGACCACGTCCGCCGGGATCTGGGCCCCGGACAGCTCGGCCATGCGGGAGACCGAGCGCAGGTTGAGGATCGGCATGATGCCCGGGATCACCGGGATGTCACAGCCCAGCGCCCGCACCCGGTCGACCAGCTCGAAGTAGGGCTCGGGCGAGAAGAACAGCTGGGTGACCGCGAAGTCGGCACCGGCCGCGGCCTTCGCGGCCAGGATCTCCGCGTCGAGCCGGAGCGACGCCGACGCGGGGTTCTTCTCGGGGAAGGCGGCCACGCCGATGCCGAAGTCGCCCAGCGAGCGGGCCAGCCGGACCAGGTCGATGGCGTGCTCGAAGCCGCCGGGGGTCGGGGTCCACGGCGCTCCGGGCCCGCCGGGTGGGTCACCACGCAGCACCATCAGGTTGCGCACGCCGGCGGCGAGGTGGGCACCGATGATGGAGCGGAGCTCGTCGACGGTGTGGCCCACGCAGGTCAGGTGGGCCATCGGCGTCAGCGTCGTCTCGCGGGCGATCCGTGCGGTGATGGCGGCCGTGCGCTCCCGGGTGGACCCGCCGGCGCCGTACGTCACCGAGACGAACGTGGGCTTGAGCGGCTCGAGCTCGCGGATCGACTGCCACAGCACCTGCTCGCCCTCGGCGTCCTTCGGCGGGAAGAACTCGAAGGAGAACGACCGCTCGCCACGCGCCAGCCGCTGGCCGATGTGCCCGGTCGAGCTCGGCATGCGGGAGGGGACACCGAGGGCCATGCGGCGAGGATACGGGGCTAGGCTCGGCCGGTGACCAGCGCCGACAGCCCGTGGGACGACCCGTGGGCCCCGGCGCAGCAGGCCCGCTTCCGGGCGCGGGTGGAGAGCACCGTGCAGGATTTCGTGGCGGCGCAGTCAGGCTGGCTGGAGCCGCTCGGCGAGGACGCCCGCCGGCTCGTCGAGCACGCCCGCGGCAGCCTCGCCGGCGGCAAGCGCTTCCGGGCGGCCTTCTGCTGGTGGGGGCATCGCGCGGTCCGCCCGCCCGACGACGAGTCCGCGTTGCTCAAGGCCTGTGCGTCGCTGGAACTGCTGCACGCCAGCGCGCTGGTGCACGACGACCTGATCGACGCCTCCGGCACCCGCCGCGGGCGCCCGGCGACCCATCGCGCCTTCGAGGCGCTGCACCGGTCGCACGGCTGGCCCGGGGCCCCGGGGCGGTACGGCGCCTCGGCCGCGATCCTGCTCGGCGACCTGCTGCTCTCCTGGTCCGACGAGATGCTGCGCACCTGCGGCCTGCCTCCGCAGCGGGTGCTGGAGGCGCTCGGCTACTTCGACCTGACCCGCAGCGAGGTGGTCACCGGCCAGTTCCTCGACGTCTCGGCGCAGGCCCGGGGCGCCAGCGACGTCGACGTGGCGATGACGGTGGTGCGCTACAAGTCGGCCAAGTACTCCGTCGAGCGGCCGCTGCACATCGGGGCCGCGCTGGCCGGGGCCTCCCAGGCGCTGATCGGGCAGCTGAGCCGCTTCGGCCTGCCGCTGGGCGAGGCCTTCCAGCTGCGCGACGACCTGCTCGGCGTCTTCGGCGACCCGGAGGTCACCGGCAAACCGGCCGGCGACGACCTCACCGAGGGCAAGCGTACGGTCCTCGTCGCACTCGCCCTGGACGCACTGCCACCGGCGCAGGCGGCCCTGCTCGACCGCAGCCTGGGCACGTCCCTGTCGGAGGAGCAGGTCACCGGGCTGCGCGAGCTCATCGACGCCTCCGGCGCGCGCGAGCAGGTCGAGCAGGTGATCGGCCAGCTCACCGAGCGGGCGCTGGCCGCCCTCGACGCCGCCGACGTCACCGACGAGGCGCGGCCGGTGCTGCGCGGCCTGGCCGCGGCAGCGACCCAGCGGACGGTCTGACCGACGCCGTCCGCCGGCGCTCAGCAGTCGAGGACCGGCAGGTCGACCTCGGGGCCCTCGCCGCGCAGCAGCGCGACGAATCGGCTCTGGCTCGCCTCCCCCGAGCGGGCCCGCAGGCAGTCAACGGCGGTCTCGAAGCTCTCCCGGTCGCTGCGGGCCAGCGGACCCCAGCCGTCCCAGAGCAGCACCGTGCCGGCGCCGTCGACGTCGCGCAGGCAGTCGGTGAGCGCGTCGAAGTTCCTGCCGAAGTGCTCGGGGAACGCCAGCGCCTCGGCGATGGCGTCGAGGAAGGTCGCCTTGTCCTGGTGGGTCCACCCGTCGACGTAGGCGAACCGCCATCCCGCGTGCTCCACGCTGTGCCTGACGTCGGTCGGGTTGAAGGCGGTGTGCCACTGGTACACCGCCGGTTCCAGGTGCCCGGCCATGACGCCTGCGAGTCCGGTCATCTCTTCTCTCCGTTCATCGAATGCCCTCGATCCTCTTGAACGACTGGTAGTGGTCGTCGGTGTAGAACAGGTCGCCGTGCTGCCCCGCGACGATCCGGCGCGGGCCGCGGTCGGTCGCACCGGGGGTGGTCACGGTGTACTCGTGGTAGTAGCCCCGGGGCTCGGCGGGCAGGTGACCCTCGCGGTTCTCGAAGATCGCACCGTCGTGGCTGTAGGGGAAGGGGCCGCCGGCGCGGACCCGCCGCACCGTCTCCCGTGCCGCGGGCGGCAGTGCCGACCAGCGGACCACGCCGGTGCCCGAGCTCCGGGCGTGGCCGACCGTCGGCGAGGTGGGAGCGCTGCTCCCCCGGCCGGCGGACCCGCCGCCGTGCAGCAGGAACACGGCCGCGAGCACCACTGCGATGACGGCGCCGAACGCCATCTCGAGGTTGCGCGGCCGGGACGCCATCGCCCGATGCCTCAGAACGCCATCGCCTGGGCTCGCCGCTTCACTTCCGAGCCCCTGTTCTCGCGCAACGCGTCGATCGGCCGGCCGGGGAGGCTGTCGTCGGCGGTGAAGAGCCAGGCCAGCGCCTCGCGGTCGTCGTACCCGCCGTCGTGGAGGACGGTGAGGACACCCGGCACACCCTTGACGATGTCGCCGCCCATGAGCAGCTCGGCCGGCACCTGCTGCCCTGCACCCTCGCGCGGGACGGCGGCCGCCAGCTGGTGCTCGCGGACCAGCCTCAGCACCTTGCTGGCGCTCATCCCGAGGGCGGCGGCCACCTCGGGCGGCTCGAGCCAGTCGGCGATCAGCGCACCGAGGTCATGCCCCTCGGTCTCGGTCCCTCCAGGAGCTGCGTTGGTGTCCACGTCTCCATGCTGCCAGCAACGCCCGGCTACCGGAATCCGGTGGTGGCAGCACCTAGAATGGCGCCCCGAGCCGGACTTCCCCACCGGCGCTGGAGGACCACGTGGAGCGCACCGCTGCCGACCCGATGATCGGGCGCGTGCTCGACGGGCGCTACCGCGTCGGCGCCCGCATCGCGCGTGGCGGGATGGCCGTGGTCTACGAGGCGACCGACCTGCGCCTCGACCGCACCGTGGCGGTGAAGGTGTTGCACCCGGGGCTGTCCGACGACGAGGAGTTCGTCGCCCGCTTCGGCCGTGAGGCCCGCGCCGCCGCACGGTTGGCGCACCCCAACGTGGTCGCCGTCTTCGACCAGGGCGAGGACGTCGGGCCGCAGGGCCGGACGCTCTTCCTGGTGATGGAGTACGTCCCCGGCATCACCCTGCGCGACCTGATCCGCACCGAGGCACCGATGTCGTCGGGCCGGGCACTGGCCGTGCTCGAGCCGGTGCTCTCCGCCCTCGCGGCCGCCCACGACGCGGGGATGATCCATCGCGACATCAAGCCGGAGAACGTGCTGCTCACCGACACCGGCCAGGTGAAGGTCGCCGACTTCGGGCTGGCGCGGGCGATCAACGCCGAGACCCAGCACACCGCCACCGGCGGCGTGCTCATCGGCTCGGTCTCCTACCTCTCCCCCGAGCTGGTGGTCGACGGGCGCGCCGACGCGCGCGCCGACGTCTACGCCGCGGGCGTGCTGCTCTACGAGATGCTCACCGGCCGCAAGCCGCACCAGGCCGAGAGCCCGATCCAGGTGGCCTACAAGCACGTGCACGAGGACGTGCCGGCCCCGTCCGCGGTGGCGCCCGGCATCCCGCCGTACGTCGACGCGCTCGTCGCCCGGGCCACCGCCCGCGACACCTCGCTGCGCCCTGCCGACGCCCGCGTGCTGCTGCACCAGGTCCGGCGGGTCCGGCACGCGCTCGACCACGGCGTCACGCAGGACGACGAGCTCACCGCGGACCTCGCCCCCACCAGACCGGGGCGCGGGCCCGGCGATGAGCCCAGCGGACCGCTGCCGCACCGGATCGTCGACCCGGGCGACCTCGGCGTCCCCGAGTACGGCACCGGCGACGAGCACACGGCGACCCTGGCCTCCGCACCGCAGCCACGCCGCACCCGGCCCGCGCCGCCCCCGCCCCCGGGGCGCGTGCAGACGGGGCGCGTGCAGACGGGGCGACGACGCCGCGGGCCAGCGCTGCTGGCGCTGCTGCTGCTCGCCGCGGTCGCCCTGGGGGTGGGCGGCTGGTGGTTCGGGAGCGCCCGCTACACCACCACGCCGGGCGTGATCGAGATGGCCCAGGCCGCGGCCCGCGCCCGGGTGGTGCACTCCGGCCTGCACTTCACCGTGGCCCGTCGGGCCTGGTCCGAGACGGTCGCCCGGGGGGCGGTGATCTCGACGGATCCGTCCGCAGGAGACCGGGTGCTCAAGGGCGGCACCGTCGCGGCGGTCGTCTCCCGCGGTCCCGAGCGGCATGCCGTGCCCCGGCTCGCCGGGCACAGCCTCGACGAGGCCCAGCAGCTGCTGGTGCGCGCGCACCTGTCCTACGGCGACCGCATCGGCCGCTGGTCGCAACAGGTGCCGAAGGGCACCGTCATCCGCAGTGACCCCGAAGCCGGGACCTTGCTGCGCCGGAGCGCCGCCGTCGACGTGGTGGTCAGCCGCGGTCCCCGGCCGATCCCGCTCCCGGACCTCACCGGCAAGCCCGCCGGTGAGGCCACCCGACGGCTGGAGCACCTCGGCTTCGTCGTCGACGAGACCAGGCAGCACGACGACACCGTGCCGCGCGGTCGGGTGATCAGCCAGGACCCCGACCACGGCACCGGCGTCCGCGGTGACCATGTGCAGCTCGTCGTGTCGCAGGGGCCGGTGCTGGTGACCGTACCGAAGGTGACCGGGATGGGCCTCGAGGCCGCGCGCCAGACGCTGGCCGACGCCGGTCTGGACGTGCGCATCCACAAGGCGGAGTTCTACGTCTCGCTCCAGTACGTCGTGCGGCAGGACCCGGGCGACGGCGAGCGCGTCCCACGGGGATCGACGGTCACGCTGACGATCGTCTGACCCGCTCCTGACCGCCGGAGGAAGGTCCGGGCGCCACCGCCCCTGGACACCCGGCTATTGACGCACGCCAGCACCATTTGTCACAGTCGTGCGCAGGTCATGACAGGGGTCACAGGCCTCACCTGCCGACGAAGGGACACCTCGTGCGCCTCGTACGCCGCCTCGCCGGCAGCCTCCTCGCCGTCACCGTCGCCTCCACCATGCTCGTCGGCACCGCCGGCCCGTCGGGCGCCGCCGGGCGCATCTCCGGCCGTCCGTGGCCGGGGCACCCGGGCCGCGTCATCGTGATGCACACCGTCCGCCCGGGCGACACCGCGACCGGCCTGGCGGTCCGCTTCCACGCCTGGACCGACGAGCTGCTGGCGATCAACCACCTCGGCCGCCGTGCGGTGCTCTATGTCGGCGAGCGCATCCGGATCCCGGTCGTGCTGGCCGCCGTACGCCGACACCGGGCGCACCACAAGAGGCACCACGCCCACCACCATGCTTCTCCCCGGGCTCACCACCACGCCCACCCCCGGGCCCACCACCCGTCGAGGCCGCGGCACCACCCCACGTCCCACCCTGCGCCGCACCACCACAAGACCCTCTACCAGCGCGGCTGGCGGCACTACCGGATGACCCGGACGCAGGTCGCGCACCGGATCGCCGGCGAGGCCCGCCGCCGGGGCGTGTCCCCCTCGCTGGCCCAGGCGATCGGCTGGCAGGAGTCGGGCTGGTACCAGCCGCTGGTCTCCAGCGCCGGTGCGGTCGGGGTGATGCAGCTGCTCCCCTCCACCGGCAGGTGGATGGAGGGCTACGTCGGTCGTCGGCTCAACCTCCGCGACACCTGGGACAACGTGGCCGCGGGCGTCGAGCTGATCCGGGTGCTGCAGCGCAACACCCACGACCGCCGGCACGCGATCGGCGCCTACTACGAGGGCCTCGGCGGCGTCCGCGACGGCCTCGGGCCGGCCACCCGCCGCTACGTGCGGAACGTGCGCGCCATCCAGCGCCGCCTCGAGGCCGGCCAGACGCCCTGACGGCCGCCTGACGGACGCCGGCTCCTAGGCTGGGGCGGTGAACCAGCCGCCCGACGTCGCCCTCCGCAACCAGATCGGCAGCCACGTGCGGGTCGGCAAGGGACTCGTCGCCGGGGCGCTGGCCACGGCGACCTCGATCGGCGCGGAGGCGGTCCAGGTCTTCGCCGGGAACCCGCGTGGCTGGGCCCACAGCAGCGGCGACCCGGTTCGTGACGCGGCCTTCCGTGACGGCTGTGCCGAGCACCGACTCCGGGCCTTCGTCCACACCCCTTACCTGGTGAACCTCGGCTCCCCCACGCCGGCGACCTACGAGCGCTCGGTCGCCAGCGTCGCACACAACCTCGACCGGGCTGCTGCCCTCGGCGCCGAGGGCGTCGTCGTGCACACCGGCTCCTGCGTCGACGAGGGGTCGCTCGACCATGCGATGCGGCAGGTGCGCGAAGGGCTGCTGCCGGTGCTCGACCGGCTCGACGAGACCGGTCCCTGGTTGCTGCTCGAGCCGACCGCGGGGCAGGGACGCTCGCTGTGCGCCGGCGTCGACGACCTCGCCGCCTACCTCGACGCCCTGGAGAGGCATCCCCGGGTCGGTGTCTGCCTCGACACCTGCCACGTCTTCGCCGCCGGCGCGCCGCTGGATCAGCCCGGCGGCACGACCGCCACCCTCGACCGGCTCCTCGCCGTCGCAGGAGCCGACCGGCTCCGTCTCGTGCACGCCAACGACGCCAAGGATCCGCGCGGCTCCCTGCGGGACCGGCACGAGCGCATCGGCGAGGGCCACATCGGCACCGTGGCGTTCACCGAGCTGCTCAGCCATCCGGCGACGGCGGGCGTACCGCTGGTGCTGGAGACACCCGGCTCCGGCGAGCCCGCCAGCCCCTGCCTGCCGCTGCTCAAGAAGCTCCGCGAGGTGGCCGCGCCCCGATGAGCGACGGCTCCGACCGGCGGGCCCAGCTGCTCGCCACCCTCGCGCTGCTCGGGGTCACCGCGAGCTGGGGATCGACCTTCTTCATGATCCACGACCTGGTGGACCGGATCCCGGTGGTGGACTTCCTCGCGGTGCGGTTCGCGATCGCCGCGGTCGCGATGGTGGCGGCGGCGCCACGGGCGGTGCTCCGGCTCGGCGCCGCCAAGCGCAGGCACGCGCTGGTGCTCGGCCTGCTCTACGGGCTGGCGCAGATCCTGCAGACCACCGGCCTGGCGCACACCCCGGCCAGCGTCTCCGGCTTCATCACCGGCATGTACGTCGTCTGCACCCCGCTCTTCGCCGCGCTGATCCTGCGGACCCGGATCGGGGCCCTCACCTGGGGTGCCGTCGTGCTCGCCGTCCTCGGACTGGGGGTGCTCACGCTGGGCGGCCTCAGCGTGGGGTACGGCGAGGCCCTCACCCTCGTCGCGGCGATGCTCTACGCCCTGCACATCGTCGGGCTGGGCGCCTGGTCGACCGCCCGCGACGCGATCGGGATGTCCATCGTGCAGTGCATCGTCATCGCCGTGCTCTGCACGCTCGCAGCGTTGCCGGGCGGCATCGCCGTACCGCACCGCGCCGCCGACTGGGCCGCCGTCGTCTACATGGCGCTGGTCGCCGGCGCCGCCGCGCTCCTGGTGCAGACCTGGGCCCAGGCGCACCTCCCGCCCACCCGGACCGCGATCATCATGAGCATGGAGCCGGTGTTCGCCGCCCTGTTCGCCGTGGTCTTCGGAGGTGAGCCGGCGACCGTCCGGATGCTGCTGGGCGGGGCGCTGGTGCTGGCGGCCATGCTGATCACCGAGCTCGCCCCGCGGCGCAAGGTGGAGTCCGAGGTGCCGCACATCGCGGTCTGAGCCCCGGGGGCGAGCCCGCACCAGTCGGTGCCTGCGCCTCCTCACGGCAGGAACAGCGCCGCGTCTCCGAACTCGTGCCAGCGGTAGCCACTCGCCGTCGCCGCCTCGTAGGCACGCTGGGCCAGGCGCCCCCCGGCGACGGCCTCGACGAGGAGCAGGTGCGAGGCCTGCGGGTCGTGCCAGCCGGTGACCAGGCCGGTGACGACCTGCGGCGGGTGGGCAGGCGTGACCACCCGCTCGGTCCACCCCTGACGCGCCACCACCCGGCCCTCGTCGACGGCGGACTCCAGCGCCCGGGTCACCGTGGTGCCCACCGCGACGACCCGACCGCCGCCGGCGCGCACCGTGTTGACCAGCCGCGCGGTGCCCTCGGGGACCTCGAAGCGCTCGGGCTGCGGCGCTTCGCCGGCCTCCTGCGAGGAGACCCCGGTGTGCAGCGTGATCGGCGCGACCGCGATCCCGCGGGAGACCAGGGCGGCCACCAGCGCGTCGGTGAACGGGCGTGCCGCCGAGGGCATCTCCGCGCTCCCGGGACGCACCGAGAACACCGTCTGGTAGGCGTCCAGCGGGTAGCTGCGGTCGAGGTAGCCGTAGGCGATGGGTCGGCCCCGCTCCGCGAGGCGGGCGCGCAGCGGCCCCGCGACCCGTGCCTGCCACAGCCGGTTGCCGGCGCCGGTGCCGGCGGGTGCCGAGCCCTCCGTCGGCCAGGGCCGGATCAGCGTGACCGCGACCGGCCCGGACAGGAACCGCTCCCAGGGCCGGGCGTCGAGCACCGGCCGGTCGGCGTGCGGAGCGGTGCGCACCTCGACGACCCAGTTCTCGTCGTCCAGCTGCGTGGCGAGGTGCAGCACCACGGGGTCCTGGCGGCCCTGGCCCGTGCGCCGGGCGTCGAGCTCCCGCGCCTCGGTCGCGGAGTTGTTGACCACGACCAGGTCTCCCGCCCGCAGGTGGTCGGGCAGGTCGCGGAAGCGCCCGTGGGTGATGCCGTCGGGCGTGGCGACCAGCAGCCGGACTGCGTCACGCTCCAGGCCGCGCGCCTCCGCGGGCGCGGGGGCGGTGGCGTCCGGCGGCGGTGTGAACCGGATGGTGGGGTGCTCGTCGAGTGCCCGCATCAGGCCGACACCTCCTCTGCGACCGGCAGGTCCGCGGCGCGGTACCGGCCGGACGGGAGGCGGCGGTCGAGCAGCCCGAGCAGGTGCGGCACGACCGTGCCCGGCAGCGGGCGGTCGGAGATGTCCTCGCCGGGGAAGGCGTCCTGGTGCATCCGGGTGCGCATGTCCCCCGGGTCCACGGCCCAGGCGTCGATGCCCTCCTCGGCGGCCCAGGTCAGGGTGAGGTGGTCCAGCGCCGCCTTGCTGGCGCCGTACGCACCCCAGGCCGGGTAGTGCTCCACCGCAGCGTCGGACGAGAGCGACAGCAGGCCACCCCCGTGGGCCTGCAGCTGCGGCAGCAACGCGCGGGTGAGGGCGTACGGCGCCACGACGTTGACCGTCCAGGCGTCGGCGAGGCCGTCCTCGCCGAGGTTGCGCAGCGTGCGCATCGGCAACGGCCCCAGGGTGCTGGCGTTGTGGACGAGCAGGTCGAGACGGCCCAGTCGCTCCACCTTCGCCACGAGCGCGGCGCGGTGGCCCGGGTCGGCGACATCGCCGGGGACCGCGATGACCTGCGGTCCGGCCACGTCCGCGAGCGCCTCCGGTGTCCGGCCGTCGGTGACCACGGTCCAGCCGCGCGCCACCAGCGCCTCCAGGAGCGCCCGGCCCAGGCCGGCCGACCCCCCGGTGATCAGTGCCAGTCGCATGATTCCTCCTTGCTCATCGAGACGATGTCTGCGATTCTTCAAGTTGAAGTCAACTTGAGGTCAAGGGGAATGCGTGGACACACACGATCTGCTCAGCGTGAGCCAGGTGGCTGCGCGGAGCGGCTTCGCCGCCTCGGCGCTGCGCTTCTACGAGTCGCAGGGCCTCATCCACGCGACCCGCAGCGCCGGAGGCCAGCGCCGGTTCGAGCGCAACACGCTGCGCCGGCTGGCCTTCATCCGGGCCGCCAGCAACATCGGTCTCACCCTCGAGGAGATCCGGGCCGAGCTCGAAAGGCTGCCCCAGGGACGGACGCCCACGAGGGCCGACTGGCAGCGGATCTCGCGGCACTGGCGGGCACGGCTCGACGAGCAGATGGCCGCCCTGCAGAAGCTCCGCGACGGGCTGGACTCCTGCATCGGCTGCGGCTGCCTGTCGCTCAAGCGGTGTGCGATCTCGAACCCGCAGGATCTGGCCGGCAGCAGCGACGACGCCCCCGGGGCGGCGTACCTCCCGGCCGCGCTTCGCCGACCGCACCGGCTGCGCTGACAGCGCTCCCCCGGCTCAGGCCAGCAGCTTGCCCAGCACCACCGCGGCGCGCTCGGCGTCGTCACGGCTCACGTCGAGATGGGTCACCAGGCGCAGCGCCCGTGGGCCGACCGCGCTGACGACCACGTCGTGCTCCCGGGCAGCCGCGACCACGGCGGGGGCGTCGGGGACCGCGACCACCACGATGTTGCTGTGCACGGTCTCCGGGTCCACACCGCAGGCCTCGGCCAGCAGCCTGGCGTTGGCATGGTCCTCCGCGAGCCGCTCGACGTTGTGCTCAAGGGCGTGCAGCCCGGCCGCGGCCAGCAGGCCGACCTGCCGCATGCCGCCGCCCATCCGCTTGCGCCGGACCCGGGCGGCAGCGACGGCGTCGGCGGTGCCCACCACCAGCGACCCGACGGGGCCACCGAGCCCCTTGGACAGGCAGACCGCGAGCACGTCCGCGACGGCGCCGTACGACGACAACGGCGTGCCCGTGGCGACGTGGGCGTTCCAGATGCGCGCCCCGTCGAGATGCACCGCGATGCCGCGCTCGGCGGCGAAGGCGCGCAGCGCCTGGAGCTGCTCGATCGGCGTGACCTCGCCGCCGCGGAAGTTGTGGGTGTTCTCCACCGACACCGCGCGGGTCGGCACGAAGAACGGGCCCATGTCCGGTGCGAAGAGCGCCTCGACGGCTGCCAGGTCGAGCGCCGCCCCGGCCCAGGTGCGGGTGGTGACCCCGGTCAGGGCGCCGTGGGCCCCGAGCTCGGCCCGGACGATGTGGGCGCTGGACTCGCAGAGCACCTCCTGCCCGGGCCCGACGAGCGAGGCGACGGCGAGCACGTTGGCCATCGACCCGGTGGGCGTGAAGAGCGCCGCCTCCTTAGCGAAGAGCGCGGCGACGGTCTCCTCGAGGCGGCGGACGGTCGGGTCCTCGCCGTACACGTCGTCGCCGACCTCCGCCTCGGCCATCGCCCGGCGCATGGCCGCCGAGGGCCTGGTGACGGTGTCGGACCTGAGGTCGATCGGTGCGCTCATGCCTTGCGCAGCATCTCGGCGACGAGGAAGGCCAGCTCGAGCGACTGCACCCGGTTGAGCCTCGGGTCGCAGGCCGACTCGTAGCGCTCGGCGAGGTCGATCTCGGCCAGCTGCTCCCCACCGCCCACGCACTCGGTGACGTCGTCGCCGGTGAGCTCCACGTGGATGCCGCCCGGCCAGGTGCCCAGCGAGCGGTGCACGTCGAAGAATCCCTGCACCTCGTCGATGACGTCGTCGAAGCGGCGCGTCTTGTAGCCCGACGAGGCCTCGAAGGTGTTGCCGTGCATCGGGTCGCACACCCAGGCGACGTTGATGCCGGCGGCGGTCACCTTCTCCACCAGCTCCGGCAGCCCGTCGCGGATCCGGCCGGCGCCGAAGCGGGTGATGAAGGTCAGCCGGCCCGGCTCGTTGTCGGGGTTGAGCTTGGCGGCCAGGGCGAGCGCGTCGTCGGCGGTCGTGGTGGGACCGAGCTTGACGCCGATCGGGTTCTTGATGTGCTTGAGCAGCTCGACGTGCGCGCCGTGCAGCTGGCGGGTGCGCTCCCCGATCCACAGGAAGTGGGCCGAGACGTCGTAGGGCGTGCCGGTGCGCGAGTCGATCCGGGTCAGTGCGTGCTCGTACTCCAGCACCAGCGCCTCGTGGCTGGAGTGGAAGTCGACCCGGTGGAACTCGTCGGGGTCCGCCCCGATCGCCTTCATGAAGGTCAGCGCGCGGTCGATCTCGTTCGCCACCGCTTCGTAGCGGCGTCCGACGGGCGAGTGCTTGACGAAGTCGGTGTTCCAGGTGTGCACCTGACGCAGGTCCGCGTAGCCGCCGGTGACGAACGCGCGCACGAGGTTCAGCGTCGACGCCGAGGAGTGGTAGACCTCGACCAGCCGCTGCGGGTCGGGCACCCGCGCCTCGGCGGTGAAGTCGAAGCCGTTGACCGCGTCGCCGCGGTAGGCCGGCAGCGTCACCCCGTCGCGGGTCTCGGAGTCCGAGGAGCGCGGCTTGGCGTACTGCCCGGCCAGGCGCCCCAGCTTCACCACCGGCACCGACGCGGCGTAGGTCAGCACGACGGCCATCTGCAGCAGGACCCGGAGCTTGTTGCGCACGTTGTCGGCGGTCGCCCCGGCGAAGGTCTCGGCACAGTCGCCGCCCTGCAGCAGGAAGGCCTCGCCGCGGCTGACCGCGGCCAGCTTCCCCTTCAGCTCGTCGCACTCGCCCGCGAAGACCAGCGGCGGGAACCCGCGCAGCCGTTCCACAGCCGCGTCGACGGCAGCACCGTCGGGATACGCCGGCTGCTGGGCGGCTCCCAGGGCGTGCAGCGTCGCGAGGTCGGGGATGGGCGTGCTCACCGCACAAGGGTACGACCGGCGGGGAATGCCCCTGTCGAGGCCGCCGTTGTGCGGACATGGCTTCGCTGCGTGCCCGTGTCGTGGTGGCCACCGACTTCGGTGGCCCGGACGTCCTCGCGGTGGTCGACCAGGAGGTCGGCGATCCGGCGCCCGGCGAGGTGCGGCTCGCCGTACGCGCTGCGGGGGTCAATCCCATCGACGTCAAGGTCTACAGCGGCGCCCTGGGCACCGACCGCTCGCAGCTGCCCCGGCGGCTGGGCTCCGAGGCGGCGGGCGTGGTGACCGCGGTCGGTGACGGCGTCGACGTCGCCGTCGGCGAGGAGGTGGTCGCCTTCCGGGCACCGGGCGCCTACGCCTCCGAGCTCATCGCGCCCGCGGACGCGATCGTGTCCAAGCCGCCCGCACTCGGCTGGCACGAGGCGGCCGGGCTGATGCTGACCGGAGGCACCGCCGTCCACACGCTGACCGCCACCGACGTCGGCCAGGGCGACACCGTGCTGGTGCACGGGGGCTCCGGCGGGGTCGGTCTGATGGCGGTGCAGCTGGCCCGGCTCCGGGGCGCGCGGGTCATCGCCACCGCCAGCGAGCGCAACCACGGCCTGCTCCGTGAGCTGGGCGCCGAACCGGTCGAGTACGGCGACGGCCTCCTCGAGCGGATCCGCGCGCTCGCCCCGGACGGCGTCGACGCCGCCGTCGATCTCGTCGGCAGCGACGAGGCGCTCGACGTCTCGCTGGCCCTGGTGGAGGAGCGCGACCGGATCGCCTCGATCGCGAACTTCGCCCGGGCCCCCGAGGAGGGCGTGCAGCTGCTGGGCAACGGACCGGGCGCGGACCCGGGCCAGGAGATCCGGTACGGCGCCCGCCCCGAGCTGGCGCGCCTCGCGGCCGAGGGCCGGCTGCGCGTGGTCATCGCCGGCGCCTTCCCGTTCGACCGGGCAGCCGAGGCCCACCGGCAGGTCGGCAGCGGCCACACCACCGGCAAGGTCGTGCTGGTCCCCTGACGCCGGGTGTCATCGGCGACCGCCTCGCTCGGGCGCTGGACCGCACCGATCCCGCACAGGCGCAATCCGCGCGGTCGGGTACGCCGCCCTGCCGCACCGATCCCGCACAGGCGCGATCCGCGCGACCGCACCACCCCGCCCCACCGCACCGATCCCGCACAGGCGCGATCCGCGCGACCGCACCACCTGGCAACCGGCG